>JACVRR010000044.1 GCA_014534345.1 Thermoleophilia bacterium | reverse complement strand
GGGCGTCGTCGCCGTCCCGGCCGGCGGAGCCGCCGTCGGCGGCGTGGGAGCGGTCGTCGGCGTCGGCACGTCGCCGATCCCCGCCGCCTCGGGAGGAGGCGAGGTCGTCGCCGGCGGCTGCGCCAGCCGGGCCTCGAGCGCGGCGACGCGCCGCTCGAGGTCCTCGATCCCCCGCACGCGCCGCTGCAGCTCGTCCACCCGGTCGCGCAGCCCCCCGACCGCGGCCAGGAAGCGGTCGGCGCCCGGAGACTCGGCCAGCTTCGCGATCGCCTCCTCGCCCGCGTCGGCCAGCCTGGTCAGCAGATCCTTGCCCGTCATCGCACCGCCTTTCGTTCGCGTCGTCGCCGAAGCGTAGTTACGCGGAGCCATGGCGGAGCGGCCGAGCCGAGCGCCGCTCGACTTCGTCCAGCACGGCGGCCAGGACGCTCCCCGCCGCGCCGTCGATCCGGACCTCGGCGTCGTCGTCGGCCGGCGTGGGGCCGCGGTTGACGATCGCGAGGGTGCCGCCCGCCGCCAGCGTCGCGAACGGCAGGCCGGCGACCGGATACACCTCGAGCGACGAGCCGACGACGAGCAGCAGCCGCGCCTCCCGCGCGAGCGCCGAGGTCCGCGCCATCGCCGCCGGCGGCAGCGGCTCGCCGAAGAAGACCACGTCGGGCTTGAGCACCGCCGCGCACGCAGTGCACCGGGGGACACCGTCGGCGACCATTGGGAGGACCTGCCCGAGCGTGTGCCGCAGGCCGCACCGCGGGCAGCTCGAGGTCGCGATCGAGCCGTGCACCTCGACCACCTCGGCGCTGCCCGCGCGGGCGTGCAGCAGGTCGATGTTCTGCGTCACGACCGCGCGCAGCAGCCCGCGCCGCTCCAGCTCGGCGAGCGCGTGGTGGCCCTCGTTGGGCTGCGCCTCCGTCAGGACCGCGAAGCGCGGCGCGTAGAAGCGCCAGACCTTCTCCGGGTCGTCGCGGAACGCGTCGATCGACCCGTACTCCAGAGGGTCGAACTTCGCCCACAGGCCGCCGGGAGAGCGGAAGTCGGGAATCCCGCTCTCGGTCGAGATCCCGGCGCCGGTGAGCGCGACCGCGGGCTGGCGCTCGAGCAGCAGCGCCGCCAGGCGCTCGACCCCGGCCCGGTCCACGCGACCGAGTGTACGCCGCTCTGGGAAGGTTCCGCCGTGGACGGGTACCGCTTCGCGACCGAGGTGCGCGTGCGCTTCGCCGAGACGGACGCGCAGGGGATCGCGCACCACGCGAACTACCTCGTCTGGTTCGAGCTCGCGCGCGTCGAGTACCTCGCCCGGCACGCGGGCGGCTACCAGGCGCTGCGCGACCAGGGGATCGAGGCGCTCGTCACCGAGGCGCATGTCCGCTACGGCACGCCCGCGCGCTTCGACGAGGCCGTCCGCATCCACGCCCGCTGCGTCGATGTGCGGGGAGCGCGCTTCCGCTACGAGTACGCGCTCGAGCGCGACGGCATACGGATCGGCGACGGGTGGACCGGCCATGCGTGCGTCGACTCGCGCACGTTCCGCCCGACGCGGGTGCCCGATTGGCTCAGGGACGCGATCCGGCGGGCGGAGGAGGCGTAGGCTCGCGCTCGGTCTCGGTCGTCGTCGTCTGAGTCCGCTGCTTCTCCTCGCCCTTCGGCCGCTCGGGCCGCGGCTCGGGCTTCGGCTGCGTCCCGACCCGAAGGACGCGGTCCTCGCCGCGGTAGCTCGTGCGCCAGGTTTCGCGCCTGAGCGCCTTCCCCTGCCGGTCGTAGACGACCCGGACGACCGCGACCGACTGCGGCGGCGCGCCCTCCTCCTCGACGACGGCCGTCCCCGCGGGAAGGGACGCGTCGCGGACCATCTCGACCGGCACCGCGCCTGTGGCGACGAGCGGCCCAGGCTCGCTCACCACGTGCCGGCCGGTGGCTCGGCCGTAGAGCGCGATCGTGATCCCGCTCGCGCCCGCGAAGCCGCGCACGACGATCGCGCGGCCGGTGTCGTTGGCGAACCGCAGGTCGAGGTCGGGGTAGTTGACGGTGGCGTCGCGGCCCAGCGGGTAGCGGCTGATGTACAGCGAGTGCGGATGGCGCTCGAGGATCCGCAGCCCCGCCTCCCAGGCAGCGTTGAACACGGTCGTGGCAACCTGCGAGACGCCGCCGCCGACGCCCTCCTGGTACTCGTCGCCGACGATGACCGGCGCGGGCCGGAAGCCGCGCTCGAGCGTCCGCGGGCCGACCACGGCGTTGAGCGAGAAGGTCCCGCCCGGGGGGACGACCGTCCGGTCGAGGAGCGAGACGGCGAGCTGCAGGTTACGGGTCCGGTCAGGGGTGCCGGCGTACACAGTGCTGTAGGTGGCGAGGACTCGCGTGACGCCGAGCGCGCGCGCCTCGGCGGTCGTCAGCTGCGGGGCCACGGAGCGGACCCGCACGCGCGCGACCCGCGCCGTCCGCGAGGTCGCCGCGGCCAGCAGCGAGCCGCGCGTCGCCTCGTCGTCGAGCGCGCGTCCGGGCGCCGACGGCGTGACGACGACAGTTCCGTCCGAGCGGGCGACGAAGTCGGCCTCGCGCGCCGGCCGGTCGACGCGGCGCCGCAGACGGGCGAACAGGCGGCGCGTTCCCGGACCGCCGATCTCGAGCGTCGTCCGCCCCCCGCTCGGGAGCAGCAGAAGCTCGGCGACGCGCCAGCGCCGCAGCCGCCACCGCGTCGGGCCGAGTCGCAGGCGGACGGGCGCGGAGACGGCAATGCGCACCTCGGCGAGCGCCGGCCGTAGCTCTCGCATCGTCACCGCCGGCTCGTCGACGCGCACCGGCAGCCGGACGGGCCCGTTGCGCGTCAGGCGCGCGAGCGTGCGCACGATCGCCGTCTCGGCCGCGCGCCGTTCCAGCGACCGGCCGCGACGCGGCGGCACGAGCTCGGGACGCAGGCCGCGGAGGACGATCGCGCTCTCGCGGGGCGCGCGGCGAACGCGCTCGCCGATCCGGTGGAGGACGAAGCGGAGCACGCTCGCCGACACGCGGGCGGGCGGCTCGATCTCGGCGCCGAACACGCGCGTCTCCAGCCGGCGCAGGCCGCGCACGGGCCCGAACCCATCCGCCTCGCGCCGCGCGGCGTCGACCGCCGAGGCCCAGTCCACCTCGACGCCCAGCTGCGCGGGCGTCAGCCGCACCTCCTCGCCGGCGGCGACGAACGTCACCGGAACGCGCTCGAGCCGCTCGGCGCGCCGCTCGAGCAGCCCGCGCGCCTCCTGTGCGGTCAGGCCGCCGACGGGCACGCCGGCCACACGAACGCCGGCGGCGAGCCGCTGGGAGGAGCCCGCGAAGGCGAACCCGAGCGCGGCCGCCAGCGCGACGCCGGCCGCGAGCGCGGCGGCCGCGCGCAGCCCGAGCCGGACGCGGGGGACGCGGCGAGCGCGGCGAGACAGGCGGGGCGCGGGCAGGCTGCGACTCTAGCGGCGCGGGCGAACGCCGCTCGCTGCGCGCGCTCGGCCGCCGGGGCCCCCCAAGCTGGCGCGCCCGGGTGGCGCACGGGTGCCGCCTCGTCCTTCCGCCGGGTCGGGGCCGCGCTGTAGCCTCCCGCGCGTGGACTTCGCGCTGACGGACGAGCAACGGCTGCTCCAGGACACCGTCCGGGCGTTTGTCGACGAGCGCATCCTCCCGAACGCCGTCGAGAACGACGCGAACCACCATCTCGACCTCGACGTGATCGAGGGCATGGCCGAGTTGGGGCTGCTCGGGATCGTCGTCCCCGAGGAGTACGGCGGCGCGGGGCTCGACTTCGTCGCCGAGGCGCTCGCGTGCGAGGAGATCGAGCGCGGCGAGGCGGCCTTCCGGACGCTCATCTCCGTCCACGTGGGGTTGAACTCGCTCGCGCTGCTGCGCTACGGGACCGAGGATCAGAAGCAGCGCTACCTCGTCCCCCAGGCGCGCGGCGAGCGGCTCGGCTGTTTCGGGCTGACCGAGCCGGGGGCGGGGTCGGACGTTGCCGCCATGCGCTCGACCGCGAGGCGCGAGGGGGGCGTCTACCTCCTCAACGGGCAGAAGAACTGGATCTCGTATGCGTCGGTCGCGGACCACGAGCTCGTGTTCGCGAAGACCGACCCCGCCGCGCGGCACCGCGGGATCACCGCCTTCGTCGTCGAGCGCGAGTGGCCGGGCGTGACGACGCGCGACATCCCGAACAAGCTCGGGATCTGGGCGGGGTCGACCGGCGAGCTGTTCTTCGAGAACGTCGAGGTGCCGGCCGAGAACCGCCTCGGCGACGAGGGCCAGGGCTTCGAGATCGCGATGTACGGACTCGACCAGGGGCGGTTCACGGTCGCGGCAGGGGCGTGCGGTGTCATCCGCGCCTGCCTCGAGCGGTCGGTCGCGTACGCGCGCGAGCGCGAGACCTTCGGGCAGGCGATCGGGCGCTACCAGTTCGTCCAGGACATGCTCGCCGAGATCGTGCTCGGCTACGAGACCTCCAAGCTCCTCGTCATGCAGGCTGCCTGGATGAAGAACGAGGGCCTGCGGAACACGCGCGAGACGTCGCTCGCCAAGTGGCACGCGACCGAGTCGGCGTTTCGTGCCGCCCATCTCGCCATCCAGGTGCACGGCTCCTACGGGTACGCCGGCGAGTACGGAGTCGAGCGCTACTTCCGGAACGCGCGCGCGCCGATCATCTACGAGGGCACGACGGAGATCCACAAGCTGATGCAGGCCGAGCACGCGCTCGGGTACCGAGAGCTGAACGGCCGCGACGGCGCCGTCTCGCCCCTCGCCTCGTGGGCGCCGGCGCTCGCGCCCGTCCAGCGCCGCGACGCGGTCGTCACCGGCGGCTGAGCGCGCTCGCGCCCGGGCGCTGCTCCAGGGCCAATCCTCGGTGGTCGCGCACAGGCCGGCGCGGACGGGGTTGTTCTCGACGTAGCGGCACACGTCCGCGAGGTGCTCGTCGCCGGTGACCACGCGCGCCTCGAACCTCCCCTGGAAGAGGTGGCCGACGCGGTCGTGGCGCTCGTTGAAGCGCTGGGCGTGGCGGAAGTTGAGGTGGTGCATCCCGCGCGAGAGCTGCTCGAGCAGTGCCTGGATGACCAGGTGGAAGTGGTTGTCCATCAGGCACCAGGAGTGGAGAACCCAGTTGAAGCGCGTGACGGTCGCGGCGAGGCGGCGCGCGAAGGCCGCGCGGTCGTGGTCGTCGAGGACGATCGCCGAGCGTGCGACGCCGCGCGCGGTGCCGTGGAACACGCCGTAGGGCGGGAGGACGCCTCTCGGGCGGCGGGGCATGCGGCGAACGTAGCGACGCAACCGGCCGCGCGGGGCGTTCGGCAGCAATCGGCACGCTTTCGGCACGGTCTGGCCGCGCCGTGTTCGAGGGACTGTCCCTGGGACATGGCTGTTCCGGACGTGTCGCGGGGACTGTCCCTCCGACACGGCCGCGGCCGCCATGTCGCGGGGGACCGTCCCTGCCACACGGCCGCCGGGACTCGGCTACAGCTCGAGCTCCGCGCCGACCCCCGCCGCGAGCGCGCGCTCGTAGACCAGCCGCGCGGCGGCGGCGTCCTCGACCGCGTGGCCCGTCGACTTGTAGACCGTCACCTCGTCCGGCGAGCTCCGGCCCTGGCGCGTCCCGGCGAGCAGTTCGCCGAGCTCGACCGCCGCGCTCGGGTCGAGGCCCTGCAGCTCGTGCGCCCCCGCCGGATACGGCTCGAACGCGACGCGCGACTCGACCGCCAGCACGCCCGCCGTCACCGTCTCGGGGTCGAGCTCGGGCCCCTCCCGCGCCGCGCCGACGGACGTGACGTGCGCGCCCGGCGCGAGCCAGTCGCGGCGGAGGACCGGCCGCGGCGAGTCGGTGCACGAGCAGACGACGTCCGCGCCCCCGACCGCCTCCTCGAACGACGCGACCGCCCGCACGCCGAACGCCTCGGCGAGCGCGTCGGCTCGCGTCCGCGTGCGGCTCGCCACGCGGACCTCCGAGAAGCGACGTACCCGGGTGACCGCCTCGAGGTGCGACCGCGCCTGCACGCCCGCGCCGAGCACGGCGAGCACGCGGGCGTCCTCCCGCGCCAGCACGCGCGTCGCGAGCGCGGACGCCGCGGCCGTGCGGACGGCCGTAACGTGCGTGCCGTCCATCATGCATGCGGGCGTGCCGGTCTCCTCGTCGAAGAGGACGATCAGCGCCTGGTGCGTCGGCACCCCGCGCCCCCCGTTCCGCGGGAACACGGACACGAGCTTCGCCTCGAGGACGCCGCCGACGTAGCCCGGCATCGCGCCGAGGAAGCCCCCGGGCGCGAACGCCGCGACCCGCGGGGGCACTGACGCCCGCCCCGCGCTCAGCTCCACGAACGCGCCCGCGAGCGCGTCGATCAGACGATCGAGATCGAGCAGCCGGCGAACGTCGGCCTGGTTCAGAAACCGTACGCGCACGGACGCCGCGATCCTACGGGGCGGGAAGCCGCGATCCCTTGGCGATACCAGCGGGAGCAATCGCTGCGCCCACCACCTACGATCGACGGACGTCGGAGGCGAAAGACAGCCGCAACTCGCTGCCGGTGCGCCCGCAGGCCGCGGCGCGAGCGTTGTGACGCCGCTCGCCGGCGTGGTCGTCGTCGACCTGACGCGCTACCTCCCCGGCGCGTTCGCGACCCGCGAGCTGCTCCGGCTGGGAGCGCGGGTCGTCCGCCTCGAGCCTCCGGGCGGCGACCCGCTGCGGCAGACCGCGCCGGCGTGGCACGACGCCCTGAACGCCGGGAAGGAATCCGTCGTCTGCGACCTGAAGGCAGAGGCCGGGCTCGGGCGCGCGCTGTCCGCACGTGCGGACGTGGTCGTCGAGAGCTTCCGCCCCGGGGTCGCCGGCCGGCTCGGCGTCGGGCCGGGCGACGTCCCCACGCGGACGGTGTACTGCTCGCTCACGGGGTTCGGGTTGGACGGGCGGCACCGGCGCCGCGCGGGCCACGACCTCAACTACCTCGGCTGGGCCGGCGTGCTCGAGGACACGGCGCCGGCGCTCCCGCCCGTTCCCGTCGCCGACCTGGCGGCGGGGGCGCTCGGCGCCGTCACCGAGATCCTGGCGGCGCTGCTCGAGCGAGCGCGGACGGGCGCAGGCGCGCGGCTCGTCGTCTCGATGACGCACGGCTCACACGCGCTCGCGGCGCACCGGCTGGGCGGCGAGCCGATCGCCAGGCTGCTGACGGGCGGCCTCGCCTGCTACCGCGTCTACGCCGCTGCCGACGGGCGCTACCTCACGGTCGCGGCGCTCGAACCGAAGTTCTTCCGCCGCCTGTGCGAGCTGCTGGGACGCCCGGAGCTGGCTGCGGAGCAGTACGACCCCGACGCGCAGACGCGGCTGGCGGATGTCCTCGCCGGCGTCTTCGCGCAGCGCCCGCTCGCGGCGTGGCTCGAGCTGTTCAACCACGAGGATGTCTGCGTCGGCCCCGTCGCGACGCTCGCCGAGGCGGCGCGCGAGTTCGGCAGCCCGGTCGGCGGCCGCGCGCCCGGGCTGGGCGAGCACACCGCGGCCTGGCGGGCGGAGCTCGGCGCCTAGCGGGGCCGCACGAGCCCGAGCGCCGCCGGCAGTGCGTACAGGCTCGGGAGCGCGTCCTCCCACTCGGCGTGGCGGCCTGCGCGGTCGATCAGGAACGCCCGCATGCCGAGCGCGCGCGCCCCGTCGACGTCGTCCTGCGGCGAGTCGCCGACCATCGCCGCCTCCGCCGGCTCGACCTCGAGCGCGCTCAGGACGGCGAGGAAGATGGAACGGTGCGGCTTCGTCCAGCCATGCGCGCCGGACGCGAGGGCCGCGTCCACGGCGAGGCGGTGGTGCGCGACGAACTCGTCGAGGTCGCGGCCGGTGTTCGAGACGAGCCCGAGCCGCAGCCCCAGGCCGCGGAGCTCGTCGAGCACTGGATGGACATCCTCGTACAGCTCGAAGTTCTCGTGTCTCGCCCAGGCCTCCGTCATTTCGACGGCCACCACGTGCGCCGCGTCCGCGTCGCCGCCCATCCCGCGCACGATCCGCTCGGTGAACGCGACCCAGATCTCCTCGTCGTGCTGCAGCTCGGGATGGCGCTGCAGGGACGCGATCGCCGCCACGCGCGCGTCCTCGTAGCGTGCGGGGTCGAGGGCCAGGCCGTGCCGCTCGCCCGCGCGCCGGTACGCCTCGGGACTCAGCTCCGGGCCGGGCCGCGCGAGCGTGAAGTCGACGTCGAAGAGGACTGCGCGGAGGCTCATGCGTCCGCGAGCCAGCCGGCGATCTCGACGTGGTCGGGGTGGAACTCGTCGTCGTCGAACGCCCAGGCCAGCGTCTGCGCCAGCGCCCACAGGCGAGCCCGTTCGCGGTCGAGGCCAAGCTCCGCGGTGAGCCGGTCGAGCCGGTAGACGACGTCATGCCGCGAGTGCCCGAGCTCACCCCCGCGAACGAGCGCCGCGACGCCGAACTCGCGCTCGCCGACGAGAGGCTTGGGATCGATCGCGAGCCACGGCTCGCGCGCGGCGGCGAGCACGTTGTCGGCGTGCAGGTCCTGGTGCAGCAGGACCTGCTCGCCCTGCGTCGGCGGCAGCTCGGCGAGCGCGTGGAGCGCGAGCTCGAGCAGGCGGCGCGGGAACGGCCGGCCGAGGCGCTCCCAGGCAGCGGGGAGCGAGTCTGCCCACCACTCGGCCTCCTCCGCCAGTGGCCGGAAGGGTGCGCCGGCCGGCTTCCACAGTCGCGGGAGCAGGCCGACCATCGCGCCGAGCGCGGCGTCGGCGCCGACGGCGCCGAGAGGCGTGCCAGGCTCGCAGCGCTCGAGCAGGAGCGCGTGGCCGTCGGGGTCGCGGGCGAGCAGCCGCACTGCGCCGTCGCCGTCCCACAGCGCGAGCGCGTCCGCCTCGTGCTCCGACTCTCGGTGCGGGAAGACGAGCTTGAGCACCGCCGGCGCGCCGTCCGGGAGCTCGGCGCGAACGGTGTACCCGGCCGCACCCGCCACGTACAGCGCGCCCAAGCGCAGGCCCCACGCGCGCCGCCGCTCGGCGACGAGGTCGGGAACGCGCTCGACCCACGCGGCGTGCGTGAGGGCGCCTAGACCGGTGCCGGCCACCGGTACGCGGCGTGCCGCCGGTGCCGCAGCGACGGCAGCTTCGCGCGGACGTCCTCCAGGCGCGCGCGGTCGAGCTCGGCCGCGATCACGCCCTCCTCGTCGGGCGCCTGGGCGACGACGACGCCCCAAGGGTCGGCGATCAGCGAGCGACCGTAGCTGTGCCTCCCGGGCTGCACCTCGCCGAGCTGCGCGGCGGCCGCGACGTACAGCTGGTTCTCGATCGCCCGCGCCCGCAGCAGCACGTGCCAGTGGTCCTTGCCGGTGTAGAGCGTGAAGTTCGCCGGGACGGTGACGAGCAGCGCCCCTTCGAGGGCGAGGATGCGGTAGAGCTCCGGGAAGCGCAGGTCGTAGCAGACCGAGAGGCCGATCGGCCAGCCGTCGACGTCGGCGACGACCGGCTCCTCCCCGTGCTCCTCGGCCTCCGACTCACGGTAGACGAGCCCGCCGACCTCGACGTCGAATAGGTGGATCTTCCGGTACACCGCGGCGAGCGAGCCGTCCGGTGCGAAGACGAGCGATGTGTTCGAGAGCTTCTCGCGCCCTTCCCGGCGCTCGGTGATCGACCCGCCGACCAGCGTCACCGCCTGCGTGCGCGCCCAGGTCGCCATCGCGTCGACCGACTCGCCGCCGGCGAGCGGCTCGGCGGTGGCGTGGAGCGCCTCTGCGTCTCCGATCAGGTTCCATTTCTCGGGAAGGACGACGACGTCGGCCCCCGTCGATGCCGCGCGGGCGACCAGGGCTTCCGCCGTCTCCAGGTTCGCCGCCTTGTCGGCGCGGCTGGTCATCTGCACGCACGCGACCCGCAGCCGGTCCATCGCGCCGAGGATAGACGCCGGGAGAGACCCCCGGGTCGGCGGCCCGCTACGCGGCGGCGGGTTCGAACGGCGTCTGCGCCCGCCCGGCCGCGGGATCCCCGGTCGCGCCGTCCGGAGGCGACAGGAACTGGACCGAGTTCGCGGCCACCTCGACCATGCTCCTGCGCTTGCCGTCCGCGTCCTCCCACGAGCGGCTCCGCAGGCGGCCGTCGATCCCGACCCGCTTGCCCTTGCCGAGAAAGCGCGAGCACGCCTCGGCCTGGCGGTTCCAGACCGCGATGCGGATGAAGTCGGCGCCTCCGTCCTTGCTCTGCCGGTCGACCGCGAGGAGGAAGGTCGCGACCTTCCTGTCCTCCCCGAGCTCGCGCAGCTCCACGTCCGTCGCGAGCGTCCCGATCAGCGTCACCACGTTCACGTTCGCTCCCCTTTCGTTGTCTCGTTAGATAACGTACCGGACGCGGCGGCGGCAAGTGTGCCGAGAGTGTGAAAGCCGCTACGCTTCGTGTCGCTCGGGGTGTGGCGCAGCCTGGTAGCGCGCTCCGTTCGGGTCGGAGAGGTCCCCAGTTCAAATCTGGGCACCCCGATTAACGCGGGGGGAGCAAGCTCCCCCCACGAGCCCCCCTCGCTGGCACACCCGGCGTAACGGAACCCGGGCTTCGCACGGGACGGGCCACTTCGGAAGTCGCCTCGCGACGGCCGGCCCCCAGGGGCCGGGGGGCGCCGGACCGCGCTGAGCGAACGCCTCCGTGCGGCGTACGGGCCGATACCCGCCATGGCCGCTACGGACATGTCTGGGGGACAGTCCCCGCGACTCGGCCGCTACGGACATGTCTGGGGGACAGTCCCCCGCGACCTGTCCCTCGCAGGCGTCCGCGCCGGAGCTGTCTCGAGGACAGTCCCCTGGACGGCGGCCGGGCGGCGTCCGGCGCTCCTAGAATCGCCGGCGGTGGCCGACCGGGACGCGATCCTCGAGTACGCGGCGGAGCTCCTCGACCTCGGGGCGTTCGACGACTACGGGCCGATGGGGATGCAGGTGGCGGGGGCGCGCGAGGTGCGGAAGGTGGCCGCGGGCGTCTCGGCGTCGCTCGAGCTCTTCGAGCGCGCGGCGGCGGCGGAAGCGCAGCTCCTGGTCGTCCACCACGGCCTGTTCTGGAACAACGACTCGCGCGTGGTGGACGAGCGGATGCGCCGGCGGCTGGAGGCGCTGTTCGCGGCCGACCTGACGCTGGCGGCGTACCACCTCGCGCTCGACGCGCACCCGGAGGTCGGCAACAACGCACTGCTCGCGCGTGCGCTCGGCATCGACGTCGACGCGACGTTTGCGGGGATCGGCGTCGGCGGCCGCCTCCGCGAGCCGTGCCCCGCCGGCGGCCTCGCCTCGCGCGCGCGCGACGTCCTGGCCCGCGACCCGCTCGTGTTCGCCCACGGGCCCGCCCGGATCGAGCGCGTGGCCGTCGTCACCGGCGGCGGTGGGAAGTACCTCGTCGACGCCGCCCGCGAGGGCTACGACGCGTTCGTCACCGGCGAGCCGGAGGAGCCGTCCCTGCACACGGCGAAGGAGCTAGGACTGCACTTCCTCGCCGCCGGCCACTACGCCACCGAGCGCCTCGGCGTGCAGGCGCTCACGCGGCACGTCGCCGAGCGCTTCGGGCTGGAGTGGGAGTTCATCGAGATCCCGAACCCGGTCTGATCCCCCGCAGGAAGCCCTCGATCGCGTCGAGGCACGCCTCGGGCCGCTCGACGATCAGCAGGTGGCCGCAGTCGGCGATCACCCGCAGCGGCGCACCGAGGCGGCGCGCGTATTCGTAGGCGTCGTCGATCGGCACCTGCCGGTCGCGCGCACCCCACACGACGAGCGTCGGGCACGCGACCCGCGCGAGGTCGTCGCGCGGGTCGTCGGCGACGAGCGCCGACCCGGCGCTGACCACGTCGACGTGGAGCGGCGTGGCCACGAGCAGCGCCTCGATCGCCCGAGCCGTCAGCGACAGGGGGTCCGACACCTGCCAGCGCGTGAAGACCGCGCGGCGGAGCGCCCCGTGAGCCGCGATCGAACGGCGCAGCGGGGCGACCGCCTTGGACGGCCGCGTCAGCCCGAGGAGGGCGACCCAGAACTGCGCCCAGCGGGTCGCGCTGCCGATCCCCGCCGCGCCGGCGAGGACGAGCGCCGACACGTCGTCCGTCCGGCGGATCGCCCAGCGCAGGCCGATCACGCCGCCGAGCGAGTGGCCGACGACCGCGGCCGGCAACATGCCCTCGCGCGCGGCGACACCGTGCAGGCGCTCCGCGTACGCGTCCAGGCTCGGCGCGGCCGGGAGGCCGCCCGAGCCGCCGTGGCCGGGGAGATCGGGGACGAGCACCCGGCAGCGGCGCGCGAGCCGCGGAGCGAGCTCGCGCCAGTTCGCCGCCGCGCCCGACAGTCCATGGACGAGGACGAGCGGCGGCCCCTCGCCCGCGACGAAGTACCGCATCCGCACCGCTTTCACGTCTGCGAAGCGGGGCTCGAACCCCTCCAGCAGCGCGGCGTCGCGTCTTCGGTTTGCCACCCGCACGGCGGCGAGTCTATGCTGGGCCCGATGCCTGTCCGGGGAGGGCGGGAGCGTTGATTCCCGCGACAACCAAGGAAGAGTTCCGGCCCGTCGAGCCGTGTGCGCGACGGGCTTTCTTTTACCACCGAACGAGGAGGGCCGGATGGCGAACCACCTGACGCCTGAGGAGCTGGCGAAGGAGCTCGGGATCGACCGCGAGGAAGTGATCCGGGTCTGCATCCAGGAGGGCGTGCCGATCTACCAGGGGAAGATCGACAAGACCCTGTTCGCAGCGCAGCTCGAGGCGTTGGGGCGCAAGCCGGCCGCGTCCACCTCCTAGGACCGCTCGCCCCA
Organism: Thermoleophilia bacterium; assembly: GCA_014534345.1. GTDB lineage: Bacteria > Actinomycetota > Thermoleophilia > Gaiellales > Gaiellaceae > JACVRR01. Next base: position 3,508 of record JACVRR010000044.1, on the reverse strand, counting down.
CCGTGGGCGAGCCGTTCCGCAGCTTCGACGAGCGCTGGTCGTCCTTCCCCGGGCGCGAGGAGCCGCTCGAGCGCACCTTCGACGGGCTGCCCGACGACGAGCGGGCGACCGTGGCGGGTGGCTCGTTCCGCTCCGCGGCGCGCTCGTCGACCGCGCGCGCCGCCCGCCTCGGGGACGACGATCTCGACCCTTGACCCTCGCCGGGCTGGTCGCCCTAGGATGACTTCGCCTTGGCGCGCGAGCGCGCCGGCTTCTTCGCCGCCTTGCCGTCCTTCGTGCCGGCGGGCTTCCGGCCGCGCGCCTCGGCGACGCTCCGGCGCAGCGCCTCCATCAGGTCGACGACCGGCGTCTCGGGCACCGGCTCGGGCCGCGCGATCTCCTGGCCGGCCAGCTTCGCCTCGAGCATCGCGCGCAGGTCGCGCCGGTAGTCGTTCTCGAACTCCTCGGGCACCCACTCGCCGACCAGGCTCGCGATCACCTGGCGCGCGAGATCGAGCTCCGGCCCCTTGACCTCCGTGGCCGCCACGGCCTCCTCGATCTCGGCGCGCGATCGCACGTCCTCCGCGAAGTAGAGCGTCTGCAGCGCCAGCGAGTCGCCGAGCGGCCGGATCAGGCACAGGTTCTCCTTGCCCCAGAGCACGAACTTGCCGACCGCCGCCATGCCGCTCGCCTTCATCGCCTCGAGCAGCAGCACGTACGGCCGCCGCTGGGCGGGCGCCTGCGCGGGCGCGAGGTAGTAGGTGCGCTCGAAGTAGAGCGGGTCGACGTGCGCCGCCTCGACGAAGCGGACGATGTCGATCGACTGCGACCGCTGCAGCGCGACCGCCTCGAGGTCGGCCTCGTCGACGATCACGTACTGGCCCTTGCTGAACTCCCAGCCCTTCACCAGCTCGTCGCCGTCGACGTCGCGCTCGTGCAGCGGGCACCAGCGCTTCTGCTTGATCGGAGTGCCGCACTCGGCGTGGAGCGTCCGGAAGGCGACGTCGGACCGCTGGGTGGCCACGCCCAGCCCGATCGGGATGTTGACGAGGCCGAAGCTGATCGAGCCGTTCCAGATGGTGCGCATGGGCCGCTCCCGCGATTCTAGTTGGACCCCGCGATTTCCCTCTCGGGGACGGCTTCCCTGCACGCCGGGCGCGCGTCGAGCGCGGGTCACCGAGTCGCGGAGCGCCGTCCGGGTCTCGTCGCAGCCGCGGAGACCGTAAGCTTGGTGCCAATGGCGACGGAGGCCACTCCGCAGGCCGCCGCAGCCCGCGTCCCGAGCGAGCGAGCGCGGACGATCGGGCGCGTCTGGCGAGACGCCGTCTCCGCGGGGCGCGCCGACCCCGCCTACCTGGTCGAGCGCGACGACGGCTGGCGGCCCGTTTCGTGGCAGGACGCCGACCGGCGCGTCGACGAGCTGGCGCACGGGCTGCTCGCGCTGGGGCTCCGCAAGGGCGACCGGCTCGCGCTGCTGGGCGCGACGCGCCTGGAGTGGGCGCTCGTCGACCTCGCCGCCAACCTGGTCGGCGTCGTCGTCGTGCCGCTCTACCCGACCAGCTCCGCGCGCGACTGCGGCTACATCCTCTCCCACTCGGGGACGAAGGTCGCGGTCGTCGAGGACGACGTGCAGCGGGCGAAGCTCGAGTCGGTACGCGAGGTTGCGCCCCTCGACCACCTGCTGACGTTCCCGGACCTCGACGCGCTGGCCGAGCGCGGGCGGGCGCACCGCGAGGAGCACCCGCAGGCGGTGGGCGAGGCGCTCGCGGCGTTGTCCGAGGAAGACGTGCTGATGATCGTCTACACCTCGGGGACGACCGGGCCGCCGAAGGGATGCGTTCTCCTGCAGCGGAACTACGTCGCGGTCGTGGACGCGCTGGACGAGATGCGCGAGCTGAACCAGCCGGGCGACGTGTTCCTGCTCTTCCTCCCCCTCGCCCACTCCTACGCGCAACTCGTCCTCTACGCGGGGGCCGCGATCGGGTACACGGTCGCGTTCCTCCCCGACATGACGCGTATCGCCGACGCCGCGCAGGCGGTCCGTCCGACCTCGATGCCGAGCGTCCCGCGCGTGTACGAGAAGGTCCACGCCGCCGTCGTGGCGCAGTTCGACGCGGCGACGGGCGTGAAGCGGCGGCTGATCGACTGGGCGCTCGCGGTTGGCCGGCGCGTCAGCGCGCTCCGCCGGGAGGATCGCGCGGTTCCGCGCGGGCTCGCGTTCCAGCACCGGCTCGCCGACCGCCTGGTCTACTCCAAGGTGAAGGCGCGGCTCGGCGGGCGGCTGCGCTACGGGATCTCCGGGGCCGCCCCGATCGCCGCCCAGATCCTCGAGTTCTTCCACGCGCTCGACATCCTCGTGCTCGAGGGCTACGGGCTGACAGAGTCGTCGTCGGGCTGCTCGGTCAACCGGCCGAGCCGCTACCGCTTCGGCACGGTCGGGCGGCCTCTCCCGGGCGTCGAGGTGCGGATCGACGAGGACGGCGAGATCCTGATCCGCGGCGACAACGTGTTCGCGGGCTACTACCGCGAGGAGGAGGCGACGCTGGCGGCGCTCACCGAGGACGGGTGGCTGCGCACGGGCGACGTCGGCGAGCTCGACCCCGACGGCTTCCTGCGGATCACCGACCGCAAGAAGGACATCCTCGTGACCGCGGGCGGGAAGAACGTCTCACCGCAGAACATCGAGACCGACCTGAAGACCTCGAAGTACGTGTCGCAGGCGCTCGTCGTCGGCGACCGGCGGCCCTACGTCGCCGCGCTGGTCACCCTGGACGAGCCGGAGGTCCGGCGCTGGGCGGAGGAGCGCGGGCTCACGGGCTCCTCCGCGGAGCTGGCGGCGAGCGACGACGTGCGGGGGTTGATCCAGGAGGTCGTCGACCGCGCGAACCGGGAGCGCGGCCGCGTCGAGCAAGTGAAGCGATTCAGGGTCCTCCCGCGCGACTTTTCCCAGGAGGACGGCGAGCTCACGCCGACGATGAAGGTCCGCCGCCGCGTCTGCGAGCAGCACTTCGCGGCGGAGATCGAGGCGCTCTACTCGTAACGGCGCCAGCGGCCCGGCGGGGTACGCCGTTCGCCTCGTCGGCGTGCCGGCGTCAGCCGATCCGCCGCGCGCCCACGTAGCTCGACGAGTACCAGCCGGCCAGCGAGGAGATCTTGACGACGTCGCCCGTCCGCGGCGCGTGGATCATCTGGTTGCCGCCGATGTAGATCCCCATGTGGCCGAGGCCGTTGAAGAAGACGAGGTCGCCCGGCTGGAGTTGGCTGCGCCCGACCGGTGAGCCCATGCCCCAGAGGGCGTACGTGCTGTGCGGGAGGGAGATGCCGACCTGCGCGAACACGTACATGACGAGGCCGGAGCAGTCGAACCCGGTCGACGGCGAGGCCCCGCCCCAGCGGTAGGGGACGCCGAGATACTGCATCGCGATCGAGACCACGTTGCCGTGCCGGGCCGGCGGCGGCGCGGACGCCGGGTCCGACTCCGGGCTCGCGGTCTCGGGGCCGGCCGTCACCTGGGTGGGCGCCGCCGGCG
>JACVRR010000096.1 GCA_014534345.1 Thermoleophilia bacterium | reverse complement strand
GTCGCGGATCGCGCCGCGCGAGCGGTAGGTGGCGAAGCTGGCGACGAGCGCGGCGTGGTCGCGGCCGTACTTCTCCGTCAGGCGGACGATCAGCTTCTCGCGGATGTCGCGCGGGAAGTCGAGGTCGATGTCGGGGACTCCGGCCAGCTCCCGGTTGAGGAAGCGGCCGAGCGACAGCTCCGCGGCCACGGGGTCGACGTGCGAGAGGCCGGTCAGGTAGCAGACGATCGAGCCGACCGAGCTCCCGCGGCCGCGCCCCGGGGGGAGGAGCTGCCGCGCCGCGCTGTCGCCCCGCACCTCGCGGGCGACCTCCCGCGCGAGCTCGAGCACCTCCCAGTGCAGGAGGAAGAAGCCGGCGAGGCGCAGCTCGTCGATCAGTGCGAGCTCCTCGTCGAGCCGCTCCCGTGCCCGCTTCTTGTGTCCGTTCGCGCCGGCGTAGCGCTCGGCGAACGCGCGGTCGCAGACGCGGCGGAGCTGGACGATCGCGGGCTCGCGACCGTCCGAGAAGTCGGGATACATGTACCCGAGGTCCTCGGTGAGGTCGAAGCGCAGCCGGTCGGCCAGCTCCGCGGTCCGCACCACCGCGTCGCGATCCTGGGGGAAGCGCTCCGCGACCTCCCCGGCGGACAGCAGGACCGCCTCGTGGTTCCCCCGCCGCTCACGGTCGCAGCCCTCGAGCGAGGTGCGGTTCCGAACTGCCACGAGGACGTCCTGCAGCCGGGTCCGCCGCGGGTGGTGCGCGTGCACGTCGCCGGTGACCACGGTCGCGGCGCCGAGCGCCGCGGCGAGGTCCCGCAGAGCTGCGTTGCGCCGCGCATCCCCGCGCTCGTACGGCCGCTGCAGCTCCACGTAGAACCGGTCGCCGAACGCCGCCGCCAGGCGCACCGCCGCGTTCGCGTCGAGCACGCCCACGCCGCTCCTCGCGCACCCCGAGAGGCACACCAGGCCGTCCTCGTGATCGAGCAGCGTCTCGAGGGGGAGCGCCGGCTGGAGCGGCGGAATGCTGCGCCGGGTAGCCGGGGGAACCTCCCGGATCCCCCAGACCCCCTCCCCTGGGCCGCCGTCGCGGACAGGCCGCTTCGCGGCCGGTCGCGTTCCCTCGTGCGCCCGCGTGAGCAGCCGGCACAGGTTCGCGTAGCCGCGCGCGTCCTCGACGAGCAGCGTCACGTGCGCCCCGCCGGCGAGCGTGACCTCCGCGCCGGTGATCGGACGCACGCCGACGGCCTTGGCCGCGTGCGCGAACTCGAGCGAGCCGTAGACGCCGTCGTGGTCGGTCAGCGCGAGGGCCTCGTAGCCCAGCTCGGCTGCGCGCAGCGCGAGCTCCTCCGGAAGCGAGGCGCCGTCGAGGAACGAATACGCTGAGTGGCAGTGCAGCTCGGTGTATCGCCGCGAAAAGTGCCGCGCTGCGGCGGTTCGAGCCCGACCCGTGGGTCGCGCTTTTCGCGGGTCGAGGTTCGTCCCGTCGCTTCGCCCGGGAGGCGATTCAGCCATGCGTGCTGAGCCGATCGTGCGGGCGTCCGGCGAGGGCGAGTCGCTCTCCGACGAGGCCGAGTACCTGCTCAAGGCGGCGCTGCCGCCGCTCTCGCTGCTCGAGTCCGCGTACCCGCGCGGCGAGGCGGTCCGGCCGCACGTCCACGAGCGGCACAGCGACGCGTTCTACGTCCTCAAGGGCGAGCTCGAGTTCCGCGTTGCGGACGAGACCGTCCACCTCCCTGCCGGCTCGTTCGTCGTCGCGCCGCCCGGCGTCGTCCACGGGTTCTCGGTCGTGAGCGCCGACGGCGCCCGCTGGCTCAACCTCCACGCGCCCGACGGCGGCTTCGCGGAGTCTCGGCGGGCGCGACGCGACGGCCGCGAGCCGCGCGAGCCGCTCGACGTGTCGCCGCCGCCGGCGGACGGCCGCCGGCCGGCGACGGAGGCGATCGTCCGCCTCCCCGGCGAGGGTGAGCGGCTCACGCAGCGCAACCGCGTCGCGACCGTGAAGGCCGAGCTTCCCGAGCTCGGCGTGCTGGAGTTCGAGCTCGACGGGCACTTCACCGGCCCGGACCTCCACACGCACGACGACCACACCGACTCCTTCTACGTCCTCGAAGGCGAGATCGAGTTCACCGTCGAGGGCACGACGTTCACCGGCGGGCCCGGGATGTTCGTCGCCGCGCCGATCGGCGTCGAGCACCGGTTCGGCAAGCCGGGGCCTACTCGGGCGCGGCTGCTCAACGTGCACGCACCGGGGGCGGGATTCGTCGACCGCCTCCGCCACGCATCCGGGGCGACGATCCGGTAGCAGCCGGACGAAAGCGGAAGCGCGAAGCGCGAGCTTTCGTCCGGCGGCGCAGCCGCCTGTCCGCGTTAGCGGACCAGTGGAGGGGGTCCGGGGGAACCGGGAGGTTCCCCCAGCGAGATGTCGCGGAGCCGCTATGCGCCTCGCTGCGAGAACCACGCGCCTCGCTCCTCGTCGCGGTAGACGACCGTGTTCTCGCCGGTCTCGAGCACGACCTCGAAGTAGCGCCGGCTGACGGGCTCCTCCGTCCACCAGCGGTCGACCACCCGCCACTCCTCGCGCACGAGCGCGACGCCCTGGCGGTTCACGCGACGCGGCGAGCCGTCGACCGCTGCCTCGACGAGCGCGCGCCGCGGCGCATTGACCGCCGTTACTCGTCCCGCGGGACGAACAGCGCCCGAGCCTCGGGAATGCGCGACCACGGAGCGACCTCCACGACGGAGCACACCGACCCCCCGCCTGTGCTCGCCCGCACCTGGCGGAGGCCGTCCTTCAGCCGGCCGCGCCGCTCGGCCCCGGCCGGCTTGACCAGCTCGAGCTGGCGCCCCACCGACGCCGACAGCTCGACCAGCTCGAGGCGCAGCTCGAGCACGGGCGCGGGAAGCTCGGCGAGTCGCGGCGCGAGCGCCACCCGCAGCCGCTCGGCGTCGGCATCGGCCTCGCGCAGGGTGAGCGTCCGCCGCCACGAGCCGCCGCCGACCAGGCGGGCCGCGAGGGCGACCTTGCGGACGAGCCGGCCGCCGCGCTCCGGCCGCGCGAGCGCGCGCTCGACGACAGCGCCGAGCGCGCGCCGCAGGGTGAGCTCGTTGCCGACCGCTTCCGGGAACTCGAGCGACTCGACGATCTCGGCGGGCGGCCGCCGGCCGCGCACGCGCCGCCGCCTTCCGCCCCGGGCGAGGCGCCATGCCCGCCCGCCCTCCCGGCCGAGGCGCTCCGCCACCGCGCCGCCGGGGAGCGCGGCAAGCTGGCCGAGGCGGCGCACGCCCAGCTCGCGCAGCTCCTGCTGCTCCTCCTCGCCGACCGGCAGGAGGTCGACCGGCAGCGGCGCCAGGAACTCGGCCGTCCGCTCGTCCGACACGATCAGGACCTGACCGGCGCGCGCGACGCCCGCGGCCGCGAGCGCGGCGAACCGCCGCTCGGCCGCGCCGGCGGAGGCGTCCCATTCCGGCCCGACGGCCGCGAGCGCCCGCTCGAGCGCCCGCTCGACGCCCCCGTACAGCCGCTCGACGCCGCGCGTCTCGAAGTAGACGCAGCCGGGCTCGGCCGGATCGACGGCGAAGCCCGCGTCCTCGAGCCGGCGGAGGATCGCCTCCCACGCCTGCTCGGCGCCCGCAGGGTCGGGCTCGACGAGCACCAGCGACGGGCAGGTCGCGAGCGCCTCCCCCAACCGCATCCCCGGCCGGACGCCTGCCGCCTCGGCAGCCGCCGTGACGGGTCCCAGCACCGGCTCGGTCCCGGGCCCCGGCGCCAGCGCCGCGGGCGCGGTCGCCAGGCGCGGCCGCCGGCGGAGCGCGGTGCGCAGCTCGAAGCCCTTCACGATGATGCTCGCGATCATGGGAACGCACGTTCTATACGAACGCATGTTCGGTGTCAAGCGACAACCGCTCCTCGCGCGGCGGCGGACGCGCGGGCGGCGAGCGGCGCCCGACGTGCGAGCACCGGCCGCCGTCCGAGCCGCGACGACTACGCGAGGATCTCGGCCGCGCCGTCGAACATCCGCGCGAGCCGCGGAACGACGGCGAGGGTGTTCTCGCGCGCGCACCAGGCGATGTCGTCCTCGAGCCCGGGCGGGCCGTACGTGCGCGCGTGGAGGCCGTCGAGCGCCGTCGGGAAGGCGCGCGCGAGCGCCTCGCAGGCGACGGCGGCGTCGGTTCGCGCGCCGGGGAGGAGCGCCACGATCCGCCCCGCGCAGTACGCGTCGTCGAGCGCGAACGTGCCCTGGAAGCCCGCGCACACGACGCAGACGTCGTCGCCGCCGTCGCCTGCCGCCGCCGCCACCGCCTCGAGGTTCAGCAGGCTCCCTAGCAGCACGAGCTCGCAGGCCGCCGCCGCCGCGAGCACGGCTCGCGTCCCGTTCGTCGTCGAGAAGATCACCGTCTCGGCCCGCGGCTCGAGGAACTCGCGCGGCGACGCGCCCACGTCGAAGCCGGGGATCCGCACGGCGTGGCGCTCTCCGCCGAGCAGCCCCTCGCCGAGCGCGTCGCGCAGCGCGCGCGCGTCCTCTACGTCACGGCAGCAGAAGACGCGCCGGTAGCCCGAGGCGAGCGCCTGCGCGATCGTGGACGTGGCGCGGAGCACGTCGACGACCACGGCGACGCGCGCTGCGACCGCCTCGTCAGGAGTGAAGGCCACGTGAACGCGCGGACGGGCGTCGCCGGGCACGGCGGTACGCTAATCGCGTGGCGACCTGCTACCGGCATCCCGACCGCGAGACCGGCCTCTCCTGCGGCGAGTGCGAGCGGCCGATCTGCCACGATTGCATGACCGTCACGCCGGTCGGCGTCCGCTGCCCCGAGCACGCGGGGCAGCGGCGGGGCGTCGGGCTGCGGATGCCCGCCGGCCTGCGCAGCGGCACCCGCGGCGACGCCGCACCGCTCGTCGTGCCGGTGCTGATCGGGCTGAACATCTTCGTCTTCGGCGTCAACCTGGTGCAGGGGGCCAGCCTGGGCGAGAACGGCGGCGCGCTGTTCGTCGACTGGCTGCTGTTCGGCCCGTTGGTCGCGGCCGGCGACTGGTGGCGAATCGTCACGGCCGCCTTCCTGCACGGCAGCCTCCTCCACCTCGGGATGAACATGCTTATGCTCTGGTGGATCGGGTCGCCGATGGAGGCCGCCCTCGGACGGGCTCGCTTCGTTGCCCTGTACTTCGCCTCGGCGCTCGCCGGCTCCGCGGGGGCGCTCGTCTGGACGCCGACCGCTCCCACCGTCGGCGCCTCGGGCGCGATCTTCGGAATCCTCGGGGCCGCTCTCGTGTTCGAGCGCCAGCGGCACTACGTGCTCGGCGGGAGCGCGCTCACGATCGTCGTTCTCAACCTCGTGTTCACGTTCGCCGTGCCGAACATCTCGATCGGCGGCCACGTCGGAGGCCTGGCGGGCGGAGCGCTTGCCGGGCTCGCCCTCTCGCGCTTCGGCCGCGGCCACGCCGCCTACGGCACTCCCGGCCTGGTCGGGATCGCCGGCATCGTCGGCGTCGCGCTCCTCAGCCTCGCGGTCGCGTACTGGCGCGTGCAGCCGTACGCGTAGTCACCGGCAACAGAGCCACCGCTCGTCGCTTCAAGGGGCGCCGGGATCGGAGCCCCGGGGAACGACGCTGAGTCGGCGCGACGGCTTGCACCGGCCAACCGAGACGGCTTGAAGTGGCCCGACCCGCCGTCGCGTTTCTTAACCCCGTCTCGGTGACACGAGCCGCGGCACGAAGGCCCTTCCATATGGGGCCCGGGATTGGAGTCCCGGGAAAGGGGTGAGCCTGCGGCTCTTCCCGCTCGACTGACGGGGCCCCATTGAAGTGCTCTCCTGGGAGGCGCGCGAAGCAGCGACCGAAGGGTCTCCCTTCCCAGGGCCATACTCCCGCCCTCCTCGACGAACGTACGGGCGCGACGCCCGATTACGATGCTCACTAGTGACGCTCAGGGTGCTCCTCTATCCCGGCGAGGACGGCTACGTCGTCGCCGAATGTCCCGCGCTCCCCGGCTGCGTTAGTCAGGGCCGTACGCGTGACGAAGCGCTCGAGAACATCCAGGAGGCGATCGAGGGGTGGCTCGAGGTGCAGGAGGAGCGGCACCGGTCCTCCGTCCACCGAGCCGACCTCGAGGTCGTCGAGCTCGCCGTCTGACCGCCGCGCGTGACGGCGCTCCCGGTGATCTCCGGTGTAGAGGCCGTGCGGAAGCTCGAGCGCGCCGGGTGGATCGCGGCGAGACGTAAGGGGAGTCACGTCATGATGATCCGCCCCGGCTCGACTGCGACCCTCTCCATACCCCAGCACCGCGAACTCGACCGCGGCACGCTGCGTGCGCTGATCCGCGCGGCGGCGATGACCGTGGACGAATTCGTCGAGCTGTAGCTGGGCTGCCGAGGAGGGACGTCGCACTCCAGGTACATCGGTAGAAGAACAGGCGTCTCTTACGCCGCTACGCGCGGGACGAGGCGAGTACCGCGACGACCCCTGAGGACCAGTGGTCGGAGGTTGATGGCGCCCTTCATCCGGACGACGATCCGCTCGCGCCGGGCAGGCCACCTCGCCGAGCCTTACGCGCTGCAAGCGTACGACGCGGTTCACCTCGCCTCCCTGGAGCAGATAGGCGATTCGGAGGTCGCGCTCGTCTCGGCGGGCGACGAGCTCGTCGAGGCAGCCCGCTCGCTGGGTTTCACGACAATCCGGCCGCTCGGGTAGCGAGGGCCGCGGCGACGGCGGCGTGGACGCCGCGGGAGAGCTCGTCCTCTCCGCAGGCGACTTCCAACGCGTAGCCGCCTGCGACCGTAGCGCTCGGGGTCGGCGGCGAACGCGGCGGCGACGTCGCGGAGCGCGTCGTTCGAGGAGGCGCCGCGACCCTGGTCGCGTAGCGGCGCCGCCTTCACGGCTCTTCGCGGGACGGAGCCGGGACGGCGACGGGCGGCGGGGCGAGCGGCGGCAGCTCGACCGGTGCCTCGACCGGCGCCTCTTCGGGCACGCGCCGCGCGAGCCAGAAGCCGACCACGGCCGCGACGAGTGCGATCGCTCCCGCACCGCCCCACACCCAGCGGGCGCCCACCGCGTCGGTCAGCTGCCCGGCCGCGGCCATGCCCGCGAACAGCGTCACGGATCCGAGGCTCATCAGCACGCTGACGGCGCGCCCGCGCAGCTGGTCGGGCGCTCCGCGCGCAACGAGCAGGAAGTTGCACGCCACCGCGACCCCGTTGCCGACGCCGAACACGGCGGCGCAGGCGGACGCCATCCAGATGCTCGGCGAGACGGCCGCCGCGACGGCGCCGAGCCCGAGCAGGGCGATCCCGCCCGCGTAGGCGGCCGCGAGCCCGGCGACCCGGACGGCCGGGCCCGAGACGAAGCCGCCGACGACGAGGCCGAGGCCGGCGCCGGCGACGAGGACGCCGAACCCGACGTCCCCCGCGCCGAGCGCGTCCTTGGCGAGGACGATCGAGCCCACGTTCACGCCGGCGACGGTCAGCATGACGATGTTCCAGGTGACAAGTACGGTGAACAGGGCGGCCGAGCGGCGCACCACCGCGAAGCCCGCCGCGAGGTCGCGCCAGTGCCCCTCCGAGACGGCCCACTCGCTCTGGAGCCTGTCGCCGGCGACGCCGAGGACGAACGCCGCGGAGACGAGGAACGTCGCGGCGTTCAGCGCGTACGTCACGTCGGGGCTGGTCGCCGCGACGATCAGCGCGCCGAGCGGCGGGCCGACGAGCATCGCCAGGTTCTCGACCGTCTGCAGCAGCGAGTTCGCGCTTTCCAGGTCCTCCTTCTCGACGAGGTTCGGCAGCCCGGCGTAGACGATCGGCCGGAAGAAGCCGTTCGCCACCCCCGAGACGAGCGCGAGCGCGACGATCTGGCCCGGGCTCGACGCGAACGGGAGCAGCGCGAAGGCGCCGAAGTTCGCCAGGTCGGAGGCGACGAGCACCCGCTTGCGCGGCCAGCGGTCGAGGAGCGGCCCGAGCAGGAGGCCGATCGCGACCGTAGGCAGGAACTCGGCGATCAGGAGCGCGCTGATCCACGTGCCGGAGCCCGTGCGGTCGAAGACGTCGATCTGCAGCGCGATCGCGGCGAGGAACGTCCCGGTCGCCGAGGTGAGCCGGGCGAGGAAGATCAGGCGGAAGCTCGTCGCGCGGCGTAGCAGCGCGAGCTGGTGGACGGATGCCCGGATCACCGGCCGGCTCCCATCGAGGACCCTCGACCCCCTCTGCTCACGGAAGCGGGCGCATCATCCCAGGTCGCACGCCCGCGCACCTCTGCTACCACCTGCCCGACGTGTCGCCGCGAGCGTCGGGCTAGTCGAAGACGGTGTCGTCGTCGCTGTACGGCGGCGCGCAGCAGCAGAGGAAGCGGAGCGGCCCGCCGGTTCCGGCAGTGATCCGGTGCCGGGCGCCGGGCGGGATGAGGATCGCGTCGCCCGACGCGACCGGGCGCGTCTCGCCGTCGACCTCCATCTCGCCCGCGCCCTCGAGCAGCACGTAGAGCTCCTCGGTGCGCGGATGGCGATGGCGCTTCGTCGACGCTCCGGCCGGCAGGGTCGCCTCCGCGAGGCTCTGGTTTCGCGCCCCGCTCGCCCCGTCGAGAAGGACGCGGATCTCGCTCCCGTCCAGCGTGATGAACGGCTCGGCGTCGTCCCGCGAGCGGCTCTCCACCGCGCCGAAGGGTACCCCCGAGGGCCCGGAATGGCCCGCCTACCCGCCGGCGACCGCGGCCTCGATCCCCGACTCCTGCAGGGCGGCCTGGGCGGCGGCGAGGCGCGCGAGCGGGACGCGGTAGGGCGAGCACGAGACGTAGTCGAGGCCGAGCTCGTGGCAGAACGCGACGGAGCCCGGCTCGCCGCCGTGCTCGCCGCAGATGCCCAGCTTGAGGTCCTCCCGGGCGGCGCGCCCGCGCTCGACCGCGATCCGCATCAGGTCGCCGACGCCGCCCGGGTCGAGCACCTCGAACGGGTTGCGCTCGAGCACGCCCGACTCGAGGTAGTAGGTGAGGAACTTGCCCTCGGCGTCGTCGCGCGAGAACCCGAGCGCCGTCTGCGTCAGGTCGTTGGTGCCGAAGGAGAAGAAGTCGGCGTGCTCGGCGATCTCGTCGGCGCGGACGCACGCACGGGGAAGCTCGATCATCGTCCCGCACAGGTAGTCGCCGGCATCCTCCTCGGCGGCCGTGCGCACCGTCAGCTCGCGCAGCCGCCGGAGCTCCTCCGCGAAGCCGACCAGCGGGTGCATGATCTCCACCAGCGGGGCCTCGCCCGTCCGCGCCTCGACCGCCCGCGCCGCCCGGACGATCGCGCGCACCTGCATCTCGTAGATCTCGGGGAACTGCAGCCCGAGCCGGCAGCCGCGGGTGCCGAGCATCGGGTTCGCCTCCTGCAGCGCCCGGATCCGCTGCCGCATCCGGTCGTCGGCGGCCTCCTCGAGCGGCGGCAGGAACTCGTGCAGCGGCGGGTCGAGCAGCCGGATGGTGACCGGCAGCCCCGCCATCGCCTCGAAGATGCCCTCGAAGTCGGCCTGCTGCATCGGCAGCAGGCGCTCGAGCGCCGAGCGGCGGCCGTCCTCGTCGTGCGCCATGATCATCTCGCGCACGACCGGGAGGCGCTCGCCGGCCATGAACATGTGCTCCGTCCGGCACAGGCCGATTCCCTCGGCGCCGAAGTCTCGCGCCCGCGCGGCGTCTTCGGGCGTGTCGGCGTTCGCCCGCACCCTCAGCCGGCGCGCGT
>JACVRR010000167.1 GCA_014534345.1 Thermoleophilia bacterium | reverse complement strand
GTAATCGAGCCGCTCACCCGTCTCCCTGTCGAGGTTTCCACGCACGACCCGCCCTGAGCGGTCGACGATCGCGCCGACCGCGTTGACGACGGAGAACACGGCGACCTTCGTCGGCCCGAGCTGGCGGAACGCGCCGCCCTGGCCGGCGTACTCGAACTGGTCGTACGAGATTCCCTTCCCGACGGTCGCCGAGCGGCCCGCCCCGCGCCGGCCGAGCGGGAAGCAACCTTCGCGCGCGACGCGAAGCGCCGAGCGCCCGAGCTCCTTGTCCGGGTAGATCGCGTTCTGCCGCGGACCCCAGTCGAAGATGATCGCGCCCGCGACGACGGGGATGTCCGTCCACCCGGTGGCGTAGCCGCGCTGCGCGAAGAGCTCTGCCGAGACGCCCGCCGCCGCCTCCAGCCCGTAGAGGGAGCCGCCCGCAAGGCAGATCGCGTGCACGAAGTCGTACGGCCCGAGCATCCCCGGTGAGCCGCCGCGGACGTCCACCGCGCACGCGGCGCCGGCGGGAAAGTGGAAGACCGTGCACCCGGTCGGCCCCTCCTCGTACTCGGCAACGCCGATCCGCAGGCCGGGGAACGCGAACTCCAGCATCGGCCCGTCGACCGAGGCTTCCGCACGGAGGGCGGCCGTGTCGTTCGTCGGGCGGGTCACAGCCGGTGTCCTACGGCCCTCGCGAGTTGGGCGTGGGCGACCGCGATCTCGGCGGCGAGGCCGGCGTTGTCGGCGATGAGCCGCCGGTTGGCGTCGAGCGTGCGCCCGCCGCTTCGCTCGTGGAGGAAGGAGAGCACGAAGGGCGTCACCGCCTGGCCTCCCACGCCGCGGCGGCGCGCCTCCGCGAGGCCCTGCTCGATCAGCGGCTCGAGATCGGCGACGCTCTCCACCGGCGGATTCGCGACGAGAAGCCCGCGACCGCCCAGCCGCCAGTGGCCGGCGGCGAGCGCCGCCGCCTCGTCGGCGGTCTCGAGCCGCGCGGATGCGGGCGGGCCGCCCGCGGCGGCATAGAAGAGCGGGAGCTCATTCGTCCGGAACCCGGCCACGGGGATCCCGAGGCTCTCCAGCACCTCAGCCGTCGCCGACGTGTCGAGGAGCGACTTCACGCCCGACGAGACGACGAGCGCCGGCGTCCGCGCCAGCTCCGCGATGTCGGCTGAGATGTCGGGCTGCGTTTGCCAGCCGCGGTGGACGCCTCCGACGCCGCCGGTCGCGAGGAAGCGGATCCCCGCGAGGCGGGAGATCATCAGTGTTCCTCCGACCGTCGTCGCGCCGAGAGCGCGCTGGACGGCGCACGCGGCGAGGTCGCGCGGCCCCACCTTGCGAGCTTCGCTCCCAGCGTGCGCGAAACGCTCGAGCTCCCGCTCGAGCAGTCCGACCCGGACGCGCCCGTCGAGGACGCCGACCGTCGCCGGCACGGCGCCCGCCCGGCGCACCCGCCGCTCCGCGTCGAGCGCGACGCCGGCTCCCACGCCGGACGGAAAGCCGTGCGCCACGAGCGTCGTCTCCAGCGCCACCACGGGCCCGCTGCCGCGCAGAGCGTCCTGCACCTCCTCGGCGATCTCGATCATGGCATCGCGCCCGGCTGTGAGACGCAGCGGGCCGCCGCGCCGAGCGCGCGGCGCGCCGCCTCCTCCAACGACCCCCCGAGCAGGAAGCCCGCCGCGAGGGCGTCGCCCGCTCCCGTCGAGTCGACGACGTCTGCGCCGGCGGCTGGGAGGTCGACCTCGATGCCTTCGCGCGCGAAGAGACAGCCGTCGCGACCCCGCTTCAGAACGCGCATCGGCGCGGGCAGCTCCCGGCCGAGCATGTCGTGCTCCCGCTCGGTCGCGAACAGAACATCCGGCGCCAGCTGTTGCAGGCGCTCTCGGAAGCGACGCGGCCCAAAGTCGCGGATCGCTGTCCAGGACGAGAGGTCGATGCTCACCTGCACGCCGAAGCGGCGCGCGAGCTCGACCGCTCGCTCGGCGGCCGCTCCCATCGGCTCGGCTACGAGCCCGTAGCCGGAGATATGCAGGCACGCGCATCCGTCGAGCCAGCCGCCCTCGACGTCGTCTGGCCGGAGCCCGGGGGAGACGCCGCGGTCGGAAGCCATCGTGCGCGCGCCGGACCGATCGACAAGCGAGACGACCGCCCCCGTTCGGCCGCTGACGATCGGGCCGCGCAGCTCGACGCCGCGCGCCGTCACGTCGGCGGCCACCACTCGGCCGACCGCGTCGGCCGCGCGCCTGCCGAGGAAGCGGCCGCAACCGCCGAGCGCGCTTGCCCAGGCGGCGACATTGGCCGCTTGACCCCCTGCGCCGACGCTCGTCTCCGCCGGCACGTCGTCCCCGGGTGCGAGCGGGCCTGGAAGTCGCACGACGACGTCCAGGAGCAGATCCCCGAGCGTGCACACCAGCACGCGGGAATCGTGTCACGCGGCGGGCCGCCGTACACTGACCTCGTGGCTCACGAAGCCAGGCGCCTGCGGTCGTTCGTGCTCGGCGGGATCGTCGGCGCGTCGGCGGCCGTTGCGGCAGGCGCACGGCGGGGGCGGCCGAGACGGCGGCGCCGGGAGAGCCCCCCTGGGCTCACGGCCTTCGAGCAGGCTCCCTGCTACCGAGAGATGATCGAGCAGGAGGAGAGCAAGGCCTCGCTAGCCGACTCGCGGTGACCTGAGGGTCTTCGCTCGCTCCCCCAGGCGCGCGAGCGCGCGCCGGACGGTCACGAAGTTGACGTCGGCGTCGCCGATCAGGAGATCCTTGCCGACGATCATCACCTGCGACGCGAGCAGCAGGTATCGCCGCGGCGTCCGGGTCGGCCTTCGCGTGCGGATGACCAGGTATGGGCCGAACGACCTCGCCTCGAAGGCGCCCGCCGGCGCCGGCAGTCGCACGGGGATGGACAGGCGCTGCTGCGCGTTCCCGGCCTCGCTCGCGTCGAAGACCCACACGCCGCGCCCAAGCGGCTTCGGCGCGGCGCGGAGCGCGCGCAGAGCGAGCTTCGCGTCCGCCCGCGGAACGACCGTCGTCGGGCCACCGCGCGTACGCTCCCACGCTCGCAGGTAGACCGGCTCGTAGCCGAAGAGGACGTCGTCGGCTCGACCCGTTCGGGCGAGCCAGAGACCGGCCTCCCTTCGCGCCTGGGCGGCGGCGGAGGGCTCTCCGGCAAAGAGCGGGGGCGTCCGTTGGCGTGCCCACGCGACCTCCGAGCCCAGGACGACCCCGATCGCGACCACGGCGAGCGCGGGGCCGAAGTGGGCCTGGGTCCGCGCGAGCTCGAGTACACCCACAGCGACCAGCGTCGCGAAGAACGGCAGTGCGAAGATGAGGTGGCGCGACTCGGGCGCCGCCGAGTCGCCGAGCCGTGCGAGCAGGAGCGCGAGCGCCGGGACGGCGAAGACGACGCCCGCGAGCAGCGCGCTCGCCGGCCGCGACCGCCGCAGCTGCCACATACCGGCTGCGGCCAGCAGGACGACGAGCGTCAGGACGAACGACCACCCGGCGGTGAAGTCACCGGCGACCTGCCAGAGATATGCCAGCACGTCCCATGGCGCGCCGAGCTTGGCGCCGCCTCCGCCGACTCCGACGTCGAAGCGACCGGCGAGCACGAGATCCGTGCGCCAGAACGGAACGCC
>JACVRR010000109.1 GCA_014534345.1 Thermoleophilia bacterium | reverse complement strand
TGCGCGACGGCGACGACCGCCTCCTGCGGGTCTGCCGCGGGTAGCAGCGCCGCGCGGCGCGTCAGGCGAGCTGGTAGCGGGCCGCTGCGGCCTCGCCGAGCATCGTCGTGCCGGTCGAGAGGGCGACCGCCTTCCCGCCCGCGCCGGTGATCTCCGTGGTGGCGATGGCGAGCCGGCGCCCGGCGTGCACGACCGTCGCCGTCGCCCGCAGCTCGCCGCCGTCTGGAAACGCCGGGCGGATCACGTTCAGCTTCATGTCGAGGGCCGCGAACGGCGTGCCGACCGGCGCGATCGTCTGGACGGCCGCCGACCCCGCCGAGGCGGCCAGCAAGGCGAGCATTCCGCCGTACACGCTTCCGAACTCGTTCGCCGTCCAGAAGGTCGCCGGCAGCGTGAAGACGACCCGCCCCTCGGCCGCCTCGACGAGGCGCATGCCGGTCAGGTGGTCGATCGGCGGCCGCGGCAGGTCGCCGGCGAGCTGGCGGCGGAGCAGGTCGAGACCGCTCGTCCCCGCGACGACCTCGGTCCCGACCGTCCCCCCGGCCACGGGTCGCAGGTACGGGTCGGGCGTCTCCCACGCAGGCTCCGCGACCGGCTCGAGCGGCGGCGCCGCGCCGTCGAGCTCCAGCCGAGGGAGGATGAACCCGCGCGAGGTCGCGTGCGCGATCACGCGCCCGTCGCGCCGGCGGACGAACGCCTCCGCGAGCCCGGTCGTCACGTCTGCGTGGATCATCCGGCCCTCCGCGCGGAGCTCGTCGCCCGCCTCCGCCGTCCCGAGGAACGTCGTCGACACCTCGGCCGTGGTCGACGGCGTCGCGGCCGGCAGCGTCGAGTGGATGGCCGCCAGGAGCGGCGCGTCGGCGAGGAACGCCAGCACGCCGGGGTGCAGCGTTCCCTTCGGCCCGACGAGCCAGCCGGTGACGGGAAGCCCGTAGACGACGCGCCCCGGCTCGGCTCCGAGCAGGCGCCGGCCCGTGAGCCGGGCGACCGGCGGAGCCGGCGAGCGGCCGTCGAGGAAGGAGCGCAGCTGCTCGACGCCGGGCAGCGCGAGCAGCGCCGGGTCGGCCGCCGTGCCGCGGACGGGCTCCTCCCAGATCGCGGTCACGCAGCAACCCTACGGCGTCGTCGCGCCGCGAACCAGCGCGAGCGAGCCAGCGGCCTACAGCTCGGCGTGCCGCTCGGCGATGCAGATGCGCGCCCAGCGCTCGGCGCCGGCCACCAGGCGGTGCTCCAGCTGCTCGAGCTCGCGCTCGTCGGACGGGAGCCGCTCGCTCTCGACCTCGACGCGCACCTGGTGGAGGGCGACCTCCGACTCGCGGCTGACCTCGTGGCGCTGCTCGGCGACCACCGAGACCGCCCCGACGGCGGGCAGCAGCTCGTGCGCCAGCTCGTCGAGCTCGGCCGGCGTCGCCTCGCGGCCGGCGAAGACGCCGAAGTTGATGCGGATCTCGAGGCCGGAGGGCTCCGTTCGCGAGGCGAAGGCGATCGGGAGGACGCTCATCCGGCGAGCTCCGGGCGGGCGAAGCGGTGCACGTGCGGGGAGGTCGAGACGTCCGTTCGGCGAAGCGAGATCCGTACGGGGTTCACCTCCGCGTTCTGTCCAGCGGCCACCGAACGCTAACCCTCGTCGCGCGGTTGCCAGCGAAAGCGACGCGCGGCCACCAGCGCGCCGGCGCCGCCCCACAGCGCGACGACAAGAACGGCGGCGGGATGCGTCCACGGCGGCTCGCCCGCGAGCGCCGCCGCCTTCACGAGGACGACGAAGTGCTTGAGCGGCAGCGCCTCGGCGACGCCGGCGAGGATCGCGGGCAGGTCGCGCGCCGGCCCGAAGCCGCCGGACAGGAACGCCATCGGCAGGACGACCACGTTCACCGCGGGGGACACGCCCTCGCCCGTCCGGATCAGCGACGCCGCGGCGAAGCCGAGCGCCGCGAAGGAGGCGGCGCCGAGGAGGAGGACGAGCAGCAGCGCGCTCGCGTGCGCGGGCGCGTCCGCGTCGAAGACCAGCACCGCGAGCGCCACGAGCACGCCCGTCTGCAGCGCGAACACCGCGACGATCGAGGCGACGGCGGCGGCGAGGTAGGTCAGCGGCGGGAGCGGCGTCGAGCGCAGCCGCTTGAGGATCCCGTTCTCGCGCCGCAGGACGAGCAGGATCGCGAGCCCGCCGAACGTGGTGTTCGCGACGCCGTATCCGAGCAGCCCAGCCAGCAGGACGTTCACGACCGGCTCCCCGTCGTCCTCGCCGGAGTAGATCGCGCTGAGGAGCAGGAAGAGCAGGATCGGAAACACGAACACGAACACCGCCGCCTCGCGGCTGCGCCAGAAGATCAGCTGCTCGGCGCGCAGCTGGTGCAGGAACAGCCTCACGGCGCCGGCTCGCCGTCCTCCTCGCCCACCAGCTGGAGGTACACGTCCTCGAGCGTCGCCCGGCGAACCTCGAGCTCCTCGAGCTGCGTCCCCTCCGCGAGCGCCCGGCCGGTCAGCTCGTGCAGGGTGCGGGTCGGGTCGTCCGTCCGCACGGCGACGTCGCGCCCGTCCGCGCGGTAGCGGATCTCGACCGTCGCGGACGCGGCGACGAGCTCGGCCGGCCGTCCCAGGCGGACGATCCGGCCGCGGACGAGGACGCCGACCCGGTCGGCCAGGTTGTGCGCCTCGTCGAGGTAGTGGGTCGTCAGGAGGATCGTCTTCCCGAGCGAGCGGAGACCACGCAGCACGTCCCACGCCGCGCGCCGGGCGGCGGGGTCGAAGCCGGTCGTCGGCTCGTCGAGGAACAGGAGGTCGGGGTCGCCGACGAGCGCGACGGCCAGGTCGAGCCGCCGCTTCTGCCCGCCGGAGAGCGTCTTCACCCGCGCGTCGCGCTTGTCGCCCAGCCCGACGAGGTCGATCACCTCCCCGAGGTCGCGCGGCCGGGCGTAGTAGCCGGCGAAGATCCGCAGCGTCTCGCGCACCGTCAGGTACGGCCACAGCTGCGAGCTCTGCAGCACCACGCCGATCCGCTCCCGGAACGCGCGTCCGGCACGCTCGGGGTCGAAGCCGAGCACCTCCACCCGGCCGCCGTCCCGGCGCCGGTACCCCTCGAGGATCTCGACCGTCGTAGTCTTGCCGGCGCCGTTCGGGCCCAGCAGCCCGAAGACTTCCCCGGGAGCGATCGTGAAGTCGACGCCGCGCAGCGCCTCCAGCGCGCCGTAGGACTTGCGCAGCCCCTCGACGGCGACGGCGCTCATCGCCCACGCGCCCGGCAGCTGCGTCGGTGCGACGTGGTCACACGGCCACGTCGAGGACGAGCACGCCGGCCGTCGGGAACGGCGGTTCCGGCCCGCCGCGGATCGCCGCCGCGATCCGGCCGCAATCGGGCTGGTGTCCGACCGCGAGCACGAGCTCACCGCGGCCGGCGATCGCCTCCCGGACGCGCTCCGCGGTCGCGCCGGGCGCGAGGCGCGCGTCGGGCTCGGGGCCGACACCGAGCGCCGTGCCGACCAGATCGGCCGTCTCGCGCGCCCGGCGGAGCGGGCTGGTCAGGACGGTCTCCGGCCGGATGCCTTCGCGCGCGAGCCGCTCGCCCAGCTCGCGCGCCTGCTCGCGCCCGCGGGACGTCAGCGGGCGCTCGGCGTCCGGCGCTCCGGGCGCCGCCTCCGCGTGCCGGACGAGGACGAGCCGCATCGGCGCGACTGTAGTCGCGGACGGCGTCGCCTCGCGACTCGACGGTCAGCAACGCCTCATCCGTCGGCCGATACGGCCTCGTCGGTAGGGGATCATCAGCGCGAGGCCGGTACGCTCGCCGCGCGATGCCCTCGTACCGCTTCGTGTACGCCGACGTCTTCACCGACCGAGCGCTCGCGGGCAACCAGGTGGCCGTCTTCACCGACGCGCGCGACATCCCCGAGCGGCTGCTCCAGCTGCTCGCGCGCGAGGTCGGCTTCTCGGAGACGGTGTTCGTCTATCCGCCCGCCGGGGGAGGCGACGTCCGCATCCGGATCTTCACCCCGGGGACGGAGCTTCCCTTCGCGGGGCACCCGACGCTGGGCAGCGCGTTCGTGCTCGCCGCGCCGCTGCAGCTCCCGGCGATCGCGCTCGAGACCGGCGCGGGCGTCGTGCCGGTCGAGCTCGAGCGCGACGAGAACGGCAGGATCGTGTTCGGCCGGATGTCCCAGCCGCTGCCCTCGGTCGAACCGTACGCTCAGGGCGAGGAGCTGCTGCGCGCGCTCGGCGTCCGCTCCGAGCTGCCGGTCGAGGTGTACGACAACGGGATCCGGCACGTCTACGTCGCGCTCGCCGAGGAGGCGGCCGTCGCAGCGCTGCGCCCGGCGCTCGCGTCGCTGGCGCAGTTCGGCCTCGTCGGGATCAACTGCTTCGCCGGCTCGGGCACCCGCTGGAAGACCCGGATGTTCTGGCCGCAGGACGGGTTCGAGGACGCTGCCACGGGGTCCGCGGCCGGGCCGCTGGCGCTCCACCTGGCGCGGCACGGGCGGATCGGCTGGGGCGAGCAGATCGAGATCCGCCAGGGGGAGGAGATCGCGCGGCCCTCGCGCCTCTATGCGCGCGCCGAGGGCTCCGCGGCCGGGGCGGAGCGGGTCGAGGTCGGCGGCAGCGCGGTGATCGTCGCCCGCGGCGAGTTCAGGCTTCCCTGACGCGCTCGGAGAGCAGCCGCTCGACCAGACGGGTCGCCCGGCGCGCCGCCTCGAGCGGGGGCGCTCCGCCGTTGCGCGCGGCGACGTAGCCGGTCGCGAACATGTCGCCGGCCCCGGTCGGGTCGGCGTCGACCGCGTGCGCCGGAACCCGCTCACCTCGCCCCGCGGCGAAGAGGAGCGAGCCGCGCGCGCCCAGCGTCACCAGCACCTCGGGGACGCCGAGCGTCGCGACGTGCTCGGGAGCGAGCGAACGCAGGACGACGGCGGCC
This sequence comes from Thermoleophilia bacterium, assembly GCA_014534345.1. Classification (GTDB taxonomy): domain Bacteria; phylum Actinomycetota; class Thermoleophilia; order Gaiellales; family Gaiellaceae; genus JACVRR01. Next base: position 3,860 of record JACVRR010000109.1, on the reverse strand, counting down.
TCGTCGTCGGCGAGCTTCAGCACACGGAGGGACGCGAGGACGCCGGGGTCGAGCTCCCCGGCCAGGCGCAGCTCGCCGGTTCGGCGGAGCCGGACAAGGCCCTGGCCGTCGTACGAGATCAGACGGCCGCGCCGTGCGAGCGCCTCCACGGTCCCCGGCGCGAAGTCCCCGCGCCCGAGCGGCGCGAGGTGCACCCAGCGGGCGCCCGCGATCGCCTCCTCCACCCAGCCGCGCACGTCCGCGGGCGTCCACGGGTCGCCGACGGCGTCGACCCGCATCCGGCGCACGCCGTCCGCGTACTCGATCGCGAACGCCCAGGTCACCCGCCCGGCGCGGGCCTCGACCGGGACGCCGAGCCGTCGCAGCCGGGGCAGCAGCGCGCCGGCGTCGGCGTCGGCGCAGCGGGTCACGATGCGGGCCGGCACGCCCAGGGCACGCAACGCCCGCGCGGCGTAGTACGCGCCGCCGCCGACCCGGGGCGCGCCCCCGCCGACGACGTCCAGCGAGAGGCTGCCGACGACGCACATGGGCCGCACGGGGCGAGCCTACGCCGGGAGGGAGGCCGGGCGAGCGCGGCGCGAGACGAGGCCCGCGAGCAGGCCCAACGCGAACGCGGCAGCGAAGCTCGGGAGCGTCGCGCCGAGCCCGAAGTCGGGCGGGCTCGTGCGCTCGACGAGCGACGTCCACCAGGCGGGCCCGAGCGGATGCAGCCACTGGTAGAGCGCGAAGCCGGCCAGCCAGGCGACGAGCTGCGGCGTGCGCGCGGGCGGTGCGGCGAACAGGTCGCGCTCGCTGTAGCGGCGCCCTGCGAGCAGCCAGTGCGCGAGGAGGACGCCGAACAGCGGCACGAAGAACGACCCGAGCAGGAAGAGGAAGGTCTCGTAGCGGACGAGGTCGAGCACGAGCGCGCCCGTCGTCGCGACGGCCGACGCCGCGAGCACGAGCGCACGCTGGGACGCCGTGGGCACGAGGTTCTGGAAGGACACGGCGGCGGAGTACACGTTCGCGAACGCCTCGTCCGTCTCGTCGACGGTCAGCGCCAGCAGCGCCAGCGCGCTCGCCACACCTGCAGCCGCGACCGCGGCCGGGAGCGCGCCCGGGTCGGTCAGCTCGCCGCCGAGCAGGAGGACGGCGCCGAGGGCGAACATCCAGGTGCTGGCCACCAGATAGCCGGCGGCGGTGCCGACGAACGCGGCCCGCGGCGTCCGCGAGAAGCGCGTGTAGTCGGCTGCGAGCGGGACCCAGGAGACGACGAGCGCGACGACGAGGTCGATCCCCTCCCACGTCGACAGCGCGCCCGTGCCGCGCCCGTCCCACAGCGCGGCAGGCGAGGTCGCCTCCAGCGCCCACCAGGTGAGGTAGGCGAGCGAGGCGAGGACGATCCAGACCGCGAAGCGGCGCAGCAGGCGCCGCACGACGCTGATCGGGCCGAGCAGCGCCATCGCGGCCGCCGCGGCTCCGAACGCGACTGTCCACGCCCACTGCGCCCCGACGCCGAGCAGCCGCTCGCTCAGGGCGGCGGCCGCCGTCGCGATCACGAGCAACTCGAACGTCGCCCAGCCCAGGTTCTGGATGACGTTCAGCGCGGTCGGCACGTAGGAGCCGCGGTGGCCGAGTGGCGCGCGCAGCAGCACCATCGCCGGGACGCGCGCCTGGGCGCCGATCGCGCCCGCGACGCCGAGCATCGTCGCGCCGATCACCCCGCCGACCGCGATCGCGAGCAGCGCGCGGGGCAGCGACAGGGCCGGCACGAGCAGCGCGCCGGCGACGAGCACGAGCAGCGAGACGCCGAGGCTGCCCCAGAGCAGGCCCTGGTCGAGCGCGCCCAGGACGCGCAGCCGCTCGGGGACGGGGTCGACTCCCCAGGCGGGCGTCCGCTCGCTCACGCTGCCTCCCTTCGCCGGCATTACCCGGAGCAGGTTCGACGGGTCTGATCTCAGCCCCGCGGCGGCCGCGGAGCACCCCGGTGGTCGGGGCGAGCGTAGCCGTTCCGGCTAGCCGGTTCCGGGGGGAGGCATCGGCTGCTGGCGCGGGATGGCGTCGTCGCGCGCCGCGGTCGCGCCTTCCTCGACGTCGTCCGTCGTCGTCGGCTGGCGCGCGGCCTCCCGCTCCTCGAGCGTGCGCGTCGTCTCGTCGGCGTCGCTGCGGCGCCCGAGGACGCGGTCGAACCACCGCCTCGCGAAGAACGCCATCGGCCCCGCTGTGCCCCCGGTGACCGCGCGTCAATCGTCGGCGAGCGTGGCGGCGAGCTCGTCGACGTCGACGCTGTCGACGTCCACCTCGAGCAGCTCGCCGGGGAGGTCGAGCGCGTCCCACCGGCCGGCGTGGACGTCCTCGAGCACCTCCTGCGCGTCCTCCGGCCGGTCGCGGTGACCGGGATGGCGCCGGCCCGACGCGGCGCGCTCCGCGAAGCGCTCCGCAACCTTCTCGGGCGCCCGGCCGCAGTGCACCTGGACGAGCCGGAGGTCGTGCCGGCCGCAGAGGTCGCGGAACGGCCCCGTGTCCGAGCGGGCGTCGAAATTGCTCTCGGCGACCACGGAGACGCCGGCCTCCAGCTGGCTGTCGACCACCGAGAAGAGCATCGCCAGCGCGGCCCGGTCGATCCGCTCCTCCAGGTCGTCGTGCGAGCCGAACACCTCGTAGAGGCGCTCCTTGAAGGTGTCCTTGACGACGAACGGCATCCGTAGCCGGCGCGCGAGCTCGCGCGCGATGCGCGTCTTGCCGCTGGCCGGCGGGCCGGTGACGACGAGGAGGAAGGGGGGGCGGGGCGCCATCCGGCCCCTATGCCCCGGAGCACGTCGTCTCACTCCGCGAGCAGCGCGCGTACCCGCTCGGCCGTGTGGATGCCACTGCCGCTCTCTTGACGGCCTCGCGCTAACGGCGAGCTTCGCGCGGCTCGCGGGGTGACCGCATCGGTCGCGCGTCGAACGTCGCGGGCTCGACGAGCAGCAACCGCTTGGCCGAAGGGGTCATCTTGCGCCAGCCGGTGCGCGCGGCCACGGTCTCGGCGTGGAAGCGTGGGAGCCGAGCGAGGACATGACCACTATCATGGTCGTGCTCGCGAACATGGACGCGAAGCTCGACGAACTCGGGCACAACGTCCTCGTCATCCGTTCCCTGCTCGAGGACGATGAAGAGGAAGAAGAAGACCGTTGAACTGAGTCCCGAGTGGCGCGCTCGGTCCGAGGAGACGCAGCGGCTCCTCCGCGAACGGCTCGAGTTCCACCGCCGCCGGCAAGAGCAGCTCAGGGCCTCGCGCGAAGAGTCGAGCTAGCGCGCTCGTTCTCGCGCGCCCCCTCCTTGCCGACGGCCGCTACGCCGGGACCCCGCGGCGCACGGCAGGACGCCGCCGTGGCCACGGCCGCGCTTGCGCTGCCGTCCCCTTACCGCTTCCGGCACGGCGGCGCTACGCGAGGAGCCTTCGCAACACGTACGGGAGGATGCCGCCGTGGCCACGGCCGCGCTTGCGCTGCCGTCCCCTTACCGCTTCCGGCACGGCGGCGCTACGCGAGGAGCCTTCGCAACACGTACGGGAGGATGCCGCCGTGGCGGAAGTACTCCCGCTCGCGCGGCGTGTCGAGCCGGACACGGGCGCGGAACTCGGTGCCGCCGGCGCGGACGGTCACCTCGCGCGCCTCGCCGCCCTCGACGCCGTCGATCGCGAACGTCTCCCGCCCGGTCAGGCCGAGCGAGCGGGCGCTCTCGCCCTCGACGTACTCGAGGGGGAGGATGCCCATCATCAGCAGGTTCGAGCGGTGGATCCGCTCGTAGGACTCGGCGATCACGGCGCACACGCCCAGCAGGTTCGGGCCCTTCGCCGCCCAGTCGCGCGACGACCCCGAGCCGTACTCCTTGCCGGC
>JACVRR010000166.1 GCA_014534345.1 Thermoleophilia bacterium | reverse complement strand
GTCGGCGACATCGAGTCGCTGCCGTTCCTGGAGGCGATCCGCCAGTTCCGCCGCGAGCGGGGCGCCGAGAACGTCGTCTACCTGCACGTCACGCTCGTGCCGTTCGTGGACACGGCCGGCGAGCTGAAGACGAAGCCGACCCAGCACTCGGTCAACGAGCTGCGGCGCATCGGCATCCATCCCGACGTGGTCGTCGCGCGCTCGCGCGATCCCATCTCCGCCGACATCCGCGACAAGATCGCGCTGTTCGCCGACGTCGAGCCGACCGCCGTGATCTCGAACCCGGACGTCGCGGACGTCTACCTTGTGCCGCTCGCGCTCCGGTCGGAGGGGCTCGACGAGCTCGTCTGCCGCAAGCTCGGGCTGGCCGCGCCACCGCCCGAGCTCGGCGAGTGGCTCCAGCTGACGGAGCGGATCCGCCGGCGCGATGAGGCGGTCGAGATCGCGCTCGTCGGCAAGTACGTCCAGCTGCACGATGCGTACCTGTCGGTGCACGAGGCGCTGAAGCACGCGGGGATCGAGCACGGCTGCGCGGTGCACGTGCGCTGGATCGACGCGGAGGGCATGTCCCTCGACGAGGCGGCGTCGACGCTCGACGAGGTCGACGGCGTCCTCGTGCCCGGCGGCTTCGGCTCACGCGGCTGGGAAGGCAAGGTCCTGGCCTGCCGCGTCGCCCGCGAGCGCTCGATCCCGTACCTCGGCATCTGCCTCGGCATGCACGTCGCGGTCTCGGAGTTCGCGCGGCACGTCGTCGGCCTGGAGGGCGCGAACTCCACCGAGATGGACCCCGAGACCCCCTTCCCGGTGATCGACCTCCTGCCGGAGCAGAAGGGCGTCGAGGACCTGGGCGGCACGATGCGGCTCGGTGCGCAGGCGGTCGAGCTGGTCGCGGGCACTCGCGCCCGGGCGACCTACGGCGAGCCGGTCGTCCACGAGCGCCACCGCCACCGCTACGAGGTGAACAACCACTACCGCCCGCGGCTCGAGGAGGCCGGGCTCGTCGTCTCGGGCACGTACCAGGAAGGGCGGCTCGCCGAGGTCGTGGAGCTGCCGGACCACCCGTGGTTCGTCGCGAGCCAGTTTCACCCGGAGTTCAAGTCGCGTCCGACGCGCCCGGCGCCGCTGTTCCGCGACTTCGTCGGCGCGGCGCTCGCGCGCGCCCGCGAGCGGCGCGGCGAGGCCGTCGCGGTGGGCGTCGGCTAGCCGGCGCTGCCGTTTTTCGCCACGCCGCTCCCGAAGGTGACCGCGACGAAGAACGCCATCCCCGCGACCCGGGTCGCCTGGGCGAGGTACGACACCGACAGCTCCCGTCCCGTCTTGGTGGTCAGCCGGACCGTCCCCGCGCCTTCGCGCTTCGTGACCACGTCGGCGAAGTCCTGCGCCGCCTCCGGCCCACGCGCGACGTCGGTCACGCGCAGCTCGAGCAGCTCCGCGCGTGAGTAGCCGAGCAGCGAGCACGCGAACTCGTTCACCGCGATGTAGCGCATGTCCTCGTCGGCGACGAAGACCGCGACGGGACCGTGGTCGATAGCCTCCCCGACGAGGCTGGCCTGAACGAGTGGCTGTGCGACAGACCCCGACAATTTCTTCTATCTAAATCTATCGCCATCCGGAGCAAACCGGAAGGGCCGTAGTGGACGTTCTCGACCTCTTTCTCGAGCTGGCCGCGATCGAGAGCCCGCCGGGCGGCGAACGGCCGGTCGCGGACGCCGTCGCCGCGTACCTGGCGCGCCTCGGCGTCGCGGTCGAGGAGGACGACGCCGGTGCGCGGGTTGGCGCCGGCGCGGGCAACCTGCTCTGCCGGCTGCCGGGCGCGCGCGGCGGGGACGGCGGCGTGCGGATCTTCCTCTGCGCGCATCTCGACACGGTTCCGCCGGCGGGGCGCGTCGAGCCGGTGGTCGAGGACGGGGTCGTCCGGAACGCAGGCGGGACGATCCTCGGAGCCGACAACAAGGCGGCGGTCGCGGTCATGCTCGAGGCTGCCCGCCGCGTGCTCGAGGAGCGGCGGCCGCACGCCGGAGTCGAGCTGCTGTTCACGCCGAAGGAGGAGGTCGGACTCCGCGGCGCGTACGCGTTCGACCACACCCGGCTCGGGGCAAGGGTCGGGTTCGTCTACGACCAGGCCGCGCCGATCGGCGAGGTCGTCGTGGGCGCGCCGACGCAGCGCTCGCTCGAGCTGCGCTTCGCCGGCCGCGCCGCCCACGCGGGCATGTACCCCGAGGAGGGGCGGTCGGCGATCGCGGCGGCCGCGCGCGCGATCGCGGACATGCGGCTCGGACGGCTCGACGAGGAGACGAGCGCGAACGTCGGCGTGATTGCCGGCGGGACGGCGCGCAACATCGTCCCCGACCGGTGCGTCGTCGAGGCCGAGGTGCGCTCGCACGCCGACGCGAAGGTGAGCCAGCTCGTCCAGGAGATCCTCGACGCGGCCACTTTCGGCGCCAGCCTCGCCGAGTGCGAGGTCGAGGCGACCGTCGAGCAGACGTACCGGGCATACCGCTTCGCGCCCGGCGACCCTCCCGTCCGGCTGGCCGCGGCCGCGCTGGAGCGCTGCGGCTTCGCACCCCGCTACGTCCTGACGGGCGGCGGCGCCGACGCGAACGTCTTCAACGAGCGCGGCCTACCGTGCGTGAACCTTGCCAACGGGATGCTCGACATCCACACGCCCGACGAGCGGATCGCGGTCGCCGACCTGGAGGCGATGGTCGACGTGACGCTCGCGCTGGTCGACGCGGCCGCCGCCGCCCGCGGCTGACGGTGCCGGTCGGACTGCGGCGCGGGACCGTCACGGCGATCGTCGAGCGCCGCGACGGCCTCGTCCGGCTCGAGGTCGACGGCGCGCGCTGCGTCGCCTACCCGCGCCTGACGGGAGCGGTCGCGCTCGGCGACGAGGTGCTCGTCAACGTGCAGGCGCGGGAGCTCGCGCTCGGGTCGGGCGGGTTCGACGTCCTCTACGCCAACCTCACGCGCGGTCTCGGCCTGGCACCGCCGCCCGGCGCGCACGTCGTAAAGCTCCCGTACACGCCCCTCCAGCACGCCGTCCGGCACGCGGAGGAGGACGCCGCGCTGCCGGATGGCCTGGACGGGATGCCGGTCGTCTGCTGCTCGCTGCACAGCCAGGTCGTCCCGGTCTGCGCCGCGCTCGCCGGCCGGCGGGTCGCGTACGTCCAAGTGCCGGGCGGCGCGTTGCCCGCCTCGCTGTCGGACGCGGTGCGGGTGCTGAGCGAGCGGGGCCTGGTGGCAACGGTCGTCGCCGCGGCGGCCTGCTTCGGCGGCGACGTCGAGTGCGTCACGGTCGCGTCCGCGCTGCTCTGGGCGTCCCGCGAGCACGACGTCGCCGTCTGCTCGATCGGCCCGGGCGTCGTGGGAACGGGGAGCGCGACCGGGCACGGCGGGCTCGCGGCTGCCGACGCCGCGAGCGCGGCGCGGGCGTTCGGCGGTCGCCCGTTCGTCGCGGCGCGCGTCTCCGACGCCGACCCGCGCGAGCGCCACCGCGGCGTCTCGCACCACACCCGCGCAGTCGTCGAAGCCTCCCGTGCGCCGGTCGCCTGGCCGCGCGGCTGGCCACGTCCCGAGTGGCTGGCGGACGTGCGCGAGGCCGACGCGAGCGGCTG
>JACVRR010000121.1 GCA_014534345.1 Thermoleophilia bacterium | reverse complement strand
TCGGCCGCGCGGCGGCCGCGCACCCCGAGCAGCTGGCTGCCGCGGTCGCGTTAGCGGCCGCCGCGGCGCTCATGCCGTACGCCGTCGCCCTGGGGCGCTACGCGGTCGCGGCCTGGGCGGGCGCCCTGCTCGCGGTGACGCTCGCGCCGTTTCCGGGGCTCGCCGCGGCTCCGCTGGTCGCTGCCGCCTGGGTAACGGCCGCCGCCGCCTGGGCCTGGAGCGAGCGGACGGGCGGCGGCTCGAACGGGAGACAGCGTTAGACTCGGGAAGGAGGGAACTTCCCCGGCCGTCGGGAAATGACCGTCCTCCGGAGCATCGAGCAGAAGATCGAGTCCCTCTTCGAGGGCGTGTTCAGCCGCGCCTTCCGGACGCATGTGCAGCCGGTCGAGCTCGCGCGCAAGCTGGCGAAGGAGATGGACGACCACCGCGTCGTGTCCGTCTCCCGCGTCTACGTGCCGAACGAGTACGGCGTCTACCTGTCCCCGCAGGACCGCGCACAGTTCGCGAGCTACGAGCGCTCGCTGGTCGAGGAGCTGCAGACCTATCTCTCCGAGCACGCCCGGCGCGAGGGCTACGCGCTGCTCAGCACCCCGCGCGTGCTGTTCGAGTCCGACGACGACCTCGACCTGGGCGAGTTCGGGATCGCGACGCGGATGGCGCAGCCCGAGCGGCGCCAGGCGCCCGAGCCGGACGAGCCGCCGGTCGAGCCGGAGGCCGGCCAGACGATGATCTACCGGCCGCGCCAGCTGCCGCCGACGCAGCAGGTGACGCCCGAGGAGCTCGGCATCGAGCGCGAGCACGTCGTCCTCGCCTGGGACGGGGGACAGCGCGACGTCGACCGGCGCCGGCTGGTGATCGGCCGCTCGCGCGAGTGCGACATCCAGCTCGCCGACCCGAACGTGTCCCGCCGCCACGCCGAGCTCCGGCAGGAGGGCGCCTCGTACTGGATCGTCGATCTGGACTCCACGAACGGGCTCGAGGTCAACGGCCGCCGGCTGAAGCGCTCGAAGCTCGAGAACGGCGACCGGATCACGATCGGCGAGACCGAGCTCACGTTCCGCCGGGAGGTCCCGTGATCCCGGCCCCGCCCGTGAACCCGGTAAAGGAGGGGGCTCATGGGGGAACCATGGGTTCCCCCGTCCGCAACGGCGACCGGATCACGATCGGCGAGACCGAGCTCACGTTCCGCCGGGAGGTCCCGTGACCCGCGGGGCGTCGCGACGATGAACCTCGAGTCCGTCGACGTCGAGGCGGTTCTGCTCGCGCTGAAGATCGGCTTCCTCGTGCTGCTGTACCTGTTCATCTGGCGGATCGTGCGGACGGCGAGCCGCGACGTCACCTCGCCGCAGGAGAGCTTCGTGCTCGCCCCCTCGAGCCCGTCGCCGCAGCCGGCGGGCGGGCGTGCGCCGACGACCGGACGGCTGGTCGTCGTGACCAGCCCCGCGCTGGACGAGGGCCACGTCCGCGAGCTGAACTCCCGTCCCGTGACGATCGGGCGCAGCTCGCGCAACGACCTCCCGCTGCGCGGCGACCGGTTCGCGTCCGCGCAGCACGCACGCGTGGAACGGCGCCCGGACGGCGTCTGGGTGGTGGACGACGGCTCGACCAACGGGACGTTCGTCAACGGCGTCCGCGTCGAGGCGCCCCACCGCCTCGCGCCGGGCGACGTCGTGCGCGTCGGCGAGACCGACCTGAGGTACGAGGCGTGAGAACGCTACGCGTCCGGTTTCGCCGCACGAGTGCCTCGTCGCTCGCCGACCCGCACTGCGACCGCCACGCGGAGGCCGGCCGGTGAGAGTCGGCCAGGTCGCCTCGGCCACCGACACCGGGCGCAAGCGGCGCCGGAACGAGGACAGCTTGGTCGTCCGCCCGCCCCTGTTCGCGGTCGCCGACGGGATGGGCGGCGCGCAGGCGGGCGAGATCGCGTCGCGCCTGGCCGCGGAGGCGCTCGGCGAGACCGGCGGCGGAGCGACGGCCGAGGAGCACGTCGCGGAGCTCGTCCAGGAGGCCAACCGGCGTGTCTACCGGCGCTCGCACGAGGACGCCACCGCCTCCGGGATGGGGACGACGGTCACGGTCGCGCTCGTGGGCGAGACCGACGTCGTGCTCGGGCACGTGGGCGACTCGCGCGCCTACCGGTTCCGGGACGGCAAGCTGGAGCAGCTGACCGCCGACCACAATCTCGTCCAGGAGCTCGTGCGGGACGGCAAGCTGACCCCAGAGGAGGCCGAGGCGCACCCGCAGCGCTCGGTGATCACGCGCGCGGTCGGCACCGACCCGGACGTGGACGTTGACGTCCAGCGGATCGCCGCGGAGCCGGGCGACCTCTTCCTGCTCTGCTCGGACGGGCTGACGGACATGGTGGCCGACGCCGACATCGAGCGCATCGTCGCCGACAGCGACGGCGACCTCCAGGGCGCGGCCGACGAGCTCGTCGCGCTCGCGAACAACCGCGGCGGGGTCGACAACATCACCGTTGTGCTCTTCGAGCTCGCCGGCGACGAGGCGGAGCAGACGCTCGCCGACGTGGCGCCGCCCCCCGACGAGGCGGCGGTGGACGACGACGACGAGGACACGCTGACCGAGCTCGACGCCGTGCCGGTGCTCGCGGGCGGGCCGCCGCCCGAGGCGCCGCCGAGGCGCCGGCGCGGCCTCTATCTCCTCGGCGCTGCGCTCCTCGTACTGCTGGCCGTCGCGGCGCTGACCGCCTGGGAGTACCTCTCATAACCGCGCGCGGCCGCGAGCTCGTCAACCTGCTCGTCGTGGGCATGATCACGGCGCTCGGCTTCGCGAGCGTCTACATCGCCCGCCAGGAGCAGGTGTCGACCGAGTCGCTCTCCTACGCTGGGTTCTTCGTCTCGTTGTACCTTGTCGCGCACCTGGTCGCGCGCGTCGCCGCGCCCTACGCCGACCCGTACCTCCTGCCGATCGCGGCGCTGCTGACGGCGATCGGCCTCACCCAGATCTACCGGCTGAACCCGGACGACGCGTTCCGCCAGGCCCTCTGGGTGGTCGTCGGCGTGTCGCTCTTCTCGGCGACGCTGCTCGTCCTGCGGCGCGACTACCGCGTGCTGGAGAACTACCGCTACCTGTTCGGGCTGGCGGCGATCGCGCTGCTCGCGCTCCCCGCGCTGCCGGTGGTCGGCCGGACCGTCCGCGGGGCGCGGCTGTGGGTCGAGGTCGGGCCGCTCCAGTTCCAGCCGGGCGAGTTCGCCAAGCTGGCGCTGATCGTCTTCCTGGCCGGCTACCTGCGCGAGAAGCGCGAGGTGCTGGCGCAGGGACGGCTGAAGGACTACGGGCCGCTGCTGATCATTTGGGGCGCGGCGATGCTCGTGCTCGTGCAGACGAACGACCTCGGCAGCGCGCTCCTCTACTTCGGGCTCTTCCTCGGGATGGTGTACGTCGCGACCGCGCGCCTGTGGCCGGTCGCCGTCGGCCTCGCGCTGTTCGTCGCCGGCTCGGCCGCCGTCTACCAGGCCGTCCCGCGCGTGGCGGCGCGCGTCTCGATCTGGCTCGATCCCTGGAGCGACGTGCACGGCAACGCCTACCAGGTCGTCCGCTCCCTGTACTCGATCGCCAACGGCGGCTTCGGCGGGACGGGGCTCGGGCGCGGGACGTTCACCTCCCCCGACGGCGGCCCGCTGATCCCGGACCTCAACACCGACTTCATCTACTCCGCGATCGCGCAGGAGCTCGGCCTCGTCGGCGCGGCCGCGCTCGTGCTCGTGTACATGCTGTTCGTGCTGCGCGGCTTTCGCATCGCGCTGCTCGCGGGCGACGGGTTCTCGAAGCTGCTCGCGGCGGGGCTGACGTTCACGTTCGCCCTGCAGACGTTCATCATCCTCGGCGGGATCCTCCGCGTCATCCCGCTGACCGGGATCACGCTCCCCTTCGTCAGCTACGGCGGCTCGAGCGTCGTGGCCAACTTCGTCCTGCTCGCCGGGCTGATGCTCGTCTCCAACCGCGCGAACGCGCTGCGGGCACGCCGGTGAACGGCCCGATCACGCGCCTCGCCGTCACGGCGGTCGTCCTGCTGGGAGCGCTGATCGTCGGCACGACGTACTGGCAGGTGTGGGCCGCACCCGCGCTCGCCGACCGCCAGGACAACGCCATCGAGCGCGTGGCCGAGTTCACGGTCAAGCGAGGGCGGATCGTGACCCGCGACGGCACCGTCCTCGCGGTCAACAACCGCCGGCGCGTGTCGGGCAAGACGTTCTACTTCCGCGACTACCCGCAGCGCGACCTCGCCTCGCACCTGGTCGGCTACTCGACGCAGGGGCGCGCGCGGGCGGGCCTCGAGCGGTCGCTCAACGACTACCTGACGGGCGCCAACTCGAATCTAGGGACCGTCCTCGCGACGACGCTCGACCGTCTGCGCGGGGCGACGATCGAGGGCAACGACCTCGTCGTGACGCTCCACCCACACGCGCAACGGACGGCGCTCGCCGCCCTCGGCAGCCGCTGCGGGTCGATCGTCGTGCTGGAGCCGGGCACCGGCCGCGTGCTCGTGCTCGCCTCGACGCCGACGTACGACGCGAACCGAGTCGAGGACGACTACGAGGCGATCCGCCGCATCCGCGGCCAGTGCCAGGGCGCGAGCGCGCTCCTCAACCGGGCGACCGCCGGGCTGTACGCGCCGGGCTCGACGTTCAAGGTGGTCACGGGCGCGGCGGCGCTCGACACGCCGCGTTACTCGCTCGCCTCGACGTTCTACGACCCCGGGTTCTGCACGCAGTACGGCCGGCGCGTCTCGAACTACGACACCTCGCGGCCGTTCGGGCGGGTGAACTTCGTCCAGGCGATGCAGTACTCGATCAACTCGGTGTTCTGCAACCTGGGCAAGGACCTGGGCGGCGTCCGCCTGCTGCGCAAGGCGCGCGAGTTCGGGTTCTACGACCTGCCGCCGCTCGAGACGCCGGCGGACGAGCGCGCGGCCAGCGGGCTGTACCGCAACGGCCGCCCGTTCTTCCCCGAGAACGACTCCCAGGTCGACGCCGGCCGCCTGGCCTTCGGCCAGGAGCGGCTGCTGCTGACGCCCCTCCAGCTGGCGATGGTCACCGCCGGCGTCGCCAACGGCGGCGTCGTGATGGAACCGCAGTCGGTGGAGCGCGTCGTGTCGCCGGACGGCAAGCGGATCGCGAAGCTGAAGCCGAGGCGCCTCGAGCGGGCGATGGACCGCGGAACCGCCCGCTCGCTGACGATCGCGATGCGGGCGGTCGTCGCGTCGGGGACCGGCACGGCGGCGCAGATCCCGGGCGTCTCGGTGGCGGGCAAGACGGGCACCGCGGAGACGGGCCGCGCGGGCGTCAACACCACCTCCTTCGTCGCCTTCGCGCCGGTCGAGCGGCCGCGGGTCGCGATCGCCGTCGTCCTCGAGGCCCAGCGCGGGACGGGCGGCACCACGGCCGCGCCGCTGGCGAAGACGGTCATGCAGGCACTCCTCCGCGGCGGGCGAACTTCCTAACCTGTAGCCGATGGCCGTCTCCGACACGCTGATCGACACCCTCTTCGACGAGCGGTACCGGATCGTGCGGCGGCTCGGGTCGGGCGGGATGGCGACGGTCTACCTCGCCGAGGACGAGGTGCTCGGCCGCCGGGTCGCGATCAAGATCCTCAACGAGCGCTACGCCAACGACGAGCAGTTCGTGGAGCGCTTCCGCCGCGAGGCAAAGAGCGCCGCCGGCCTCTCGCACCCGAACATCGTGTCGATCTACGACCGCGGCGAGGCCGAGGGCACCTACTACATCGCCATGGAGCACCTCGACGGGCGCACGCTCAAGCAGCTGATCCTCGCCCGCGGCCCGGCGCCTCCGCACGTCGCGATCGACTACACGCGCCAGCTCCTGTCCGCCCTGCGCTTCGCCCACCGCAACGGGATCGTCCACCGCGACATCAAGCCGCACAACGTGATCGTCGACGCCGAAGGGCGCGCGAAGGTGACCGACTTCGGGATCGCCCGCGCCGCCGCCGCCAGCCAGATGACCGAGGCGGGCTCGATCGTCGGCACGGCGCAGTACCTGTCGCCCGAGCAGGCGCGCGGGGGCCCGCTCGACCACCGGTCCGACCTGTACTCGGTGGGGATCGTCCTCTACGAGCTGCTCACCGGAACGCTCCCGTTCACCGGGGACTCGCCGGTGGAGGTCGCGATGAAGCACCTGTCCGAGACGCCGCGGCCGCCGTCCGAGCGCCGCGAGGGTGTCCCCGAGGAGCTCGACCTGGTCGTCATGCGCGCGCTGGCGAAGGACCCCGACGAGCGGTACCAGACGGCGGAGGAGATGGACGCCGACCTGCAGCGCGTCGCCCGCGGCCTGAACGTGAGCCGGCGGACGGAGGAGGCTGCGACGAGGATCATCGCCGCGCCGGTCGCCATGCCGACGACCGTCACCCGTACCGCGGCCACCGTCCGCGACCGGCCGCCGCCCGCGGCGCCGCCGGTCTACTACGACTACGACGAGCCGCCCCGGCGGCGGCGGCCGCTCTGGCCCTGGCTGCTCGCGCTGCTGCTGCTCAGCGGCGCGCTCGTCGCCGGCTTCCTCGTCTACGAGCAGATCCAGGAGCAGCTCGCCGAGACGAAGCCGGTCGAGGTGCCGAGGGTCGTCGGCCTGCGCCAGCTCGAGGCGACGGCGAAGATCCGCGAGGCGGGCCTCGTCCCCAGCGTCACCCGCGAGTTCAGCGACGACGTCGAGGCGGGGTTCGTCATCTCGCAGGACCCCGGCGCGGGCGCGCTCGAGGACCGCGGCGACACCGTGCGGCTGGTCGTCTCGCGCGGCAAGGAGGAGGTCGAGGTGCCGGCCCTGCGAGGGAAGAGCCAGACGGACGCGGTCGCGGCGCTGACCGAGCTCGGGCTGCGGTACCGGATCTTCGAGGTGAACTCCGAGCAGGAGGAAGGCACGGTCACGGGGCAGTTCCCGGCGCCGGGGACGCGGGTCGAGAAGGGCACGCGCGTCCGGGTCAACGTCTCGAAGGGCCCGCCGACGGTGCAGGTGCCGTCGGTCATCGGGCGGCCGTTCGAGGACGCGTCGGCGGCGCTGCAGCAGCTCGGCTTCGGCGTCGCGCGCGGCGAGGACGTCGACTCGAACCAGCCCGCCGGCCTGGTCGTCGCGCAGAACCCGGCCGGCGGGAACTTCCTGCAGCCGGGGCAGACCGTGACCCTGCAGGTGTCGCGCGGGCCGCAGACGGTGCCCGTGCCGAACGTCGTCAACGACGACGAGGCCTCGGCGAGCGCGACCCTGTCCGAGCACGGGTTCCAGGTGCGGGTGCAGCGGCGGGACGTGAGGAACGCGAACCGGCACGGGATGGTGCTGGAGCAGAACCCGCGGGGCGGCTCGCAGGCCGCGCCGGGGTCGCGCGTGACGATCATGGTCGGGCGTTTCGTCGAGCCGGAACCCCCGCCGCCGGAGGAAGGCGAGCTGCCGCCCCTGCCGTGAGCGAACTTCTCCGCGTCGCGGTGCTGATGGGAGGCCGCTCGAGCGAGCACGAGGTCTCGCTCGCGTCGGCGCGCTCGGTGCTGGCCGCGCTGGATCCCGGCCGCTACGACGCGGTGACGGTCGAGATCGGCCGGGACGGGCGCTGGGAGCTGGCGAGCGGGCCGCCGCGCGAGCTGGAAGCGGGCGCGGCCGCCTCCGCGGCGCTGCCCGTGCCCGCCCAGCCCGCCGTTCCCGCCGCGCTCGGAGAGGTCGACGTCGTCCTCCCGATCCTGCACGGGCCGTTCGGCGAGGACGGGACGGTGCAGGGGTTGCTCGAGCTGGCGGGCGTGCCGTACGTCGGCGCCGGGGTGACCGCCTCCGCGCTCTGCATGGACAAGGACCTCTTCAAGTCGGTGATGCGGGACAAGGGCGTCCCCGTCACGCGCAGCGTCACCCTGCGCGACGGCGATCCGCCCAAGCACCCGTTCGACTACCCGGTGTTCGTCAAGCCGGCGCGGCTGGGCTC
>JACVRR010000015.1 GCA_014534345.1 Thermoleophilia bacterium | reverse complement strand
CCTGCTCACCCCGCACCTGCTCGGGCGAGACGTAGTCGATCGTGCCCAGGAACTGGCCGGTGTCGGTCAGGCCGGCGTGCGCGTCGGCCTTGGCGATCCCGAAGTCGGCCAGGAAGGCGTGCTCCCGGGGGCCGGGACGGACGATCACGTTCTGGGGCTTGACGTCGCGGTGCACGAGCCCCCGCGCGTGGGCGGCGTCGAGGGCGTCGGCGACCTGGGCGAGGAGCGTCAGCGTCCGCCCCGGGTCGAGCGCCCCCGCGTCGATCAGCCGGCGCAGAGTCGGCCCCTCGACCAGGCGCATGGCCAGGTAGAGGCCGTGTTCGCTCTCGCCCGCCTCGTAGACGGGGACGATGTGCGGGTGGTCGATCGCCGCCTGCAGCAGCCCCTCGCGGCGGAAGCGCTCGCGGAAGAGTAGGTCGTCGCCCAGCTCGCGGGCGATCAGCTTCAGCGCGACCGGGCGCTCCAGCGACAGCTGCGTCGCCCGGTAGACCGCGCCCATCCCGCCTTCGCCGATCAGGCCCTCGATCCGGTAGCCGGCGACCACGGTGCCGGGAGGAAGCGCCACGGTGCCTACCCGGTCGCCGACCCGTCGGCGAGATCGCGAAACGCGCGCAGGAGCAGGCGGGCGGCGTCGCGCCGGTCGCCTTCCAGCCGCGCGAGCGCGGCGGCGACGTCGGCGAGCAGCGCGCCGTCGTCCTCGGTCGCGACCGCCTCCCCGCCGCGCGCGCTCGTCAGCAGCTCCAGCGCGATCGCCGCCTGGGCGGCGAACAGGCCGAGCAGCTCGAGCTCCTCGAGCGGCGAGCGCGAGCGGTCGCGGCGGTCGAGCACCTCGAGGACGCCGAGCGCGCGCCCGCCCGACCCCTCGAGCGGGACGGCCATCAGCGTCTCGGGCACGAAGCCGGTGCTCTCGGCCGCCTCCTGGCCGAAGCGGGGGTCGCGGCGCACGTCGTCGATCACCACCGGTTCGCCTGTCGCGAGGACCGAGCCCGCGATCCCCGAGCCGGCAGGGAACCGTCGCCCGACGAGCTCGCCCGCGCCCTCGCCGGCGACGGCCTCGAACACGAGCTCGCGCCGCCCGGCGTCGAGCAGGAAGACCGAGGAGGCCGCGGCGCCGAAGATCGCGCGCGCCGTCTCGACGATCCGCTGCAGGAGCGCGCGGAGGGCTTGGTCGGCGGCGGGCGAGGGCGGGGGGCTCACGCGGCGGAGGCGACGTTCGAGGCGGTCAGCGAGAGCACGGTCTTCAGCTGCGGCGGCGTCAGCAGCGCGTGCTTGCTGCGGATGAGCGCGCACAGCGCGGCGACGTGCGGCGTGGCGAAGCTGTTCCCGGTCGCGCGCACGGTGCCGCCGCCCGGCCACGGGACCTCGATGTCGACCCCGCGCGCGAACAGCTCGGCGGGCGGCCGCGGGTTGGCGTAGAAGGTCCACGGGTCCGCCTCGTCATGGCTGCCGACCGAGACGACCCCGGGGAACCGCCAGGGATAGCTCTCCACCGGCCGGTTCTGCGCCGCCGCGACCACGAGCGACCGGCCGAAGTACGCGCGGGCGGTCAGCTCCTGCAGTCGCCACGCGAACTCGGGCCGGCGGGTGGAGAGGCTGAGGCTGATGACGTCGAAGCGCTGCTCGAGCGCCCACTCCACCGCGGCGAGCAGGACGGCCCCCCTTCCGGTCGCGTCAGGGTCGAGCACGCGCGCGCTCGCGAGCGAGCACTGCGGCGCCAGCGCGCGCACGATGCCGGCGCAGGCGGTCCCGTGGCCGCCGACGTCGCCGGCGTCGTCGTCGGCGACCGCAAGGGCGCCGTCCGCGGCCTCGTGGACGACGACCGCCTGCTCGAGCCCGCCGACGAGCGGATGCCCCGCGTCCACACCGGTGTCGACGACGCAGACGCGCGCTCCCGCCCCGGTCGACCCGCCCCAGGCCCACTCGCGGGTCACCGGGCACGGCCAGTCCGTCGCCACCTCGATGTGCGCGCGCTCCGCGGCGGACAGGCTCCAGGCGGGCAGTTCGAGCAGCTCGTCTTCGTACGCGTCCGCCGCCGCCAACGGGCGCATCCTACTGCGAGAGCCGACCCGCGCCGAGTGTCCGCGTGCCGCGTCTGCGCGGGTCGAGCACGTCCCCCACGGCGTCGGCGAGCACGTTCGCGGCTCCGGCGAACAGCACGATCGCCACCGTCGCCACCAGCATCTCCCACAGGCGCGCGAACTGCCAGCCGTCGTAGGCGATGTTCCCCCACGTCGCGGTCGGCGGCGGAGGGCCGAGGCCGAGGACGGAGAGCAGCGCCTCGCCGACGACCACCGTCGGCAGCTCGAGGAGCGCCGCGACGAGCAGGACGCCGCTCGAGTTCGGGAGGATGTGCCGCCGGACGATCCGCCGCCGCGTCGCGCCGGTCGCCCGTGCGGCCACGACGAAGTCACGGGTCTTCAACGACAGCACGTGGCCGCGGACGAGCCGGGCGGTCAGCATCCAGCCGGCGATGGAGAGCGCGGCCACGATCGCGGCGACGCTCTGCGCCCGGAAGCTGAGCACGACCAGCAGCACGATCGCGATCGGGAGACGGGGGATCGCGAACAACCCGTCCACGACGCGCATCAGCAGCGAGTCGACCCAGCCGCCCGCCAGCGCGGCCGTCGCCCCCCAGACGAAGCCGAGCGCGAGGATGATCGTCAGTGCGGCGACCGCGATCGCGAGCGTCGTCCGCCCGCCGACCGCGACGCGCGCGAGCAGGTCGCGCCCGAACTGGTCGGTCCCGAGCGGGTGCTCGAGCGACGGTCCCTGACGGGTCTTCGCGAAGTCGACGTCGTTCGGATCGTGCGCGGAGACGAGCGGGAACAGAACGACGAAGGCCACGAGCGCGAGCAGCACGGCGGCTGCGCCGACCGCCGCGGGTCGCCGGGCGAGGGCGACGAGCGTCTGGCGGCGGCGGGCGGGAGGGGCCACGGGCGGGTCGGCGCTAGCTGCCTTCACGTCCGACCTGGTCGCGGACCCGGGGGTCGACGAGCGCGAGGAGCACGTCGGAGACGAGGTTGGCCGCGAGCACGACCACGGCGAGCGCGGCCGTCAGGTTCATCACGATCGGGTAGTCGCGCGTGCGCGCGGCCTCGACGAAGAAGGCCGAGACGCCGGGCACCGCGAACGCGCGCTCGACGAAGAACGCGCCCGTGACCAGCAGCGCGACCATCGGGATCCCGGCCGCCACGACGGGCGCGAGCGCGTTGCGCAGGGCGTGCACCCAGACGATCCGCCAACGCCTCAGCCCCATCGCCACCGCCGTCCGGACGTAGTCCTCCTGGAGCGCCTCCGCCATCGCGACCCGGATCAGGCGGGCGACGTACCCGACGGGGGGGAGCCCGAGCGCGAGCACGGGGAGGACCTTCGAGCGCCATCCGTCCCAGCCGAGCGGCACCAGACCCCAGTCGGCGAACGCGTACTGCCGCAGCGCGAACGCGACGAAGAAGACGGGAACGACGAGCAGCAGCGTCGCGGTCGCGGTCGCGAGGAGGTCGGCGAGCCGGCTGCGGCTGGTCGCTCCCCAGACGCCGAGCGCGATCCCGGCCGGCACGGCCCAGGCCGCCGAGAGCGCGACCAGCTCGAGCGTGACCGGAAGGCTGTCGCGGACGATCGCCGCCACGTCGAGCTCGCGAAGGACGAGCGACGGCCCGAACTCGAGCGTGAAGACGTTCTCGAGCCAGTAGGCGAACTCGACCAGCCACGGCTCGTCCAGGTGGTAGTGGCGCCGGAGCAGGCGCTCGTACGTCTCCGGGACGCCGATGTACCCCTCCGGCGGGCGGAACGGGCTGCCGCCGCTCCCCCGCAGGAGCGCGTAGGTCGCGAGCAGGACGCCGACCAGCAGCGGGACGGTCCAGAGCAGACGGCGCGCGGCGTACGCGAGCAGCGACACCGAACGAACTCTGCCGACGCCCGGGCGGGCGCCTACTCGTAGTGCAGCGCCTCGAGGACGCGCAGCCGCGCCGCGCGGCGCGCCGGGAGCACGGCGGCGGCGATCCCGGCCAGCACGGCGATCACGGTGAACACGAGCAGCAGCGGCAGCGGCACGCGGAACTGCACGTCGAACTGCGACAGCGCGCGCGTGACCAGCATGGCGAGGAAGATTCCCAGCGGGAGGCCGAGGGCGGCGCCGATCAGTGCCGTGATCACGCTTTCGTGGCGGATCATCCGCCGCGCCTGCCGGCGCGTCATCCCGACCGCCCGCATCATCCCGAGCTCGCGGGTCCGCTCGAACACCGACAGGACGAGCGTGTTCACCATCCCGAAGAGGCTCACGATCACCGACAGCGCGAGCAGGACGTACAGCATGGTCAGGAACTGGTTGAAGTCCGCGTCCTGGAATGCGATCCACTCCTCGCGCGTCTGCACCTTGGCGTCCGGGAAGGCGGCCACGGCCTCCGCGAGCCGCTGCTTCGCCGCCTCGGTCGGCTCGCCGGGCACGTTGACGAAGGTGAACTGGTTCCGCGGCCGGTCGTACAGC
Organism: Thermoleophilia bacterium; assembly: GCA_014534345.1. Taxonomy (GTDB): domain Bacteria; phylum Actinomycetota; class Thermoleophilia; order Gaiellales; family Gaiellaceae; genus JACVRR01. Next base: position 26,307 of record JACVRR010000015.1, on the reverse strand, counting down.
TCGTCGAAGGTCTCCTTCGCGATGCTCGCGTTGCCGAGCAGGGGGTAGAAAGGCGGCGGCTCGTAGATGCCCCGGACGACGAGCTGCCGTTCCTGGCCCGACGGCACGACGGCGGTGAAGCGGTCGCCGACCGCGAGCTCCTTGTCCTCGGCGAAGTCCTTGTCCAGGATGGCGCCGTCCGCTCCGAGCCGTGAGAGCACGGCGTCGGACCCGTCCAGCCACTGGAAGCGGTACGCCTGCGCGATCCTGCCCGGCTCGATGCCGGTCAGATACCGGTCGGAGCCCGCGAGCGTGGCCAGGTCGGAGCGGACGTCCGTCGACAGCTCGATGCCGGGCGCGCGCGCCGCCGCCTCGCCGGCGGCGGCGACGAAGGGTGCGTAGCCGTCCTGCGACGTGACGACGTAGTCGGCCCGCACCTGCGACTCGATCGCGTCGCGGTTCGACGCCTTCATCCCGTCGGCGAGCGTCGCGACGAAGGTCACGAGCGCCAGCCCGATCATCAGCGCGGCCGCGGTCGCCGCCGTGCGTCCCGGTGCCCGCCGGGCGTTCTCGCGCCCGACGCGAGCGGTCGCGCCCGCCGGCCGCACGTCGGGGAAGTCGAGCGGCCACTCCGGCGTGAACGAGGAGACACGGGCCGCGACTGCCATCCCGATCACCGTCAGCGGGACGACGAGCGGGACGAGCGCGAGGACGGGCCCGCCGCCGAGCAGCGCGACGAGCAGGCTGAAGGCGCCCACGATCGCGAGCGCCCAGGCGGCCGCGCCCGCGCGGCGGCCGGCCGGGCGGTCGGCGTAGAACGCGGCGTAGCGAAGCAGCCAGAAAGCGAGCGTCACCGGGTACGCGACGACCTGCAAGACGACGACGACCCAGCGCGCGGGCTCGTGGGTGAGGCCGGCGACCGGCCGGACGACCTTCGGCGAGAGCAGCCCCACGCCGAGGAACAGCCCCAGCGTTCCGCCCGCGATCGAGAGCAGGCGCGGTTCCGTGTCGAGGTCGTCGGCGAACATCGCGAACGCGAGGAGCGACACCGCGCCCGCGATCAGCGCCACGGCCACGTACGGCGTGAAGCGCGCGAAGCGCGAGCCCGGGAGCGTGGCCCCCTCGCGAACTGCGGCGATCGCGGGCACGCGGGTCGCGCGGACGGCGGGGAAGAGGCCCGCGACCAGCGTGACGACGACGCCGACGAGCAGGGCGACGACCGCGGTGCGCGGCGCGAACACCATCGCCGTGGTCGGCAGGTCGAGGCCGAGGACGCGGAAGAGCCAGTTGAGGAAGTAGGCGAGCGCGACTCCCAGGAGGAGGCCGGTCACCGACGCGAGGACGCCGATCACAAGCGCTTCGAGGACGACCGAGCCGAGCACCTGGCGGCGCGAGGCGCCGATCGTACGCAGCGTCGCGAACTCCCGGGTGCGCTGCGCGACGGTGATCGACAGCGTGTTGAAGATGACGAACGCGCCCACGAAGAGCGCGATGCCGCCGAACGCGAGCAGGAAGTAGCGGATGAAGGTCGTGAACTCCGCCACCTCGCCACGCTCCTCGTCGGCGCGCTCGTCGCCGGTCTGGACGGCGACCGTCGGCGGGAGCGCCTCCTCGAGGTCGGCGACGAGCGCCTCGTCGTCGACGCCCTGCTTCGCGGCGACCGAGATCGCGTCGAACTCGTCCTCGCGCCCGAACAGCTCCTGCGCGGTCCTGACGTCGAACACCGCGAAGGTCGCCGTCCCCAGGGAGCTGACCCCCGAGTACTGGGCGATCCCGACCACCTCGAACTCGCGGACGGGTCCGAGCGAGGCGACCTTCACCCGCTCGCCGAGCGCGAAGCGCTGCTCGTCGGCCGTGCCGGCGTCGATGACGACCTCCGTCCCGCCGGTCGGCCAGCGCCCCTCGACGAGGTTGAGCGGGTTGAAGCGGCTGAGCTCGGGACTGGGATCGACCCCGAACCCGAAGGCCGGAGCGCCCTGGGTGTCGACCGCCTTGCCCTTCCGGTCGAGGATCTTCGCCGACGTCTCGTCCATCACGAGGCCCGTGGCGACCTCGACGCTGGGGACGGCACGCACCTGCTCGAGCAGCTCGGCCGGGATCCCGGGCAGCTCCGCCGTGAGCCCCTGGTACGCGATGTCGCTGCCGCCGGCGCGGACGACCGCGTCGGTGCCGGCGTAGGAGCGCTCGAAGATGGTGTTGAACGCCCTGTCGATGGTGTCGGTGAGGACGAACGTCCCGCTCACCATCGCCACGCCCAGCACGATCGCGAGCGCCGTCAGCAGCGCGCGGAGCTTGCGCCCCGCGAGGCCCCGGAGGGCGACCTTCCTCACTGCGGCGTGATGGCTTCCATCGCCTCCATCACCTCGTGCGGCGTCGAGCGGCCGAGGTCCTTCACGATCAGGCCGTCGGCGAGGAAGAGGATCCGGTCGGCGATTGCCGCCACGCGCGCGTCGTGCGTCACCACCACGAGCGTCTGCCCGTAGTCCTGCACCGAGGAGCGGAGCAGCTCGAGGATCTCGCCTCCCGTGCGCAGGTCGAGGTTCCCCGTCGGCTCGTCGGCGAAGACGACGGTCGGGCGGGTGACGAGCGCGCGCGCGATCGCGACGCGCTGCTGCTGGCCGCCCGACAGCTCGGCGGGGCGGTGCGTGCGCCGGTCCTCGAGCCCGACGCGGCGCAGCAGGTCCTCGAACCAGCCGCCGTCGACGTCGAGCCCGGCGAGCGACAGCGGCAGGAGGATGTTCTCCTCCGCCGTGAGCATCGGCAGCAGGTTGAAGAACTGGAAGACGAAGCCGATGTGCTTGCGGCGCAGCTTCGTGACGTCGGTGTCGCTCAGCTGGCCGAGGCGCGCGCCGGCCACCGTCACGAAGCCGCTCGTGGGCCGGTCGAGCGCGGCGAGGATGTGCATCAGCGTCGACTTCCCGGAGCCGGACGGCCCCATGACCGCGGTCAGCTTCCCGCGCTCCACGTCCAGCGTCACGCCGCGGAGCGCGCGCACGGACGTGTCGCCCTCGCCGTACACGCGGGTGATCTCGTGCGCCGTGACGACGTCGGTGGGGACGGCGTCGATCGCAGCGCCGGCGGGTGAAGTCGCGATGTCGTGCATGCCGTGGGGGGCTTGCGAACGAGCCTAGCAGCGGGGCACGAGCAGGAAGAGCGGCCGGGCCGCGCTTAGCCCGCGGCGACCACGAGCGCCACGAACGCCGCGTACAGCGCGCCCCAGATCGCGATCGGGCCGGGACTGAACCGCTTCCGCACCTGCAGCGCCCAGACCGCCACCGCGCCGCCCGCGAGCCCCAGGCCGGCCGCCCCGAGCGAGAAGCGGTCGAGCTCCCAGTCGGTGAACGCGAGCCCGATCGCGACCGGGAGCGTCGACTGGAAGACCATCGCTCCGGTGATGTTCCCGAGGGCGAGCGTGTCCTTGCCCTCGCGGATCCAGAAGAAGCTGTTCGCCTTCTCGGGGAGCTCGGTGGCGAGCGGCGCGAGGACGAGCGAGAGGACGATGGCCTCGATCCCGACCCGCTCGGCGAGGACGAGGACCTCCTCGACGAACAGGTGGGCGCCCCCGATGATCGCGGCGAACCCGATCACCGCCTGGAGGACGACCAGGCGCAGCGCCGGGTCGCGCGAGCGGGCGAGGTCGATGTACAGCGGGTTGAGCGTCTCCTCCTCCTGCACCTCGCCGCCGCTCCGCAGCGTCCAGGCGACGTAGCCCGCGTACGCGAGCACGAGCGCGGCGACGAGCGGCAGCTCGAGCGCCTCGGGCGCGCCGAGCCCGAGCAGGAACGCGAGCCCGAAGAAGACGAGGAAGAACGAGAGGTCGCGCTTCAGCGTCGGGAAGTGGACGTCCAGGCGCGACCCCTGGCGGCGGCTCCGCCGGTACGCGAGGGCGGAGACCCCGACGAGCGCCATCGCGATGGTGGCGAGCATGAAGGGCGCGCCGATGATCGCGCCGATCGCGACCTCGTCCGACCCCTCCTCGGCCTTGATGATCGCGACGATCGGGATCAGCGACTCGGGCATCGCCGTGGCGACCGCGGCCAGCAGGCTGCCGACGGCGCCCTGGGCGAGCTCGAGTCGGTGGCCGAGCCACTCGATCGCGTTGGTGAACAGGAGGGCACCCGCCAGCAGGACGGCGAAGCTCGAGAGGAGCAGGACGATGTTGAACACGGCGGCGGCGGAGCCTAGTCGCGGCTCGCGCGACGCGGCCCGCCACTACGCTTGCGGCGGTGCTCGACGCCGTGCTCTTCGACTGGGGTCACACGCTGATGGACTGGGTCGCCGACGAGGCCCTGCTCGAGGCGGGGCACCGCGCCGGCCTGGAGGCGCTCGGCCGCCGCGACCTGGCCGAGCGCGAGCGTGTGACGGCGCGCTTCCGGGAGGCGTACCTCCCGGCGCTCGACGCCGCGTACGACACGGTCGACGAGGTCGAGTACCCCGGCCTCGTGCGGCGCTGCCTGGCCGACGTCGGCGTCGAGGTCGACGACGACGGGCTCGCCCGCTTCCTCGACGCCGAGCACGACGCGTGGACGCCGGCCCGGCGGCTGGGTGCGCAGGCGCACGCGCTGCTCGACTCGCTGCGCGCGCGCGGGCTCGGGCTCGGCCTCGTCTCGAACGCGTTCGACCAGCCGTGGCTCCTGCACCGCGACCTCGAGCGGCTCGGCGTCGCCAAGCGCCTCGACGTCGCCGTGTTCTCGTCCGAGGTCGGCAAGCGCAAGCCGGATCCGCTGATCTTCGAGCGGGCGCTCGCGGCGCTCGGCGTCGAGGCGCCCCGGGCGCTCTTCGTCGGCGACAGCCTCTACCACGACGTCGGCGGCGCCGCGCGGCTCGGGATGACCACCGTGCAGGCGCTCTGGTTCCGCGCGGACGCGCACGTGGACGGGGTGGAGCCGGACTTCCAGGCGTTCACGCCGATGGACGTCCTGAACGTCGTCCGGCGGCTTACCGGGCGGAACTGAGGCGGGTCGGCTTGCGGCGGAACGCCGCCGTTCTCCACAATCCCCCTCGTGCACTCCGCGCAGCCCCGCCCGCAGACCGCCTCGGCGCTCCCCCTGCACCCACAGGACGAGGTCGAGTGCCGGCGCTGCGAGGTGCACTGCGACAAGGTCGTGTACCCGTCCGCCTGCCTGTCCCGCTCCTGCCCGTTCGTGTACGCCTACCGGGAGTTCGGCCACACGTACATCGGCTGCATGCAGAAGGTGTACGAGGCCGAGATCGACCTCGACCTGCTCCGCGCCGCCGAGCGGCGGCGTGACGGCTTTGGCGCGATCCGGGCGGCGCGCAGGCCGCTGCCGATGTGCCGGTCGGAGGTCGACCGCTGCTACGAGGGGCGCGACGGCGAGCTCGGGTGCGTGAACCCCGAGTTCTCGGAGCTCCCGCGCGGCGCACCCACCTTCCGCGTCTTCGCGCGGCTCGCCCCGGGCCGCTGAGCGAAGGGGCCGCGCCCGGCGGCGCGGCCCCGGTCACCCGCGGTACCGCGTACGCCGCGATCGCCTTCTGCTCCGTGCCGGGGACGATCTCGATCTCGCGGCGCTTCTGGTGCGCCGGCTTCGGCACCTGCAGCGTGAGGACCCGTCGCCGTAGTCGGCGACGGCGGTCGGGGTCGACTCCCTGCGGCAGCGTGACCGCGCGCCGGTGCTCGCTCATGCGGCCGTCCAGCGCGCGTGCAGCTCCCTGAGCCTGCGCACCTCGGCGGCATCCGCGCCGCGGTTGTCCGGCCCCGGCACCTCGAGCACGGCCGGGAGTCCCTGGAAGGCGGGTTGGGCGAGGAAGACGCCCAGCTTCTCGCCGAGCAGTCCGTCGCCGACGTTCGCGTGCCGGTCGCGGTTCGAGCCGAGCGCCGCGTGCGCGTCGTTCACGTGGAGCGCGCGCAGCCGGTCGAGCCCGATCCGCGCGTCGACCTCGTCGACCAGGCGGTCGAGCGTGCCCGGGTCGGTGACGTCGACGCCCGACACGAAGAGGTGGCACGAGTCCAGGCAGATCCCCAGCCGCGGGTGGCCGTCGAGGCGGTCGACGAGCAGCGCCAGCTCGTCCACCGAGCGCCCGATCGTGTCGCCTGCGCCCGCGGAGTTCTCGACCAGCAGCGAGGTCGGCTCGCGGACACGCTCGAGCACGAGGCGCAGCGCGGGGACGACCCGCTCGAGCCCCGCCTCCAGCCCGGCTCCCTGGTGCGAGCCGACGTGGAAGATCACCGCGTCGGCCTCGATCCCGACCGCCACGTCGACGGTCGTCGCCAGCGTCTCGACCGACTTCTCGTAGAACTCGTCGTTCGGGCTCGCCAGGTTCACCAGGTAGATCGCGTGGCAGAGGACGGCGCCCATCCCCGTCTCGCCGCGGCGCTTCCTGAACGCGGCGAGCCGATCGGGGTCGTGCTTCGCCGGCCGCCAGGTGCGGGGGCTCTGCGTGAACAGCTGGACGGCGTCGGCGCCGATCCCGGCCGCCCGCTCGAGCGCCGCCTTGACTCCGCCCGAGCAGTGGGCCCCGAACAGCACGCCGACTAACCTACCCGCGTGCCTCCCGTCGTCCGCTTCGCCCCCAGCCCGACCGGCTTCCTGCACATCGGCAACGTCCACACCGCGCTATTCAACTGGCTGTTCGCGCGGCACGAGGGCGGCGAGTTTCGGTTGCGGATCGAGAACACCGACACGTCACGCGAAGTGGCGGAGGCAACCGAGCAGATCCAGGAGTCGCTGCGCTGGCTGGGGCTCGAGTGGGACGGCCCCGTGACCTTCCAGCTCGATCGGATGGACCGCTGCCGTGAGGAGGCGCACCGTCTCGTCGCCCAAGGGAAGGCGTACGAGGACGAGGGCGCAATCCGGATCCGGATGCCCGACGACGGCACGACGGCGTGGGACGACCTCGTCCGCGGCCCGATCGAGTACCCGAACGAGAAGCTCGAGGATTTGGTCGCGATCCGCTCGGATGGTCGGCCGACGTACAACTTCGCCTCCCCCGTCGAGGACTGGCTCGACGGCATCACGCACATCATCCGCGGCGACGACCACATCTCGAACACGCCCAAACAGATCCGCATCCTCGAGGCGCTCGGCGCGCCGCCCCCGGAGTACGCGCACGTGTCGCACATCCTCGGCCCGGACGGCGCCACGCTGTCGAAGCGGCACGGGAGTGTCTCGGTCGAGGACTTCCGCGCGGCGGGGTACATCCCCGAGGCGCTCACGAACTACCTGGCGCTGCTCGGCTGGAGCTACGACGACCGGACGGAGATCATGACCGTCTCCGAGCTGGTCGAGCGCTTCACGCTGGAGCGCGTGGGTGCAAGCCCCGCCGTGTTCGATTACCAGAAGCTCGAGCACTTCAACGGCGTCCACCTGCGCGCGCTGCCGCCCGGCGAGTACGCGGAGCGGCTGGTCGGCTACCTCCGCGAGCAGGCGTACGAGTGGGACGAGGAGCTCGTGCGGCGGGCGGCCCCACTCGTGCAGGAGAAGATCTCGACGCTCGCGCAGTTCCCGGGGTTCGCCGGCTTCCTCTTCGGCGAGGTCGACCCCGATCCGGCGTTGCTCGACCGAGAGGTGCTCGAGCGGGCGGCGGCTGCGCTCGAGGGCGTCGAACCGTTCGACGCCGAGGGGATCGAGCAGGCGCTGCGGGCGCTCGCGGACGAACTCGGGACCTCGCCGCGGCGGGCGTTTCAGCCCATCCGCGTGGCGGTCACGGGCTCGAAGGTCTCGCCGGGCCTGTTCGAGAGCCTCGAGCTGCTCGGCAAGGACCGCGCGCTCAGTCGTCTCGCGTCCGCTGGCGCGGTAGCGGCCTAGGCGGAGCGAGCGGGTCGAGGGCGCGCTGGAAGGCGAGCCAGGCGCGCCGGCGGAAGCGCAGGCTCGGACGCGGCAAGGGCAGCCGGGCGAACACGTCGGCCGCGCGGCCACCCGCTGGCGACGTCGTCTCGCGCTCGTTCGCGTTTCCCATTTCCAAGTCCGAAACGGGCGCGCGCGGATGCGCGATACGGCCCAGCTAGAGTCGGGCGCCGTGGCCGTGGCGTCCGTCCTTACCCCCGCCGACTTCGAGCAGCGTCTCGCGCGCTACGCGTTCGAGCGCTCGGAGGAGGCGCGCGCCGTGCGCGTCGGCAGCAAGCGGACGTCCGAGCAGGCGGCGATCGTCGCCCGCCACGCCGTGCTCTTCACGCGGGAGCAGGTCGCCGCGCTGCGCGACGCCGAGGAGGCTGCCGCCGCCGGTGAGCGCGAGCGCCTCCACCGGCTCCGCCGGGCGTGCGAGGACGGCCTGGTCGCGATCGAGCTGGCGCCGCGGCAGGACGCGCTCGAGAACCGGATCCTCGCGACGACGGTGCGCTTCCGCGCTGAGGAGCTGCCCCTGCGGGCGGCGCAGGCGCGGCTCGCGGTTCTCGACGAGTACCGCGGGCGCGAGCAGCTCGGCGAGCTGCAGGCCGACGCGTGGGCCGCGCTCGACCCCGACCGGCTGGCGCTCGTGGCGGCGGCCGAGGAGCTCGAGGCGGCGCTCTCGGCCGACGCCGATCCGGTGCGCCGCCACGATCGCCGGAAGGGCATCTCGCTCCGCGAGCTGGAGCGGGTCGTCGTCGCGGCGCGCGAGGCCGGTACCGGTGCGTGGACGCCGCTGCGCGAGCGCTGGTTCGACCGCATCCTCGGGCGGGACCGCGACGACGTGCCGACGGCGCACCATTTCGGCTACCTGCGGCGGCTGTCCCCGCTCGCCGGCGTCTACACGAAGGAGCGGGCCGTCGAGGTCTGCCTGGCTACGCTCGAAGCGCTCGGGTTCCGCCTCGCCGAGGAGCCCCGGATCCGCGTCGACCTCGACGACCGGCCGCAAAAGAACCCGCGCGCGTGCGTGATCGCCTCCGACCCGCCGCACGTCGTCCATCTCATCACCCGTCCGAAGGGCGGCCTCCACGACTACACCGCGCTCCTGCACGAGGCGGGGCACGCGCTCCACTACGTCGGCTGCGACCCGGAGCTGCCGTACGCGTTCCGCCGGCTCGCGCGCGACCATGCGCTGACCGAGATCTACGCGTACATCGTCGAGGCGGTGACGCGCGAGCCGGGGTGGCACGCCGAGCACTTCGGAGCCGACGCGGCCGCGAACGCCGAGGCCTCGACGTTCGTGCAGGCGCTGCTCTTCCGGCGCTACACCGCGAAGCTCGAGTTCGAGCTCGCGTTCTGGTCGCGGTACCCGCGCGACGGCGCGACGTCCGACGGGTACGCCGAGCGGCTCGGCGAGGCCGTCGGCCTGCGCTACCGGCCCGACGGCTACCTCGCCGACATGGATCCCGGGTTCTACTCGGCCGACTACCTGCGCGCCTGGCTGCGCTCGGCCCAGCTGCGCGAGCACCTCGTCCGCGAGGTGGGCGACGACTGGTGGCGGCGCCGCGAGACAGGCGACCTGCTCCGCGAGCTGTTCCGCGAGGGGACGAGGCCGGCGAGCGAGGACCTCGCGCGTCGGCTGGGCTACGACCCGCTGGACGCGGGCCCGCTCGCCCGGCGGCTCACGCGGTAACCGCAGGGGGACAGCCCCCTCACGGACCCGCACGGCCTCGCGCTGCTCGAACACCGGCGCGGGCGCGGACGGCGCACCAGGTGCTGGCCGGCCGGGCGGGCGCCCGCCCGCGGCTGGCAGCCGGCACGCAGGCGCTGCGCCCCCTGCTGGTCGCGCGCGAGGGCGCGGTGACCGCCCACACGGCCGCGCTGAACGAGCTGCGGGCGCTGCCGGTGAGCGCGCCGTGCGAGCTGCGCGAGCGCCTGCAGCAGCGCTCGAGCGCGGCCCTGGTCGCCGCCTGCCAGCGCCTGCGCGCGGGCGGCAGCCAGGAGCGGGCCGCGCTCGCCGGCGCTGCGCGTCCGCCGCCCGGGCGAGCAGGCGGACGCCCTGCAGGCGGAGCCGGCGCGGCGCGTCGAGGGACCGGCGCCGGCGCTCGTCGCCCAGCGGGGGGTGGGAGAGCCGAAGCAGTGTCGTTACGCCCCTGCGTCGAGGGCGGCTCGCGCGGAGAGGGTGCTCCCCTCGCGCCCTTCTCCCCCCGCGCGTAGGAGTGCGCCCACCAGCGTGCCCGCCGCGAGCACCTGGGCCCACGCCGGCACGCCGCCCGGCGGATGCCAGCCGAGGAAGCGGTGCGTCGGGAAGAGCTTGCCGCCGCCCGGGCGGGGGAGGCGGACGAGGTGCTCGACGTCGGGCGCCGAAGCCGCCAGCGCCCCGAGCACCGCAGGATGGAACGGGCCGCGAGCCAGGACGAGCGCCCCGACCAGCGCGATGCCGCAGCCCACCTCGAACCGTCGGGAGGCGATGTCCTCGTGCGGCGTGCGGTCGGCGGCCGCGTGGAGCACCGGCCCCAGCACGATCGCCGCCCGGCGCGAGCGCGTCAGCACGCCCGCCAGCGCGCCCGTCGCGACGTGCATCGAGACGACCACGGCGGCAGCGTAGACACGCGCCGCGCGTGGCCGTATCCTCGCCGGCGATGGCGCGGTTCTCGCTGGCGAGGCGCCGGCAGCTGACGCTCGCCGCGACGATCCTCGGCTCTTCGCTCGCGTTCGTCGACGCGACGGTCGTGTTCGTCGCGCTGCCGACGATCGAGCGCGACCTCGAGCTCGGGCTCACGGGCGTGCAGTGGATCTTCCTCGCGTACTCGCTCTCGCTGGCGGCGCTCTACCTCGTCGGCGGCGCCGTCGGCGACCGCTACGGCCGCCGGAACACGTTCATCGTCGGCGTGCTCGCATTCGCCCTCACGTCGCTGCTCGCGGGCGCTGCCTGGGACGGGGGCGTGCTGATCGCGGCCCGCGCGCTCCAGGGCGTCGCCGGCGCGTTCCTGACCACGAACTCGCTCGCGCTCCTGCGCGCCGTGTACGCGGAGGAGGCCGGGCGCGCGGTCGGTCTGTGGACGGCGTTCACGAGCGTCGCCACCGTGGCCGCGCCGGCGCTGGGCGGCGCGCTCGTCGAGTTCGCGTCGTGGCGCTGGATCTTCCTCCTCAATCTGCCGCTCGCGGCGCTGGCGCTCGCGCTCGCGCGGCTCGGCCGCTGCGACGAGCGCGCGCAGCTGCGGCTCGGCCGCCTCGACCTCCCGGGCGCCGCGCTCGCCGCGACGGGCTTCGGCGCCCTGACGTACGGGCTGGTCGAAGGCGCGGACAAGGGATTCGCGACCGTCTGGTGGGCACTCGCGCTGGCCGTTCTCGCCCTCGGCGCCTTCGTCGTCGTCGAGCGGCGCGTGGCCGAGCCGATGCTGCCCTTCGCGCTCTTCCGGCGCCGCAACTTCGCGATGGCCAATCTGGAGACGTTCTTCGCCTACGGGGCGACCTACGCGCTGCTGGTGTTCGCGACCAACGTCCACGTCCAGTTCCTCGGCTTCTCGCCGGTCGAGACGGGCTTCGTCAACATCCCGATGGGCCTCGCGCTCGTCCTGCTCGCCGCGCGGTTCGGCAAGCTCGCCGACCGGCACGGGCCGCGGTTGTTCCTCGCGCTCGGGCCGGCGCTGATGGGTGTGGCCGCGCTGCTCTTCCTGCCGATCGAGGAGCGCGCGGACTTCTGGACGTGGGGCGTGGCCGGGATCGCGGCGTTCTCGCTCGCCCTCGCCGTCCTGGTCGCCCCGATCACGGCGACCGCGCTGAAGTCGGCGCCGTCCGAGTTCGCCGGCATCGCCTCGGGCGTCAACTCGACGGTCTCCCGCCTCGGCAGCCTGCTCGCCGTCGCCGTGATCGGCGCGGTCATCTCGGTCGTATACCGGTCGCGCGCCGACACCGGGGTCCCGCTCGCGAAGGCGCAGGCGGGGGAGGCGCTCCGCGCCGCCTCGACCGACGCGTTCCGCGCGGGGATGGTGGTCGCGGTCGCCCTCGCGGCGGCGGCCGTGGCGGTGGCCTTGCTCGGGATCAGGAACCGCGAGCCGGACGCCCGCGAAGAGGTCACGGAGGCGGAGCCGGCCGCAGCCGGAAGCTGAGACGCTCCGCGCGGCGGCGAGCGCGCGCGAGCGCCTCGGCGCGCGTCTCGCCCGCCTCGGAGAGGATCGCCAGCCGGAAGCTGGTGACGTCGTTGGCGCCGCGTTGCTCGGACAGCCGCCGGCCGCGCTCGACGAGCACCTCGAGGCCGTCCTCGGGCTCGGGCACGCCGTCCACGAGGGCGTCCTCGAACACGCGCACGACGTAGCTGACGGCCGCACCGTCCGGCGGCCGCGTCTCCCAGCGCGGGTCGTCGCCGCACGCCAGCGCGAGCAGCGCGTCGTAGGTCGAGCGCCCGTGCGTGGCGGCCACCAGCGGCGCGAACTGGGACGCGATCCTCCCATTCGCCTCGATCACCTTCGCGGGCCCGTCCCCGGGGACGAAGAACTCGACGTTGAAGAAGCCGCCGTCGAACCCGAACGCGGGGAGGAGGCGCTCCGCGATCGCGCCCAACTCCGCGTCGCGCTCCGGCGTCAGGTCGGCGGGATACGCGAACGCCTCGAAGCTGTTGGTGCCGGGGTACTTGAGCGAGTCGGTGATCCCGACCGTCGTGACGCGGCCGCGGTGCACGTAGCCCTCGAGCGTGACTTCGCGCCCGTGGAGCGGCTCCTCGGCGATCCAGCCGCGGAAGCCCGGCGGCAGGTCGACGCCGGCAAGCGCCGCCAGCGCCGCCCATCCGTCGGCGTAGCTCTCCGGCGCCCGGCCGAGCGCGCCGAGATCGTGGACCAGCTGCGCGCCCTGCGAGAGCCGGCCGACCGCCGGCTTCGCGAAGTAGGGCGGAGGAAACGGCGGCGGGCCGCCGTGCGGGACGAAGAAGCGCGGCGTCGCCCCGGGGACGACCGCACGCATCCGCTCGCGGGCGACGGGCTTGTGCTGCACGGTCACGACCGCGTCCGGCGCCGGTCCCGTCAGGCCGCGTCGCGCGGCGACGACGGCGGCGAGCAACGCCGCGCGGTCTTTCGTCCCGACGACGCCGTCGGCCGGCCCTGCGAGCGACTCGTCGAGCAACGCCTGCGCGTCGAAGCGCTCGACCGCGTCGAGGTCGGGGCCGGCGTAGCGGATCCGGTAGCGCCGGTCGAGGCCCGCGGCCGCGACGAGCATGCGGTCGCGCGTCTGCGGGCCGACGACGAGCACGTCGCGCATCCGGGTGAATCTAGTGCGCAACGCTCGTGCGGACCGGACCCGCGTCCGACTGCATCGGAGTCTCCCCGGAAGCGATCGTGCTCGTCGACTTCGGGCCGGCGCGCGTACCCTCGCGCACTACGACGTCCTGGCCGACCAGCGCGGCGTCGCGTGCGACGGCGCGAGGGTCGGGCCGGTGCCGCGCGAGTCGCCGTTGCCCAGGTCCTCGCCGTCTACTGGCCGCCGGGGCGAGTCGGACTGCCCTCACCACCCCCCTCGAGGTGGCCCCGCAGCGCAGCCAGGCGGTCGTCCCACTCGGCCCCGACCCGTGCCATCCAGGACATCGCCTCGGCGAGCGGCTGCGCGCGCAGGCGATAGCGCGTTTCGCGGCCGCGACGCTCGCCCTCGACCAGCCCGGCATCGCGCAGCGTTGCCAGATGCTTGGCGACCGCCTGCCGCGTCACCGGCAGGCCCGCGGCCAGCTCGGTGACGTTCGCGTCCTCGCGCGAGGCGAGGGCGTCGAGCAGGCGGCGCCGGTTCGGGTCGGCGAGCGCGCCGAAGACGCCGCCGGGGGCGTCGTCCACCGCTACACGGCCACCGCGGCGAAGGCGGCACGAAGCGAGAGGGCCGGCGCCCACTCCGCGCCCGCGGCCGGCGTCTCGACCACGACCAGGCGGGTGCCGTCGGCGTCGTCCTCGAGCGTGAGCTCCACCAGCGTCTCGGGCTCGATCGCCTCCGCGTCGCGCCAGCGGAACGCGAAGCGGCGGTCCCGCTCCACCTCCTCGACCGTCGCGCGGCGTTCGCTGCCGTCGTCCCAGCGGAACCGGCCCGCACCGCCCGGCCGGGGGTCGAGCTCGACCTCGTTCGCGAACCACTCCGCCAGCCGCTCCGGGTCGGTCAGCGCGCGCCAGACGTCCTCACGGGGCTCTCGGAACACGACCTCGCGGCGAACGCTCTCCTCCATGGCCGAACCTCCTTGCGCAACCGATCGGTTGCGCTATAGTCGTGCAACCTGACGGTTGCATCGTAGACGGAGGAGCCGATGAGAAACCAGCTCGTGCCCATGGTGGTCGAGTCGGAGGGACGGCTCGAGCGCTCGTTCGACATCTACTCGCGCCTGCTGCGCGACCGGATCGTCTTCCTGGGGAGCGAGGTGACCGATGAGCTGGCGAACCTCGTCACGGCCCAGCTGCTCTTCCTGGAGGCGGAGGACCCGGACCGCGAGATCAGCCTGTACGTCAACTCGCCCGGCGGCTCCGCGTACGCGGGGATGGCGATCTACGACACGATGCAGCTGGTGCGGCCCGACGTGCGCACCATCTGCGTGGGGATGGCGATGTCGGCGGCCGCGATGATCCTCTGCGGGGGCGCCGCCGGGAAGCGCGCCGCGCTGCCCAACTCGAAGGTGATGATCCACCAGGGCTCCGCCGGGTTCCGCGGGACGCCCGCGGACATCGAGATCCACGCCCAGGAGGTGCTCGCGACCACCCGCCAGATGGCGGACATCATCGCGCGGCACTCGGGCCGCCCGTCCGAGGAGGTCATGCGCGACATCGACCGCGACCGGTTCATGACTCCCGCCGAGGCGATCGCGTACGGGCTGGTGGACGAGGTCGTCGGCCGGCCGGCGGACGTGTCGGTCACGCGGGCGGCGTGACGTGGAGATCGGGCGCGTGCGGCGTGTCCTCGTCGTCGAGGCGCCCACGAGCGCCGCGCCCGCTGGTCGGGTGGCGCGCCTGGCGGGTGGTCGCGGCGGGAGGCGAGCTGCGACTCCGCTCCGCGGTCTTCGACGAGACGTGGGACCCCGGCCGGCCGTTGCGCGCCGCGTGCGGACGCGGCCACGCGGCCCCCGACCCCGCCTGCGCGTGCGGCGTCTACGCCGTGTGCGCGCCGGCCGACGCCGTTCGCTACCTCGTCGGGAGGGACGACCCGGGCGTCCTCCACCGTGTGCTCGGGCAGGTCGCGCTCTGGGGCGTCACCGTCGAGGGCGAGCGCGGCTGGCGGGCTGAGCGCGCGCGGCCGCTCCGGCTGCTCACGCCGACCGGGCGGACGAACGCCGCGCCGGTCGACGCCGCCGCGATCGCGTCGGCGCTGGCCCTCGCGTACGCCGTCCCGGTCGAGCTGATCTCCGAGAGCGAGCCGCCGGCGCTCGTCAGCCGCTTCTCGTAACCAGACGGCCGCGAGGCCGTCTGGCATGTCAAGATCGGCTCGGTGGAGTGGCCCGCCCCCGTTGCGGAGGCCGCCGGCCGGCGGTGAAGAGCGAGCTCGCGGACGGCCTCGCGCAGGCTCGCGCGCGGACGCTGGCGCTGATCGAGCCCGTCGACGACGCCGACCTCGCGCGGCAGCACTCGCCGCTCATGTCGCCGCTCGCCTGGGATCTGGCGCACGTCGGCTACTTCGAGGACCTGTGGCTCGCCCGCCGCGTCGGCGGGCTGGAGCCGCTCGCGGACCACGGCGACCTCTACGAGGCGTTCGCGCACGCGCGCGACGAGCGCGGCGAGCTGCCGATCCTCGACCCGCGGGCGGCCGTTCGCTACCTGGCCGCGGTGCGCGAGCGCACGCTGGACGTCCTCGAGCGCGTCGACCTCGACGCTGGCGACCCGCTCTTGGCGGACGGGCACGTCTACCGGCTCGTGATCCAGCACGAGCACCAGCACGTGGAGACGATGCTGGCCACGCTCCAGCTGCGCGCCGCCCCATACCCGCTGCCGCCGCCGCCGGACGCGCGGTCGGCGCCGCTCGCGGCTCCGGAGCTGCTCGTCCCCGGCGGCCCCTTCGTCCTCGGCGTCGACGGCGACGCGTGGGCGTACGACAACGAGCGGCCCGCGCACGCGGTCGAGCTCGACCCGTTCTGGATCGACGCGGCGCCCGTCTCGAACGCGGACTTCCTCGCGTTCGTCGACGAGGGGGGCTACGCGGACGTCCGCCACTGGAGTGAGGCGGGCCGGTCGTGGCGGCGCGACAGCGGCGCCGAGCACCCGCAGTTCTGGCGGCGCGAGGGCGCCGGCGCCTGGAGCCGCGTCCGGTTCGGCCACCGCGAGGCGCTGCCCCCCGAGGAGCCGGTGCAGCACGTCTCGTGGTACGAGGCCGACGCGTACGCGCGCTGGGCGGGGAAGCGGCTGCCGAGCGAGGCCGAGTGGGAGCGCGCCGCGGCCGGGGAAGCGGTCGCCGGGAAGCGTCGTTTTCCCTGGGGTGACGATCCGCCCGACGAGCAGCGCGCCAACCTGGGCGGCGCGCGCTTCGGCCCCGCTCCCGCCGGCTCGTATCCGGCCGGAGCGAGCGCGGAGGGGGTGCGCCAGCTGATCGGCGACGTGTGGGAGTGGACGGCGAGCGACTTCCGCGGCTATCCCGGCTTCGCCGCGTTCCCGTACGCCGAGTACTCGGAGGTCTTCTTCGGCGACGAGTACAAGGTGCTGCGCGGGCCGTCGTGGGCGGCGGGCGCGGTGGTCGCGCGCTCGACGTTCCGAAACTGGGACTACCCGGTCCGGCGGCAGATCTTCGCCGGCTTCCGCTGTGCGCGCGATGCCTGACCGCCTGCCCGTCGCCGAGACGGCCGCGGCGGCCGGCGTGCACGTCTCGGTGCAGCTGGCGCCCGGCGACCGGCGCGAGACGCTCCGCCGCGACGTGCTGGAGGGCCTGACCAGGACGCCGAAGACGCTGCCGCCGAAGTGGCTGTACGACGAGCGCGGCTCCGAGCTGTTCGCCGAGATCACGCGCCTCCCCGAGTACTACCTGACCCGCCGAGAGCGGGGGATCCTGCGCGAGCGCGCCGGCGAGGTGGCAGCTCGGACGCAGGCTCAGACGCTGGTCGAGCTCGGGTCGGGGACGTCGGAGAAGACACGCTTCCTGCTCGACGCGCTCGTCGCCGTGGGCACCCTGCGCCGGTTCGTGGCGATCGACGTCAGCGAGGAGACGCTGCGCGAGAGCGCGGCGCGGATCGCGTCGCGCTACGCCGCGCTCGACGTGCAGGCCGTGGTCGGCGACCTCGAGCGGCACCTCGATCGGCTTCCTGTCGGCGGCCGGACGCTGATCGCGTTCCTCGGCTCGAGCATCGGCAACTTCCCGCCTGCCGCCCGCTCGGCGTTCCTGCAGGGACTGCGCGAGCTGGTCGCATCGGGGGGGTGGCTCCTGCTCGGCCTCGACCTGGTCAAGGACCCCGGCCGTCTGCTCGCCGCCTACGACGATCCAGGCGGCGTCACGGCCGCGTTCAACCGCAACGTCCTCGAGGTCGTCAACCGCGAGCTTGGGGCCGACTTCCCGCCCGACCGGTTCGCGCACGTCGCACGCTGGGACGCCGAGAACGAGTGGATGGAGCTGTGCCTGCGCTCGCTCGACGCGCGCGTCGTCCGGATTCGCGACCTGCGCCTGGAGGTGGAGTTCGCGCGCGGCGAGGAGCTGCACACGGAGATCAGCGCGAAGTTCCGGCGAGGTCGCGCCGAGGCCGAGCTCGCGCGGGCGGGGTTCGATCCGGCCGCGTGGTGGACGGACGCGGCGGGCGACTTCGCGCTCTCCCTCGCCCGCACGGCATGACGGCGGTCGTGCCACGGTTTCACCGCCGGCGGATCGATTGACTCGTCAGTCAATCGCGGCGAAAACGTGCTTACATACCGGCGATGGATCTGCGCGACACGCCGGAGGAGGCCGCCTTTCGGGCCGAGGTGCGCGCCTGGATCGCGGCGAACCTCCCGGACGAGCTCCGAGGCCATCGCGGCGGGGCGGCCCGCTTCGAAGGCCGGGCGATGCGCGAATGGAGCCGCCGGCTGTCGGACGCCGGCTACTCGGGGCTGACGTGGCCGAGGGAGTACGGCGGGGCGGGCGCGCCCTACAGCCACCAGGCGATCCTGTTCGAGGAGATCGCGCGCGCCGAGGCGCCGCCGCACATCGGCGTCATCGGCCTCGGCATGGCTGGGCCGACGATCATGGCGCACGGCACCGAGGAGCAGAAGCGCCGCCACCTGGCGAAGATCCTCTCGGCGGAGGAGATCTGGTGCCAGGGCTTCTCCGAGCCCGAGGCCGGCTCCGACCTCGCCTCGCTGAAGACGAGCGCGATCCTCGACGGCGACGCGTTCGTCGTCAACGGCCAGAAGGTCTGGTCGTCCTACGCGCACATCGCCGACTTCTGCATCCTCGTCGCGCGCAGCGACCCGAACCCGCCGTCGAAGCACCAGGGGATGACGTACTTGATCGTCGACATGCACTCCCCGGGCGTCGAGGTGCGCCCGCTGCGCCAGATCACGGGCGAGGCCGAGTTCAACGAGATCTTCTTCACGGACGTGCGCGTCCCGTGCGAGAACGTGCTCGGCGAGATCGGCGAGGGGTGGTCGGTCGCGATGACCACCCTGCTCCACGAGCGGGGGACGCTCGGGTTCGCCCTCACGACCTCGCTCGAGGTCGCGGTGCGCAAGCTGCTCGCGCTCGTCCGTGAGCGCAACGGCCACGACCCGCTCGTCCGCGACCGCGTCGCCCGCGAGTGGATCCAGCTGCAGGCGCTCAAGTACACGAACTACCGTGCGCTGACGGCGCTGATGCAGACCGGGATCCCCGGCCCCGAGGGATCGGTCTCGAAGCTGCACTACTCCGAGTCGAACCAGCGGCTGACGAAGCTCGCGCTGGAGCTGCACGGGCCGGAGGCGCAGCTGATGGACGGCGAGACGGGCGGCTACTGGCAGTACCAGCAGCTGCGCAGCCGCGGCAACACGATCGAGGCGGGAACCTCGGAGATCCTCCGCAACATCATCGCCGAGCGCGTGCTCGGTCTTCCCAGGAGCCGCTGACCCATGGACTTCTCCTTCACGGACGAGCAGGAGACGTTGCGCCGCGAGGCGCGCGCCTTCCTGGAGGAGCGCTTCCCCGCCGAGCGCGTCGCCGAGCTGGCCGACTCGGACGAGGGCTGGGACCCGGCCTCGTGGCGCGAGCTCGCCGAGCTCGGCTGGCTGGGCGTCTCGATCCCCGAGGAGGCGGGCGGCGCGGGACTCGGCTTCATCGAGGAGGCGGTCCTGCTCGAGGAGCTCGCCCGCGCGCTCTATCCGGGGCCCTACTTCTCGACCGTAGCGCTGGCGCTGCCGGCCCTGTCGCCCGAGGAGCAGGCGCGGGTCGCTGCCGGCGAGGCGCGCTGGTCGGCGGAGGTCGACGGGCTCGTGCCCGACCTCGGCGCGGTGGACTGGGTCGTCGCCGACGGGGCCGCCGTCCGCGCGCAGGGCCATGTGCTGCCGACCATGGACGCGACTCGGCGGCTGGGGCGGCTCGCCGCCGAGGCGGAGCGCGGCGCGAGCGTCGGCGCGATCGACCGTCCGCGGCTGCTCGCGGCGCTTGCCGCCGAGGCGGTCGGGATCGCGCAGCGCGCACTCGAGATCGGGGTCGAGCACGCACGCACGCGGACGCAGTTCGGGCGCCCGATCGGCGTCTACCAGGCCGTCTCGCACAGTCTCGCCGACACGTACGTCGAGACCGAGCTCGCCCGCTCGCTGGCCTACTGGGCCGCCTGGTGCGTGGCGGAGGACGACACGCAGGCGGACGTTGCCGGCGCGGCGGCCAAGTCGTTCGCCGCCGACGCGGCCGTCGCTGCGTGCGAGCGCGCGATCCAGGTGCTCGGCGGGATCGGCTTCACGTGGGAGCACGTGCTGCACCGCTATTACAAGCGGGCCCAGTGGATCCAGTCGTTCGCCGGCTTCGGCGCGGTGCTCCGCGCGGACGTCGCCCGGGCTGTCCTCGAGGGTGGCGAGGCCGCCGAGCTGGACGGCGCCGCGCTCGCCGCCGAGGTCGGGTGACCGTGGCCTACGCGTTCGGCCACGTCGACGAGCTCGGCGACGGCTACGGCTTCCGGAAGGTGCGCGGACCGCTCGGGATCGTCGCGTTCGGCGCGAACGTGATCGTCTACCCGCCGGGCGCCGAGGGGATCCATCACTTCCACACCGAGCAGGACGAGCTGTACTTCGTCCACCGCGGCACCGCGCGCTTCGAGGTCGGCGACGAGGTGCGCGAGCTCGGGGCGGGCGGCCTGTGCCATGTCGAGTCGACCACCCCGCGCAAGGTCTCGAACGCGGGCGGCGACGACCTCGTCCTGCTCGTCGTCGGCGGCAAGGGCGGCTACGTCGGTCGCGACGGCCAGCTCGTGGACGCGGACGATCTCGCCCGCCGGCAGGCGATGTCTCGCGGCGAGTTCGCGGGCTGAGCCGGGGCGGCCGGGCCGGCGGGTGGCGTTTGCCCGCCGCCGCCGGATGCGAGACGATTCGCGCGGCGTCGAACCGAGGAGGAGCGTGCGATGAAGGGGCTGATCATGGACTACGAGCTCAACGTGCCCGCGATCCTGCGGCGCGCCGAGCAGCTGTTTCCCCGCAAGGAGATCGTCACGCGGCTGCCGGACAAGAGCTTCCACCGCTACACCTACGAGGAGTTCGCCGGGCGTGCGAAGCGGCTGGCGTCGGCATTGCGGAACCTGGGGCTCGCGGACGGCGCGCGCGTCGCGACGCTGTGCTGGAACCACTACCAGCACCTGGAGGTCTACTTCGGCGTCCCGCTGTCGGGCAACGTCGTCCACACGCTCAACCTGCGCCTGCACCCGAGCGACCTGGCGTACATCGCGAAGCACGCGGACGATCGCGTGCTCGTGGTCGACGACAGCCTGCTGCCGCTCTACCAGGCGATCAGGGAGCACGCGCCCTTCGAGCACGTGGTCGTGATCGGGAGCGCGCCGGACGGCACGATCCCGTACGAGGAGCTGCTCGCCGACGGCGACCCCGGGTTCGAGCCGGCCGACATGGACGAGCGCGACGCCGCGGTCATGTGCTACACGAGCGGCACCACCGGGCAGCCGAAGGGCGTCCTGTACTCGCACCGCGCGATCGCGCTGCACTCGCTCGCCTCCGCGCAGGCGGGGACGCTCAGCATCAGCGAGCGCGACGTCGTGCTCCCCGTCGTGCCGATGTTCCACGCCAACGCCTGGGGCTTCCCGTTCACCTGCACGCTGGTCGGCGCGACGCAGGTCTTCCCCGGGCCGCAGCTCGACCCCGAGAGCCTGCTCGACGCCTTCGAGCAGGAGCGGGTGACGATCACGGGCGGCGTCCCGACGATCTGGATGGGGATCCTGCAGCTGCTCGACAAGCAGCCCGACCGCTGGGACCTGTCGGCGATGCGCGGGATGATCGTCGGCGGGTCGGCGGCGCCGCGCGCGATGATCGAGGGCTTCCAGCGGCGGCACGGGCTGCACGTCATCCACGCCTGGGGCATGACCGAGATGGCGCCGCTCGGCTCCGTCGCCGAGCTAGTGAGCGAGCTCGAGCAGGCTCCCGAGGACGAGCAGTGGGCATACCGCGCCAAGCAGGGGCTGCCGGCGCCGTTCGTCGAGATCCGCGCGCGCGGCGACGACGGGCTCGTCCCCTGGGACGGCGCGACGATGGGCGAGCTCGAGGTGCGCGGCGTCTGGATCGCCAGCCGCTACTACGAGGACGACTCGCAGGCCGACCGCTGGACGGAGGACGGCTGGTTCAAGACCGGCGACATCGTCACGATCGACGAGCGCGGCTTCATCGAGATCCAGGACCGGTCGAAGGACGTGATCAAGTCCGGCGGCGAGTGGGTCTCCTCCGTCGCGCTCGAGAACGCGGTCATGGGGCATCCGGCGGTGGCGGAGGCGGCCGTGATCGCCGTCCCCGACGAGAAGTGGCAGGAGCGGCCGCTCGCGGTCGTCGTGCTGCGCGAGGGGGAGACGGCGACGGCGGACGAGCTGCGCGAGTTCATCGCGCCGCAGTTCGCCAGGTGGCAGCTTCCCGACCGGTTCGAGTTCGTGGACGAGATCCCGAAGACCGCGGTGGGCAAGTTCCGGAAGACCGCGCTCCGCGAGCAGTTCGCGGGGGAAACCGTTACCGCTTCGTGAGGGTCGAGGGGTCGACCTTCCTGGTCACCGGCGGCGGCTCGGGGCTGGGAGCGGCGACGGCGCGCGCGCTCGCGGAAGGCGGCGCGAACGTCGTCGTCGCCGACCTGCGGGAGGGGGAAGCGCCGGGGCGCTTCGTGGAGACGGACGTCCGCGACGCGGAGAGCGTGCGCGCGGCGGTCCGCACCGCCGTCGACGAGTTCGGGGCGCTGAACGGCGCGGTCAACTGCGCCGGGATCGGCTGGGCCGAGCGTGTGCTCGGCCGCGAGGCGCCCCACGACCTCGAGCGCTTCCAGCTGGTCGTCGAGGTCAACCTGGTCGGGACGTTCAACGTCGTCCGGCTGGCCGCCGAGGCGATCGCGCAGGCCGAGCCGTCGGAGAGCGGGGAGCGGGGCGTGATCGTCAACACCGCCTCGGTGGCGGCGTTCGAGGGGCAGGTCGGGCAGGTCGCCTACTCGGCCTCGAAGGGCGGCGTCGTCGGGATGATGCTGCCGATCGCGCGCGAGCTGGCGCGCTTCGGCATCCGCTGCTGCACGATCGCGCCCGGGATCATGGACACGGCGATGATGGCCCAGGCGAGCGAGGAGGTACGGTCGTCGCTCGAGGCGCAGGTGCAGTTCCCGAAGCGGTTCGGGCGGCCGGAGGAGTACGCCGCCCTGGTGTGCCACCTGGTCGAGAACGAGTACCTGAACGGCGAGGTCTTCCGCCTCGACGGCGGGATCCGGATGGCGGCGAGGTAGGGGAGGCGGGATGGGCGACTTCATCACGACCGAGCAGCAGGATGGCGGCGTCGCGCTCGTGACGATCGACAACCCGCCCGTGAACGCGCTGAGCGCGGCGCTGCTCGACGAGCTGTCGGCCGAGCTCGCGCGGCTCGACGGCGACGGCGGGGTGCGCGCGATCGTGCTTCGGGGCGCCGGCGAGCGGGCATTCGTCGCGGGCGCCGACATCAAGGAGTTCCCCGCGCTGCGCGAGGCGCCGCGCGAGGGCGGGTCGGCGCGCGGCATCCAGAAGGTCGCCGCGGAGATCGAGCGGCTGCGAACGCCCGTGCTCGCCGCGATCCACGGCTTCTGCCTCGGCGGCGGCCTCGAGCTGGCGATCGCCTGCGACGTGCGCGTCGCCGCCGAGGACGCGCAGCTCGGCCAGCCGGAGATCAAGCTCGGGCTCCTTCCCGGCGGCGGTGGCACGCAGCGGCTGCCACGCCTCGTCGGGCCGGGGCGCGCCCTGCTGCTGAACATGACCGGCGATCCGATCTCGGGCGCGCAGGCGTACGAGTGGGGGCTGGTCGAGCGCGCGGTCCCGCGCGCGGAGCTGGTCGGCGCCGCGCTCGAGCTCGCGCGCACGATCGCGCAGCGCTCGCCGCACGCGATCGGGGTGATCAAGGAGCTGGCCGCCGAGACGCGCGACCTGCCGCTCGACGACGGGCTGCGCCGCGAGGCGGAGGCGTTCATGCGCTGCCTGGCGAGCGAGGACGGGCAGGAGGGCGTCGCCGCGTTCATCGAGAAGCGTGGGGCCCGCTGGACGGGCCGGTAGGGCTTGACCGAGCCGGTGCCAGACGACGTGACGAAACGGTCACGACTCCTGCGCCGGCTCGCGACGTCGGTCGACTTTTCCGCTGCACGGCGGCGATTTCGGCTGCCGGGCCGCGCCTGGCTCCTCGGGACCCGTCCCGGTGCCGGACACCCGGACACGGCCCGAAGGGCCACCTTCGGGGGAGTCACGGTGTCGTGAAGGCGGTCGTCCTGCGCGCCACGGGCGGGCCGGAGGCGCTCCAGCTCGCCGACGTGCCCGTCCCGCAGGTCGGCGACGGGCACTCGCTCGTGCGCGTCCGTGCCGCCGGGGTCAACTTCGCCGACGTCCTCGTCCGCCAGGGGCGCTACCCGGAGCAGCCCGAGCTGCCGACGGTCCTCGGCAGCGAGGTGGCGGGCGAGGTGGACGGCCGGCGCGTAGTCGGTCTTCCGCGACACGGCGGCGGCGGGTACGCCGAGTACGTGGCCGTGCCGGACGAATGGCTGCTCCCGTTGCCCGACTCCGCCTCGTTCGCGGAGGGCGCCGCGTTCCCGCTCACCTTCCTCACCGCGTGGATCCCCCTCACGCGCCAGGCGCGCGTCAGACCCGGGACCACCGTGCTCGTGCTGGCCGCCGCCGGCGGCGTCGGCAGCGCGGCCGTGCAGGTCGCGCGCGCGCTCGGGGCGCGGGTCGTCGCCGCCGCGGGCGCCGAGGACAAGCTCGACCTCCCACGCGAGCTGGGAGCGGAAGAGGCCTACACCTACGACGGGCTCGCGGACGTGCGGGCCGACGTGGTCGTCGATCCCGTCGGCGGCGAGCACTTCGCCGGCGTCCTGCGGCTCGTGCGCCCGCTCGGCGTCGTCCTCGCGCTCGGGTCGGCGGCGGGGCCGTGGCCCGGCCTCGACCCCGCACTGCTCGTCGGCCGCAACGTCGGCGTCCAGGGCTTCTACCTCGGCCGGCTGATGCGTCTCGACCCGGGCGTCGTGCGGGCGGCGTTCGAGGAGCTGCTGCCGCTCTGGGAGCGCGGCGCCCTGCGGCCGGTCGTCGGGACCGAGCTCCCGCTCGCGCGCGCCGGCGAGGCGCACGCGCTCATCGAGCAGCGCCGCCACCGCGGCAAGGTGGTGCTCGTCCCGTGACCACCCCACGACATGCCGACCGCGCGACGGCGAGCACCGTGCGAGGCGGTGACCGCATCTCGCCGGGGCCCCGGTCGAGGGCGCTCGTCACGGGCGGTGCCTCCGGGATCGGCCGGGCGATCGTGCAGGCGCTCGAGCGGGCGGGCACCTCGGTCGAGGTGCTCGACCTGACCACCGGGTTCGACGTGGCCGACCCGCAGGCGTGGGAGGGCGTCGGGCGCGTCGACGCGGCCTTCCTCAACGCCGGCGTGATCACGGGCGAGCGGGACATCGCCGCGCTGACCGACGAGCAGTACCGGCGCGCGCTCGCGGTCAACGTGGACGGCGTCGTCCTCGGGACGCGGCGGATGGCGCGCGTGATGCGGGCCGGCGACGCGATCGTCGCGACCGCCTCGCTCGCGGGCCTGACGCCGATCGCGAGCGACCCGATCTACGGGCTGAGCAAGCACGCGGTCGTCGGCTTCGTCCGCTCGGTGGCACCGCAGCTCGCCGAGCGCGGCATCCGGATCAACGCGCTCTGCCCCGCGTGGGCCGACACGGGGCTGCTCCCCGACGACCAGAAGGCGCTGTTCACCGAGGCGGACTACCCGCTCCTCACCGTGGACGAGATCGCGGACGCGGCGCTGGCCGCGGCGCGCGGCGAGGACACCGGCCAGGCGTGGGTGATCCAGCCGGGACGGGAGCCGCTGCAGTTTCGCTTCCCCAACATTCCCGGCCCGCGCGACCCGCGCGCCGCGGGCAAGCTCCCGCCGCTCTCGTAGCGTCGACGGCGACCCGGGGGCTGCCCGGGAAGCGAGAGGGGGATCCCCCCGATTCGCGCGGCCGCGCGCCGCCCTAGCGTCGGCCGTATGGAACGTGGCGATCTCTCCCCGCGCGAACTCCAAGGACAGATCGAGTGCACCGTCCGCGCCCGGCAGGCGCTGCGCGAGGCGGGGGCCGCCGAGGTCGCGCTCGAGCGGAACCGCCGCGAGCTCGTCGCCCTGCAATGGCGCCTGGCGCACGCGCTCGGTCGTGCGCACGCGAGGAGGGCGGCATGAGGGCTCGCGCCCGGGCGGGGTTCGTCGCGACCGAGGTCGGCCTCTGGGCGAGCGTGTACCTCGCGTACTTCGCCGTGCGCGGGCTGACGATCGACAGCGGCCGCCTCGCGCTCGAGCACGCGCGCGACCTGATCGCGCTCGAGCGCGCGCTCGGCGTCTTCCACGAGGCGCGCGTGCAGGACGCCCTCGGGCCGCTGGAGCAGGCGCTGTCGGTCTACTACCTGGCCGGCTTCGGCCCGGTGATCGCGCTGACGCTCGTCGTGCTCGCCGTCACCCGCGCCGACGCGTACCGGGAGCTGCGCACGGCGCTGCTGCTGTCGATCGGGCTCGCGACGGCCGTCTTCGTCGTCTTCTCGGCGGCGCCGCCGCGGCTCGTCCCCGAGCTCGGCATCGCGGACAGCGTCGGCCTCGCCGGGGGCCACGACACCGGTTCGTTCGCGGGCATTCGCTTCAACCCGTACGCCGCGATGCCGAGCATGCACGTCGGCTGGAGCCTGCTCGTGGGAATCGCCGGCGTCCGCGCGGCTCGCCCGCGGGCTGTGCGGGTCGCCTTCGCGGCGCACCCGGCGGTCATGGCGGTCGCGGTGACGGCGACGGGGAACCACTACTTCCTCGACTCGCTCGCGGGCGCGGCCGTCGCGCTGACCGGCCTCGCGCTCGCCCGCCGCCTGCCGCGGCCCGTTTCCCGCCCCGCCGCGCGCCTCCGTCCGCGCACCGCCTGAGCGCCGCTGCGGTGCCTCCGCCGCGCGACGGCGCGCGTT
>JACVRR010000064.1 GCA_014534345.1 Thermoleophilia bacterium | reverse complement strand
GGGCGGTGGCGGCGTCGAAGCGCTCGCCGGTGAGGAAGTACCGGCGCGCGGCGGCGGGCCCGATCCTGGCCAGCACGAAGGGCGAGATCACGGCCGGGACGATCCCGAGCTTCGCCTCCGAGAAGGCGAACACCGCGTCCTCGGCCGCGACCGCGACGTCGGCGCAGGCGACCAGACCGACGCCGCCCCCCAGCGCGTGTCCGTGGACGCGCGCGACGACGGGGGCGGGGGCGGAGTCGATCGTTTCGAGCATCCGCCGCAGCCGAAGCGCGTCGGCGACGTTCTCGTCGTAGCGCAGGTCGACCGAGGAGCGCATCCACTCGACGTCGGCCCCGGCGGAGAAGCTGGGGCCGTCCCCCGCGAGCACGACCGCGCGCGCGTCGCCGACGTCGGCGAACGCCTCGGTCAGCTCGGCGATCAGCGCGGCGTCGAACGCGTTCCGCCGCTCGGGCCGCGAGAGCGTGACCCGCAGCAGGTCGCCGTCCCGCTCGACGCGCAGCGCCGCCATGGGCGGCCAGCTTAGAGCGGCGGCTCAGCTGCGGAAGCGGTACGCCTGCGTCCCCTCGGGACGGACGAGGACGTCCGCGTACAGGTGGAACCCCGACTCGCCGGCCGCCCACCGCCGGAGCACGGGCAGCTCGAGCGGGTGGACGTCGGGGACCGTCGTCGGGTCGACGAACGCGGCCGCCTCGATGTCCTCCTCGAGCTGGGGCCGCGGCGACGCGACCACCTCGGCCTCGCCGCGGAAGAAGGCGAGCACGTTCCGCCGCCGGTCGTGCTCCCGCTCCCAGACGAGCGTGCAGAGAAGCGGGCCGATCGCGGCGTCGACGGCCGTCTCCTCGAGCACCTCGCGCGCCGCCGTCTCCTCCAGGGACTCGCCGGGCTCGTGGTACCCGCCGGGAAGCTCCCAGTGGACGCCGTAGGCTCGCCGCTGCCGCACCATCAGGACCCGCCCGTCGAGCGTGACGAGGGCGCCCACCCCTACGAGCGTCGTCCAGCGCACGCCGGCAGCGTAAGGTGCGGGCCGTGCTCGCCGGGACGCTCGCCGCCGCCGCGACGCCGCTTCGCGACGGGGGGGCGGCGCTGGACGAGCGGGCGATCGAGCCGTACGTCGGCTTCCTGGCGGACGGCGGGCTGGACGGCGCCTTCGTCCTCGGGACGACGGGGGAGGGGATCCTGCTCGAGCCGGACGAGCGCCGTCGGGCGGCCGAGCGGTTCCTGGCCGCGGCGGCCGGCCGCCTGCAGGTGGCCGTCCACTGCGGCGCCCAGACGACGGCCGCCACGGCCGAGCTCGCCGCCCACGCCGCCGCGGCGGGCGCCGACGCAGTCGCCGTCATCCCGCCGCCGTACTTCGCGCTCGACGACGACGCGCTCGCCGGGCACCTGCTCGCCGCCGCGCTCGCGTGCGCTCCCGTGCCGTTCTACGTGTACGAGTTCGCCGCGCGCAGCGGCTACGCGGTGGCGCCGGTGGTGATCGAGCGGCTGCGCGAGCAGGCCCCGAACATGGCCGGACTGAAGGTCTCGGACGCGCCGTGGGAGCGGTTCGAGCCGTACCTGGTCGAGGGGCTCGACGTATTCGTCGGGCCCGAGGCGTTGATCGTCCGCGCGCTCGAACGCGGCGCCTGCGGTGCGGTCTCGGGCCTTGCGGCGGCATTCCCGGCCGAGGTCGCCCGCCTGGTCGCCGAGCCGAGCGCCGACCGCCAGCGGGAGGTGGAGGCCCTGCGCGGGGCGCTCGAGCGCTTCCCCTTCCAGGCGGCGGTGAAGGCGGTCCTGGCGCTGCGCGGCGTGCCGGTCGGCCCGGACGTGCGCGCGCCGCTCCGCCCGCTGACCGGTACCGAGCGCGCCGAGCTCGCGCGCTGGTACGAGGGCGGACGGGCCGCGTGAGCCGCATCGTCGGGGACGGCGCCGGAGCGTCGCTCGCTCCCGCCGACGAAACCGCGTCTCACCCGGGAGCGCCCTTCTCGCCGGCGGGGGGAGCCCCCGGTCGGGAGACGGGGGAGTCCATGGCTCCCCCGTCGACCGCCTCCTTGGCGTCACACGCGCGAACGGGTTCGCCCGCACCCACCCGACACGCCCCGGCGCCGCACCTGGTGTGCTCGTGACCCGCATCGTGGTCGCTGGCGCCGGGGCGATCGGGGCCAGCATCGCGTACCACCTGGCCGTCCGGGGAGCGCGCGACGTCGTGCTCGCCGAGCGGGCGGCCGTCGCCGCTGGCGCAAGCGGCAGGGCGATGGGCGGCATCCGCCAGCAGTTCTCGACCGCCGCCGAGGTCCTGCTCGCCCGGGCGAGCATCCGCTTCTTCGAGGAGCTCGGGCCGCCCTTCTTCCACCAGGTCGGCTACCTCTTCCTGGCCAGCAGCGAGGCGGGCCTCGCGGAGCTGGAGGAGCGGCTCGCCCTTCAGCGCTCGCTCGGCGTGCCCGTCGCCCGGGTCGACCCGTCGTTCGTGCCCGGGCTCGCAACCGACGACGTGCTCGGTGCGGTGTTCTGCCCCACGGACGGCGTCGGCGCCCCGGCCGCGGTCACGCGCGAGCTCGTGCGCCGGGCGGTCGAGCGGGGCGTCGAGCTACGCGAGGGGACGGCGGCCGAGGACGTCTCCGGCGACCTGGTCGTTATCGCGTGCGGCGCCGCATCGGCGCGGGTGGCCGCGCACTGGGGCGTCGAGCTGCCCGTGCGGCCGCTCGTGCGGCAGCTGTTCGCGACGACGCCCGTCGCGGAACTGCCGGACCGGCTGCCGATGACGATCGAGCTGGAGACGGGCTTCCACTTCCGCCGGCGCGACGACCGGCTCGTGGTCGCGATGGCCGATCCCGAGCCGCGCTGGAGCGACGTCGAGCGGGTGGACGCGTCGCTTCTGCCCGACCGGCTCGCTCGGCTCGCCCGCCGGTACCCGCCGGCCGCGGACACGGCAGTCGACCGTGCCTGGGCCGGCCTGTACGACATGACCCCCGACGCGCACCCGATCATCGGGCCGGTCGCGGACGGCGTCTACGCGGCCTGCGGGTTCTCCGGGCACGGCTTCATGCAGGCGCCGGCCGTCGGCGCGGCGGTCGCCGAGGAGCTCCTCGAGCGCGCGTCCTCGCTCGACCTCTCGCCCTACCGCCTCGCGCGCTTCGCCGACGGGGCGGACTTTCCCGAGACGCTGATCCTGTAGCGGCCCACCGGGAGAGCGCGCTACGCGCCGGCGAGCGCGGGGCGGGCCTCGACGAAGGCGGCCAGCCCGGCGGACGCGTCGGCGCCGGCGATGTCGACGTCGGGCGCGATCTGCCGGACGAGCCCCTGCAGGACGCGCCCCGGCCCGAGCTCCAGCGCCGTGTCGCAGCCGGTTGCGACGAGCGCCTGCACGCAGCCGACCCAGTCGACCGGGCTCGCGATCTGCGCGATCAGCGCCTCGCGCACGTCATCGCCCGTGCGGATCAGCCGGCCCCACGCGTTCGCCGCCAGCGGCACCTCGGGGTCGCTCCACGCGACCTCGGCCGCGGCCGCGGCCATCCGCTCCTGCGCCGGGCGCATCAGCTCGCTGTGGAAGGCGGCGCCGACCTGCAGGCGGACGACCCGCGCGGCGCCGGCGTCGCGGGCGAGCTCCATCAGTCGCTCGACCGCCGCGTCCTCGCCGGAGACGACGACCTGCGTCGGGGAGTTGAGGTTGGCGAGCGAGACGCGCCCGGCGCCGGCCGCCTGCTCGCATAGCTCGCGCAGCCGTTCGGCGGGCAGGCCGATGACCGCGGCCATCGCGCCCGGCGCCTCGGACTGGATCTCGGCCATCAGGCGCCCGCGCAGGCAGACGAGCTCCATCGCGTCCTCGACCCGCAGTGCCCGGACGGCGGCCGCCGCGGTGTACTCGCCGAGGCTGTGGCCGGCTGCGACGTCGGGGCGGAGGCCGCGGGAGCGCGCCGCGTCGGTCAGCGCCAGCGAGACGGAGAAGAGGGCGGGCTGCGCGACGTCGGTTCGGGTCAGGGCTTCGGGCGGACCTTCCAGGCAGTACCGCCGGATCGGGAGGCCGGAAGCGGCCTCGGCGTGCGTGAGGTAGTGCGCCAGCAGGTCGCCCTCCTCGGCGAGCAGCTCGGCGCCCATGCCGACCTTCTGCGAGCCCTGCCCCGGGTAGAGGAACGCGAGCGCCGGCACGCGGCGAGTATCGCAGGGCGCCGGGCGCCCGACAACGACCGTCCGCTCCCGCTTGACTGGACAGGGCGAGCACGTAAGCATGGCGGCCGACGGTCGCGACCAAGGAGGCGCCAGATGCCGGACGACTACCGGCCGCAGATTCGGTCGGTCGACGAGGTACCCCCCGACCACCGGCGCGGCGGCGACGTGCGCACCCTGCTCAGCCCGAAGACGGTCGGCTGCACCTCGGGGTTCATGGGCGTGGCCACGATCCCGCCCGGCGACTGGATCGCCGAGCACTACCACCCGTTCTCGGAGGAGTTCGTCTACGTGGTCTCGGGCGCGCTGGTGGCCGAGCTCGACGGCGAGCGCCAGGAGGTCCCCGCGCGCCACGGGCTGTTCATCCCGATCAACGCGCGGCACCGCCTGCGCAACGAGGGCGACGAGGAGGCGTCGATCGTCTTCCACCTGGGGCCGCTCGCGCCGCGGCCGCCGATGGGCCACGTCGACACCGAGCAGCGCGCCACCGCCGAGGCCTCCGCCTCCTCCTGAGTGGCCGACCCGAGGCGGACAGCCGTAACCGGCGTCGGGGTCGTCGCGCCCGGCGGGACGACACGCGACGCGTTCTGGGACGCGATCACGTCGGGCCGCACCGCGACCCGGAAGATCACCTTCTTCGACCCCTCCGGCTTCCGCTCGCAGATCGCCGCCGAGTGCGACTTCGACCCGCTGGCCGCCGGGCTCGACGACCAGGAGGCGCGCCGGATGGACCGCTACGTCCAGTTCGCGGCCGCCGCCGCGATCGAGGCGATGGCCGACAGCGCGCTCCCCGACGGTGTCGACCGCGAGCGGATGGGCGTCACGCTCGGCAGCGCGGTGGGCGGGACGACGCTGCTCGAGGTCGACTACGTCGCGGCCAGCAACCGCGGCAAGGAGTGGCTCGTCGACCCCGAGTACGCGTCGCCGTTCCTCTTCCACGCGCTCGTGCCGAGCACGCTGGCGAGCGAGATCGCGCTCAAGTTCGGCGCGCAGGGGCCGGCCGTGGTCGTCTCGACGGGCTGCACATCGGGGATCGACGCGATCGGGTACGGCCACCAGCTGATCCAGGACGGGGAGGCGGACGTCGTGATCGCGGGGGCGGCCGAGTCGGGAATCTCGCCCATCTCGATGGCGTGCTTCGACCCGATCAAGGCCACGTCGCGCCGGAACGATGACGCCGAGCACGCCTCCCGCCCGTTCGACCGCGACCGCGACGGCTTCGTCATGGGGGAGGGGGCCGCGGTGCTCGTGCTCGAGGAGCTCGAGTCGGCGCTCGCACGCGGCGGCCACGTCTACTGCGAGGTGGCCGGGTACGCGAACCGCGGCAACGCCTACCACATGACCGGACTGCGCCCCGACGGGGAGGAGATGGCGGAGGCGATCTCCGACGCGCTGCGCCAGTCGCGCCTCGAGCCGGAGGACATTCACTACATCAACGCGCACGGCTCGGGCACGAAGCAGAACGACCGCCACGAGACGGCGGCCTACAAGCGCTCGCTCGGCGACCAAGCGTACAACATCCCGATCAGCTCGATCAAGTCGATGGTCGGGCACTCGCTGGGCGGGATCGGCGCGATCGAGATGGCCGCCTGCGCGCTCGCGATCGAGACCGGCGTCGTCCCCCCGACGGCGAACTGGGAGAACCCTGATCCGGAGTGCGACCTCGACTACACGCCGAACGAGGCCCGAAGGACGCGCGTCGACGCCGCGCTCTCGACCGGCAGCGGCTTCGGCGGCTTCCAGTCGGCGATGATCTTCGCGCGCCCGCCCGAGCTGCGGCGGGAGGCGGCGTGATCACCTCGCTGCCCACCGACCGGCGCGTCGTCGTGACCGGGATCGGCGTGGTGGCGCCGAACGGGATCGGCGCGGACGTCTGGTGGGAGGCGACCCGCGCCGGGCGCAGCGCGATCCGGCCGATCAGCCGGTTCGACACCGCCAAGTACCCGACGCGGCTGGCCGGTGAGATCGACGGGTTCGAGCCGACCGAGTACGTCGAGCAGCGGCTGATCGTGCAGACCGACCGCTGGACGTGGCTCGCCCTCGCCGCCGCCGAGATGGCGCTCGCGGACGCGCAGTTCGACCCCGGCGAGTACGAGGACCGCTACCGGCTGAGCGTGATCACGGCCAGCTCGTCGGGGGGCAACGAGTTCGGGCAGAAGGAGATCCAGAACCTCTGGGACCGCGGGCCGATCTTCGTCGGCGCGTACCAGTCGATCGCCTGGTTCTACGCAGCGACGACGGGCCAGCTGTCGATCAAGTACCGGATGAAGGGGCCGTGCGGCGTCATCGTCGCGGAGGGAGCGGGCGGGCTCGAGGCGCTCTGGCAGGCGCGGCGCACGATCCGCCGCGGCGTCGACTTGGTCGTCAGCGGCGGGACGGAGGCGCCGATCGGGCCGTACGCGCTCACCTGCCAGCTGCGGAACGAGCGCCTCAGCGAAGCCGACGAGCCGGAGGACGCGTTTCGCCCCTTCGACGCGCGCGCCAGCGGCTACGTCCCGGGCGAGGGCGGCGCGATCCTGATTGTCGAGGCGCTCGACCACGCGCAGGAGCGCGGCGCCCCGCAGGTGTACGGCGAGATCGTCGGCTACGCGGCGACGAACGACGCCGGGAACCCGATGCACCGGTCCACCGACGGCACCCAGCTCGCGCGCGCGATGTCGCTGGCGCTCGAGCGCGCCGGCGTCGGCCCGGACGAGGTCGACGCGATCTTCGCCGACGCGGCGGGCGTCCCGGAGGCCGACGCCGCGGAGGCGACGGCGATCCGCGAGGTGTTCGGCGCGCGCGCCGGCACGGTGCCGGTGACCGCCCCGAAGTCGATGGTCGGCCGGCTGTACGCCGGCGGGGCGCCGCTCGACGTGGCGGCGGCCCTGCTCGCCATGCGCGACGGCGTCCTCCCCCCGACCGTGAACCTCGACGAGCCGGCGCCCGGCTGCGAGCTCGACTTCGTCCGCGGGGAGGCGCGGGAGGCGGCGCTGGACACCGTGCTCGTGAACGCGCGCGGTTTCGGAGGGTTCAACAGCTCGCTCGTCCTGCGTCGCGCCGCCGCCTGAGGCATGGCGGGCGCGACGGTCGTCCCGCGCGTCGACTCGTTGCTCGAGGACGCGGCGGCGCAGGCGGCCGAGCGGCCGGCCCTCGTCGCCGGCGACGCCGTGCTGACGTACGGCGAGCTCGAGCTCGCGGTCGACCGGCTGGCGGCGAGGCTGGCGCGTGCGGCCGGGCTGGAGGCGCTGGTCGGCGCGCGCGTGGTGGTGATCGCGCCGAACGCGCCGGCGCTGGTGGTCGCGCTGTTCGCCGCCTCGCGGCTGGGCGCCGTAGCGGTCCCGCTCAGCGCGCGCCTACGCGAGCACGAGCTCCGGACGATCCTCGCGGACGCGGCGCCGCTGGTCGTCGTGTCGGTCGACGCGTACCTCGGCCTGTCGTTCCGCGGGCTGCTCCCGCGCCTCGTGCGCGACCTGACGGGCGTGCGGGCGTGCCTGTTCGTGGCGGCCGACGGCTCCGTCACGGCCGAGCTTCCCGCCGGCAGGTTCGGCGGGGCCGAACCGCTCGCCGGGGACGTTCTCGCGATCCTCTACACCTCCGGCACGACGGGAGAGCCGAAGGGCGCGCTCGCCATCCAGCGCCGGGAGGCGGACGCCGCGCCGCGGCTGGCCTCCGTCCTCGCGCTCGCGCCCGAGGACGAGGTCGCGCTCGTGATCCCCGTTTCTCACGCCTTCGGGCTGACCTGCCTGCTCGCCGCGGTCGCGAGCGCTGCGACGGCCGTCCTGGTCGACTCCACCGCGACCCTCGGGCCGCTGCTGCGCGCGGTCGAGGCGCGGGGGGCGACGGTGCTGCACGGCTCGCCGTCGCTGTTCGCAGCGCTGCTGAAGTCCCGGCCGGCCGGCCTAGCGACCGTCCGGACCGGCTTCGTCGGCGGGGCGCCCGTCCCGCCGGGCCTCATCGAGCGGCTGGAGCGGGCGGGGATGGGGATCCTGAACGTCTACGGGCTGACCGAGACGGGCGCCGTCTCGTGCTGCCGCCCGAGCGACCCAGACCGCGTGCGGCACGGGACGGCCGGGCGGCCGCTGCCCGGCTACGAGGTGCGTGTCGCGCCCGCGGCCGGCGGGGGACCCGGAGAGCTGCACGTCCGCGGGCCGTACGTGACACCCGGCTACTTCGGCCGCCGAGCGGAGACCGAGCCGGCGTTCACGGGCGGCTGGTTCCGGACCGGCGACCTGGCGACGATCGAGGAGGGAGCCGTGCGCATCGCCGGGCGCGCCAAGGAGCTCGCCCACGTCGGCGGGTTCAACGTCTTCCCGGGCGAGGTCGAGGCGGTGCTCGCGGCCCATCCGGACGTTGTCCAGGCGGCCGTCGTCGCCGTGCCGGACGAGCGGATGGGCGAGGCCCTGCACGCGTTCGTGGTCGCGCGCCCGGGGTCGGCGCCTGCGCCCGCCGAGCTGCTGCGCTTCGCGCGCGGGCAGATCGCGGGCTACAAGCTCCCGTACGCGATCCGCGTCGTCCCCGAGCTGCCGCTGCTCGCCTCGGGGAAGCCCGACAAGCGAGCGCTCACAAAGGCGGCGGCGGGGCGCGGGGAGGAGCCCCGTGGCTAGCGCCGCCGCCCGGTCGCTCGCCCGCCACGAGCTCTTCGCGGGGCTCCCAGCCGACGCGCTCGGCGCGCTCGCGGAGCGGATGCGGCCGCGCACGTTCACCGCGGGCGAGGCGCTCTGCCGCGCCGGCGAGCCGGGGGACGCGCTGTTCCTGGTCCT
Source organism: Thermoleophilia bacterium (assembly GCA_014534345.1). Lineage (GTDB taxonomy): Bacteria > Actinomycetota > Thermoleophilia > Gaiellales > Gaiellaceae > JACVRR01. The sequence continues at coordinate 5,114 of JACVRR010000064.1, read as the reverse complement.
CGAGGGGCTCGCGCGCGTCTCGCTGCCGGGCGCCGAGGAGCGCCCGGTCGCGCGCCTGCGCCGCGGCGACGTGATCGGCGAGATGGCGCTCGTGACCGGGGAGCCGCGCACGGCGACCGCCGTGGCGGCCGTCCCGACGACCGCGCTGGAGCTCTCCCGCGACGACCTGGCCGCCGTGATCGGCGAGCACCCGCAGGTCCTCGCCAACCTGAACCGGATCCTGAGCCGCAAGCTGGCCGCGACCACGGCGCGGGTGGAACGCCCCCGCACGCGCGGCGAGGCGGTCGCGCTGCTGGCCGGCGAGTCGCTGGGCGCCGTGGTGCCCACGCTGGTGGCGGCCGCGGCGGCGGCGAGCCCGGGCAGCGTCTCCTCGCTCGAGGCGGGCCCGGCGCCGGAGGGCACGATCGCGATGCTCGACGACGCGCTGCTCGAGCACCGGACGGTGATCGTGGTCGCGCCACCCGAGCCGCAGCTGGTAGGGCCGCTGGTCGACGAGGTCGACCGCGCGGTGGCCGTCGTCAGCCGGGGTGCCGAGCTCGAGCGGGTGCGCGCCTGCCTCCCGGCGGGGACGCTCGTCGAGGTCGTCGCGGCGCCCGAGGCGGACGAGCGCGGGCGGCTGCTTGCCGCGGCGACGCCCGCGACCCCGGTCGTCCGCTGGGCGACGCGCGAGGACGGCGGCCTGGCGGGCGACGACAGCGCCTGGGTGGGGCGGCACCTCGCCCGCACGAAGCTCGGGCTCGCGCTCGGCGCGGGGGGCGCCAAGGGCTACGCCCACGTCGCGATGCTGCACGCGCTCGAGTCCGCGGGCTACGTCGTGGACGTCGTCGCCGGCAGCAGCATCGGGGCGATCGTCGGAGCCTGGCTCGCCCAGGGGCGGAGCGCCGCCGAGGTCGAGGCGACGATGCGCGAGGCTTGGCGGCCGGAGGCGATCGCCGACATCTTCAAGCTGTCCCTCGGCGGCGGCTCGACCGGCCTCGACACGATGACGCGGATCCTGCGCGAGACGACAGACGACGAGACGTTCGCCGACCTCGTGGTGCCGCTGGTCGTGATGACGGTCGACCTCGACGCGCGGCGCGCGGCGCCCGTGACGGACGGGCCGCTCTGGCAGGCACTGCTTGCGGCGACCGCCCTGGCGGGCATGTTCCCGCCGCACGAGCGGGACGGCCGCCGGCTGGTGGACGGGATCGCGCTCGTGCCGGTGCCGGTGGACGCCGCCGTCGAGGCCGGCGCCGACGTCACCGTGTCGGTCAACATCATCAGCCGGCGGACGCTCCCCGCCTGGCCCGGCGAGCAGCCGCCGAGCGAGGAGCCGCGCGGCCGCTCGCGGATGCTGGACGCGCTGCTCGAGGTGATGGACCTCGCGCAGCTCGACGCCAGCGAGCGGCACGCCGCGCGCGCAGACGTCGTCGTCACGCCGGCCTTCGGGCCGTCGTCCTGGCGCGACTTCCACCTCGCCGACCTCTTCCTCGAGGCGGGTCGCGAGGCGGCCGAGAACGGCCTCGAGGAGCTGCGCTCGCTCGCGCGGCCGCAGCTGTCAGCCACGTCGACCTAACGGGAGGTGCAGATGGGCGTCCGCGAGTTCACGTTCGAGGACGTGAAGGACATCCTCGTCAACCGCGTCGGGCTCCCCGAGGACGCGATCAGCGACGACCCGAACCAGACGTTCGACGAGCTCGGGCTCGACTCGCTCGCGTTCGTCGAGATCCAGCTCGCGATCCAGCAGGAGTACGGCTTCACGATCCCCGACGAGGACGCGAACCAGATCACGACGATCGGCGAGGCGATCGAGTACTCGAACCGACGGCTCCAAGAGCAGGAGGCATGACATGCCGCGCACCGACAACTCGGTGGTGATCGAGGCGCCGCTCGACTATGTGTGGGAGCGGATGAACGACGTCGAGAGCTGGCCCGACCTCTTCACCGAGTACGCGAGCGCCGAGATCCTCGAGCGCGAGGGCAACACGATCACCTTCCGACTGACCACGCACCCCGACCCGGAGTACGACGGCCAGGTCTGGAGCTGGGTGTCGGAGCGGACGGTCGATCGCGAGGCGCGCACGGTCACGGCCCGGCGGATCGAGACCGGCCCGTTCGACCACATGAACATCGAGTGGTACTTCGAGCCCGAGGGCGACGGGACGAAGATGCGCTGGGTGCAGGAGTTCTCGATGAAGCCGACCGCGCCCGCGAACGACGAGGAGGCGGAGGAGTACATCAACCGCAACACGCGCGAGCAGATGACCGCGATCAAGGAGCGGCTCGAGCAGAGAACGTAGGGGAACCGAACACGGGGGAACCCATCGTTCCCCCGTGGCCCTCCGTTGCGCCGGGCTGTAACGAAGTCTGCGTGCGCTCGCGCGCGCACGTCGGGCTTCGCGCGCGCGGGACGCCTCGCCGTTCGACGGCACCTTCGCCTTGCAGGCCCGCGCGGCGGGGCCGCGCGCAGGCCACGGGCGCTTCCCACAGATCGCAGCGCCTCGCGCCGCGGCGGAATGGGGGGCTCGTCCCTCGCCCGGCATTCCGGCCGGCCGATCGCCTCGGACTCTGGCTCGGGCGGACCCGGCTCTTCGAGGCGTGCCCCGGTGTCAGACACCGTCACCGAGGGGTGACGGGAATGTCACGGGAATGCACGGATCGCTCCGCAGGGGCGCAAGCAGGCCGGTTTGCCTCCCGCCTCCTGCCTGACTCGAACCGCCGTGTCCGGGTGTCAGACACCAGGACACGGCTCCCGGGGACACCGCCGCAGCGGGCCGGGTCGACGAGGAGGCCGCGCTCGCCGCATATGGAACAGGAGGGAGCTCAGGGGGGAACCAGGGATTCCCGCGTGTTCTCCCGCATCCGCTGCTCGGCCTGCTCGCGGATCCGCGGGCCCAGCTCCGGGTCGGCGGCGACGGTGCGGTCGAAGCACTCCTTCGGGACGACGAGCAGCTCGCAGTCCTCCGCCGCGACCACGTCGTGTTGGCGCGGCTGGCCGAGGAGGAGCGAGAACTCGCCGAAGTGGTCGCCCGGTCCCAGGCGCGCGAGCTCGCCCCCCTCGCCGTCCAGCACGCGCACCGCGCCGGAGAGGACGACGTACAGGGCGTCGGGCGCCGAGCCGCGCTCGAGCACCGTGCGGCCGGCCCTCCAGGCGAGATTCGCGGAGTCGCCGACCAGCTCGAGCAGCAGCTCGTCGCCGAGCGAGGAGAGCCCCGGCACGGCGCGCACGCGTGCGACCAGGCTGTGGGAGAGCTGTCCGGCGTGTGCTCGTTCGGTCACGGGTCGGCCCGCTATTGTCGCGGCCAGTCTAGAGCGACCTCCGATCGGACCCGATGGCCGTCTCCGCGATCCCGTTCCGCATCGCCCAGATCAGCGACATCCACGTGGGCGGCCCGCTCAGCCTGCCCGCGGAGGCGCTCGCGGCGATCGCGGAGCGCGTCCGCGGGCTGCAGCCGGACGTGGTCGTGGTCGCCGGCGCCCTGACCACGGCCGGGTACGAGTGGGAGTTCGAGGAGGCCGCGGAGTGGCTCGCGGGCATCGACTTCCCCAAGCTCGTGATCCCCGGCAACCACGACGCGCGCAACGTCGGGTACACGCACTTCCAGCGCATCTTCGGCACCCCGTACTCGCGCTACCGCAGTGCCTTCGACGGCGAGCGCGCCGAGCGGCTGCAGGCGACGGGCTTCACCGTCGTCGGGCTCGACTCCACGGAGCCCGACGTCAACGAGGGGCGAGTCGGCCGCGACCGCTACGGCTGGGTCCGCGACCAGTTCTCGGACGCCGACGACATCCGCGTGATCGCGATCCACCACCACCTGATCCCGATCCCGGGAACCGGCCGCGAGCGGAACATCGTCCTCGACGCGGGCGACCTGCTCGCCACGTTGACCGAGCTCGACGTCGACGTGGTCCTCTCGGGCCACAAGCACGTCCCCTACTTCTGGGCGCTCAACGGGATGCTCGTGTGCAACTCCGGCACCGCGGGGACGCGCCGGATCCGGGGCGTGGTGCCACCCTCGTGGAACGAGCTGCGGATCGACGCCTCGACCGTCAAGGTGTTCGTGCACTACCTCGACGGTCGGCGTGAGCTGGCGGCGATCTTCAGCCGGAAGACGCGCGCACTGACGCGCGAGGCGTTCTACGTCACCGACGCGTTCCGCGCGGCGAGCCGCGTGCTCGACGTCTGACGCGGGAGCCTAGGCGAAGGCGCTCGGGTTCGGGCAGCCGCCGTCGTCGACGGCGTCGCTCGTCCACAGCGCGGCCCACCAGGCGGAGTGCGGCATGCGGCTGTCGAGGATCACTTTCACGAGCGCGTCGACGTCGTAGGGACGCCGGCGCAGCTCGACCTCGACCGCGAGCCCGTCGTCGCCGAGCGCGACGACGCCGTACTCGGCCCACTTCGCCACGGGCATCACGTCGGCCTGTCGGCGGAAGGCGAGGCCGACGCTGCCGGGATTGAGGACGAGGGAGTCGCGGTAGCGGCGGACCATCTGGAAATGGGTGTGGCCCGCGACGAGCAGTGGGGCCACGACCCCGGCGAGCATCCGCTCCAGCTCGTCCTCCGGCGTGGTCGCGAAGATCGGGTCCTCGTCCGAGCGCGGGGAGCCGTGGAAGGTGACCACCCGCGCCGTCCCCGGCGCTTCGAGCTCGACCATCGGCTCGAACGTCGCGATGTACTCGCGGTCGGCGGCACCGAGCTGGTCGGCCGACCAGCGGCCGATCTCGAGCAGCCGCCGGGCGAGGCCGTTGGTCGGCCTGGGGAAGCCGCGCAGGCAGTACGCGTCCCAATTGCCGAGGACGACGCGGCAGCCGAGGGAACGGATGCGCGCGAGCGTCTCGACCGGCTGGGGCCCCACGACCACGTCACCGAGGCAGACGAGCGTGTCGAGCCGGTCGCGGCTCAGGTCGTCGAGGGCGGCGTCGAGCGCGAGGAGGTTCCCGTGGACGTCGCCGATCAGGCCGACGCGCATTGCTCCCGTCTCCCGGCCGGCGATGTCATCGGACGACCGCCACCTGGCTACTGCGGTGCAGCGGCCGCAAGACGACGGCGTTCATGCGGCGAGCCCAGACCGTGCGGCTTTCACGAGGGAGGGCCGTCGGCGGCGCCCGCGACGGGCGGCTGCGCGGGCAGGGCG
>JACVRR010000061.1 GCA_014534345.1 Thermoleophilia bacterium | reverse complement strand
TCGCCCGCCCCCTCCGCCCGCGCGACCTGCGCCGTCGTCCCGTACTGGAGGAAGTTGAAGATCGCGAACAGGCCCGAGAGCACGGTGGCCGCGATTCCCAGCGCAGCGAGCTGCTGGCGGCCGAGGTGGCCGACGATCGCCGTGTCGACCAGCACGTACAGCGGCTCCGCGGCGAGCGAGCCGAGCGCGAGCGCGGCGAGGCGGACGATCTCGCGGTCGTGCGGCGAGCGGAGCGCGGGCACGCGCGGCAGTCTCGCTGCGCGCGGTGCTACGCGCCGTCGTCCGCGCGCAGGTACGCCGCCCCCTTCGCCGCGACCGCCGCGAGCGGCACCGCGAGGAAGGCGCCCACCACGCCCCACACGATCGCCCCGGTCGCGACCGCGAGCAGGATCGCGAGCGGGTGGAGCGCGACTGCGCGGCCGACGACGAACGGCTGCAGGACGTTGCTCTCGATCTGCTGGACGGCCACGACCGCGGCGAGGACGAGCAGGGCCGCGACGAAGCCTTCCGAGACGAGGGCGACCATGACGGCCGCGAAGCCCGCCACCACGGCGCCGACGATGGGGAAGAACCCGCCGACGAAGGTGAGCAGCGCGAGCGGGACGACGAGCGGCACGCCGATCAGGAGCAGCGCGACGCCGATGAAGATCGCGTCGAACAGCGCGACCAGCGTTACGCCGCGCAGGTATCCGCGCAGCGTGTCCCAGGCGATGTCCCCTACGCCGCCGACGCGATCGCGGATCCGCTCGGGGAAGAGGCCGACCACCCACGACCAGATCCGGTCACCGTCCTTGACGTAGAAGAACAGCACGACGATCGTCAGCAGCAGCGCCGCGACGAGCTCGAGGACGAGGTAGGCGCCGCCGAAGACGCCGCCGGCGACCCTCCCCGCCTGGGAGCGCGCCTCGTCGAACGCGCTCTCGCGCCACTGCGAGACGCGTCGCTCGGAGAGCCCGAACGGTCCCTCGACGAGCCAGTCGGTGACCCGTTCGACGCCCCCCTCGACGCTGACGTCGAGCGCTCCGAAGTCCTCGGCCGCGCGCGGGACGACGAGGGCGATGGCGGCCGCGAGCACGGCGAGCGCACCGGCGACGACCGCGAGCGCGGCCAGGCCGCGCGGCCAGCCGTGCTGCCGCAGCCAGCGCGCCGGCGGGTAGAAGACCGTCGCGAGGAAGGCCGCGAGCAGGACGGGAAGCACGACCGTGCGCAGGCGCGCGGCCAGCAGCGCCAGCACGGCGAGCGCGACGGCGACGACCAGCGCCCGCCAGGCGATCGCCGCCGCGATCCGCAGCGAGCGCGGAACCTCGTCCTTCGCCGGCGCCGTCACGGCTCGCCCCGCGGGCGCACGCCGTTGATTCCGTCCTGCCGACGCCCTATCGTGTGGCGGTCGAGTCCGAGGCCGAGAGGAGTCACGTGAACCGAGTTGCCCGCCTGACCGAGCCCTATGCACCGCTCGCGCGCCGGCTGCTCCCGATCGCCGGGCTGGTGACGCTGGTCGCGATCGCGATCCAGTTCCTGCTCGCGGGCGTCGGCGTCTTCGCGGGCGAGGCCGCCGGGATCAACGGCTGGGACGCGCACTTCTGGTTCGGCGGCGCCGTCCACGCGCTCCTCGGGCTGATGCTGGCGCTCAGCCTGGTCGGCCGTTTCCCCCGCTCGCTGATGGCGCTGAATGCCGTCCTCTTCCTGGTCGCGACCGGAATGATGGCGCTCCCTCGCGCCCAGGGTTCCTCTCCCGAGCTCGCGGCGTTCCACCCGCTCGGCGCGTTCCTGGTCGCGATCCTCGCCTACGCCGTGTGGGACCGCAGCCGCGCCGCCGTCGCGGCCGACGAGGCGCTCGAGGCGCCGCCGCTTCCGACGCAGGGCTAGCGCAGTCGCGCCAGCGCCCGGCGGGCCGCCGACAGCGAGCGGCCGCCCGCCAGCACGGGCGCGAACAGGTCGCCCTCCCGTTCGATCCGTGCGAGCGCGTCCGCCATCCCGAAGTCGCGCGGCTCGACCTCCTCCGTCAGCTCGTCCCATCGCAGCGGCGTCGACACGGGCGCGCCGGGCTTCGGCCGCACCGAGTAGACGCTCGCGATCGTCTTCCCGGGCCCGTTCTGGCGCGCGTCGAGGTATACGCCGCGCCGCTTGCGCTTCAGGAACTCGGTCGTCACCAGGCCGGGGTGCTCCCGCTCGAGCAGCGCGGCGGCGTCCACGGCGAACTCGCGCGCGGCGTTGTACGAGGCACGGCGCGCGATCGGCGCCAGGACATGGATGCCATCGGCGCCGCTCGTCTTCACGTAGCCGGGCAGCCCGACCGCGTCCAGCAGCTCGCGCACGAAGTGGGCGGCGCGGACGGCCAGCCGGAAGCCGCCGTCGGGCGGGTCGAGGTCGAAGACGACGTAGTCCGGCCGGTCGGGCCTGTCCACCCGCGAGTACCAGACGTTCAGGTCGATGCAGTGGTACTGAACCATCCACAGCAGCGAGACCTCGTCGTCGACCAGCGGGAAGTCGACGATCCGGCTCTCCCCCGGCCGCGGCTGCGTCCGGAAGGCGCGCGTGCGCAGCCAGGACGGCGCCCCCTTCGGCGCGTCCTTCTGGAAGAACGAGGGCCGGTCGATGCCGCCGCGGAACCGCTTCATCGTGAACGGGCGGTCGCGCAGGTGCGGAAGGACGGCGGGCGCGACGGCGGCGTAGTAGTCCCAGAGGTCGCCCTTCGTCACGCCGGCGCCCGGGAAGAGGACGCGATCGTCGCTCGACAGGCGCACGTGGCGCCGCCCGCGCCGGAGCTCACGAGGCACGCGCGGAGGTATACGTCAGCGACGGGGTCGGCAGTCGCGCGATGCCGGCTCGGCGACCGCCCGCGTCAGAGGGGAACCGGCCGCGCGGGCCGGCGGCTCGCTACCCGCCCTGCGGCCGACAGGCAGCGTGGCTGCTGTGCGCGGGATTGCGTCCGCGACGCGGCAACCGCTGCCACGCGGGGATCGTGTCCGCCGCCGGATCGTCGGTCAGGCGCGCAATCGCTCGCCCGTCGGCCCGCATGGCGTAGATCTCGAAGTTGCCGTCGCGGTTCGTCGCGAAGGCGAGCCGCTTGCCGTCCGGCGACCAGGCGGCGTTGCGGTCGTCAGCCTCGTTGGCGGTGAGCGCGCGGACGCGCCTGCCGTCGACCCGCATCACGTACAGGTCGTTGTCGCCGTCGCGATCGCTGGTGAAGGCGATTCGGAAGCCGTCGGGCGACCAGGCCGGGTTGAAGTCGCCGGCCGGGTGTCGGGAGAGATTCGTCTGGTAGCGGCCGTCGGCGAGCATGACGTAGATCTCCGCGTTCCCGTCGCGACCCGACTCGAAGACGATCGCGCGGCCGCGGGGCGACCACGACGGCACCGAGTCGACGCCTGCGGCGAACGTCAGCCGGCGGACGTCAGCGCCCGTCGCGGCGTCCGTGACGTAGATCTCGTAGTCGCCGGTGCGGTTGCTGTTCCAGGCGATCCAGCGCCCGTCCGGCGACCAGGCGGGGTTGAAGTCGTCGGCCGCGTCGTTCGTCAGCCGGCGGACGTTCGACCCGTCGGCGTCCATAACGTACAGCTCCACATTCCCGTCGCGGTCGGACTGGAAGGCGATTCGCCGGCCGTCCGGCGACCAGGCCGGCCGGCGGTCGGCGGCGGGGTGGGCGGTGACGTTCCGCAGGCCCCCTCCGCAGGCGTCCATCACCCAGACGTCCGCGTTCCCCGACCGCGTCGACGTGAACGCAAGGAGGCCGGGCGCGTGTCGGCCCCATGCGCCCGCGAACCCCGCGAGCGCGCCTGCAACGAGCAGCGCCGCCGCCGCCGCGAGCCCCCGTTTCCCCCTGACGCGATGCAACCGGGAAATTCTACGCTGGCTGCGATTCGGCCCCGGCCGGCCGCGTGAAGGACGCATGGGCGGTGCTCGAAACCACAGCTGCGCGCGGCAGCTCGGTGCGCTATTCGCGCTCGCGCCCTCTACGTCGATCGGGACGGCGGCCTTCGCGAAGCACCCTGCCGCGCCCTCGCGTCGCGGTCACGCCCGCCGTCGTGAGCAGGACGATGACCGCGCCGCCGCCCGCGTAGGTCACGCGACGTCTCTCCCACCCCTCGTGTGCTCTCTCGCGCTGCTTTCGCAGGCCCGCCTCGGCCCAGGGCCCGCCGAACGCGGGGGACTGCTCGTCCAGAAAGTCAAGACGTGACTGGACGCGGACGTAATCTGTCGCGGCGACCGCGGCGAGAGCGCACAGCGCGATCGTCCCGGCAAGCAGAATGACCTGCCAGGTTGCACGCGACGCGCTTCCCGCGGGGTCACGCATGCCAGGTGCTCACCCTGGAAGCCATGATCGTGATGGCTCGTCGCCTGTTTAGGCAGAAGGCGGGGATAGGAGTGCCGTCGCCGCCGTCAGCTCCTCGCACGCACCGGGCGCAGGTCCTCCAGCCGGCCGATGCGGGCGAGCTCGGGGAAGAAGCGCGGCCAGGCGGCGGCGATCAGCACTGTCGCGGCACCGCCCAGGACGACGGCCGGGACGGCGCCGACGAGCGCGGCCGCGACGCCCGACTCGAAGGCGCCCAGCTCGTTGGAGGCGCTGATGAAGACCATCTCGACGGCGACCACACGGCCGCGCAGCTCGTCCGGGGTGACTAGCGCGACGGTGGTCGAGCGGATGTTCATCGAGTACATGTCGGCGAACCCGCTCACGGCGAGGGCGGCCAGCGACACCGCGTACCACTGCGACAGGCCGAACACGATCATGCTCCCGCCGAAGACGGCGACCACGACGAGCAGCGTCCGTCCTGCCGGCGCGCGCAGCGGGCGGCGCGTGAGAATCAACCCCGCCACCACCGCGCCGACGGCGGGCGCGCTCCGCAGCACCCCGAGCCCGACCGGACCGGTGTGGAGAATGTCCTGCGCGAACAGCGGCAGCAGCGCGACCGCGCCGCCGAAGAGGACGGCGAAGAGGTCGAGCAGGATGGCGCCGAACAGGATCGGCGTCGGCCGGACGAAGCGGACGCCGGCCAGCAGCGAGGCGAGCCGGGGCGCCGGCTCGGCGCCGGCGACGCGAGCGGCCGCCCCCGCGCGCGGCCGGATCGCCAGCGCCGACACGAACGCGACCGCGAACAGCGCCGCGGCCGTGGCGTAGACGAGCTCCGGCCGCAGGGCGAACAGCAGGCCCCCGAGCGCGGGCCCCGTCACCACGGCCGCCTGCGCGCCGACCGAGCGGATCGCGAGCGCGCCGGCGAGCAGCTCCGTCGGCACGAGCGTCGGCGGCAGCGCCCGGGCCGCCGGCGAGCCGATCGCGCCGGCGACGCCGCTCGTCAGCGCGAGCGCGAGGAACGGCCACAGCTGCCGCGCGCCCGCGGCCGTCACGGCGACGAGCAGCAGCGCGACGCAGCCGTCCAGGACGAGCGCCGCCGCCAGCACCAGCCGGCGCGACACGCGGTCGGCGAGCGCGCCGGCCGGGATGGCCAGGAGCGGCAACGGGAGGAACTCCGCCAGCCCGATTAGCCCGAGGTGGAGCGGGTCGCCGCTGATCGAGTAGACCTGCCAGCCGACGGCGACGGCGGCCATCTGGCCGGCGAGCCCCATGGTGACGATCGCGACCCACAGGAAGGCGAAGTCGCGGTGGTGGAGCGCGGGCGGGACGCCACGCCGCAGGCGCCCGACGCGCGGCGTTCGCTCCACCTACCCCTCGCCGAGCGCGTCGACGATCGCCGCCGCGACGCCCCGGAACGCCTCGGCGTGCTCTCCCCGCGGATCGGCGACGAGCACGGGGACACCGCGATCGCCCGCGAGCGCGATCGGCGGCGCCAGCGGGATCGACCCGAGCCGCCGGACACCCTCGGCCCAGATGGAGCGGGCCTCGTCGGCCGCCGGGAAGACCTCCACTGCGTTGCCGCAGTGCGGGCAGGTCAGCGTGCGCATGTTCTCGACGCCGCCGAGCACGCGCACGCCCCGGCCGCGCAAGAGATCGAGCACCTTGCGGCCGTCGAGGTGGGCGACGTCCTGCGGGCCGACCACGATCACCGCCCCGGCGACGCGCGCCACGCCGAGCACCTCCTGCTGCAGGTCGCCCGTCCCCGGTGGCAGGTCGACGACGAGGTAGTCGGGGTCGCCCCACTCCACGTCGCCGACCAGCTGCCGGAGCGCGCCCTGGAGGAGCGGGGCCGGCAGCGTCATCGCCTGGGACTCCGCGATCAGGAAGCCGACGGACATGATCTGGATGCCGTACCGCTCCACGGGCTCGAGCGCGAGCGGGCCTCGCTCCGCCGACCGCCCGAGCATCCAGCGCGAGAGCGGCGCCGAGCGCTTGAGGTTGACCATCAGCGGGATGTCGGGCCCGTAGAAGTCCGCGTCCAGCAACCCGACCGCCGCGCCGCCCTCCGCCAGCGCGAGCGCGACGTTCAGGCTGACGGTCGACTTGCCGACGCCGCCCTTCCCGCTCGTGACCGCGATCACCGCGGTGCGCTCGCCGATCCCCCGCGCCACGGAGCGCTATCGCCGAGCGCCGGCGAGGTCGGCCAGGTCGCGGACCGCGACCGTCACCCGGCTGGTCGCACACAGCCGTCCCTCGTCGTCCGTCACGTCGACGTCCCAGACCCAGGTCGTACGGCCGCGGTGCCGCCGGCGCGCCACCGCGTGGATCGTCCCCTCGGAGACGCGCCGCAGGAAGGTGGTGTGGTTGGACATGCCCAGTCCGATCGCCCCCTCCGGCACGACGCCGACGTTCGTCCCGAGCGAGGCGAGCGCCTCGGCGATCGAGGCGTACACGCCGCCGTGCACGAGCCCGACCGGCTGCGTGACCTCGCGCCGAACCGCGACTCGCCCGCGCACGATCGCGTCGGTCGCCTCCTCCACCTCGAGCCCGTAGAGGTCGTCGAAGGGCGACTCCAGCCCCGAGACGCTGCTCGGTCGACGCGTCACGGCCGCCGAGTGTAAAGCTGGCCGACGCAGCGATGAACGTCGGAGTCGGCCTGCCCACGACCACGCCCGGCGCGAGCGGCGAGCTCGTGCTCGAATGGGCACGGCGCGCCGAGGCCGGCCCGTTCTCGTCGCTCGCCGTCCTCGACCGGGTCGCGTACGACAGCCTCGACCCCTTCGCCTCGCTCGCCGGCGCGGCGGCGGTGACGTCGCGCATCCGGCTGGCGACGATGGTCGCCGTCGGCCCGCTCCGCCCGACCGGTCTGCTCGCGAAGGAGGCGGCGTCGGTGCACGCGCTCTCCGGCGGGCGGCTGACCCTCGGCCTGGCGACGGGCGCGCGCCCGGAGGACTACGAGGCCGCCGGCGCCGACGCGCGCGGGCGCGGCCGCCGGCTGTCGGAGCAGCTCGCCTACCTGCGGGCCGGCATCGACGCCGAGCGCGTCGGCCCCGCGCGCGACGGGATCGAGCTGCTGGTCGGCGGGGGAAGCGGCCCGGCGTTCGCACGCATGGCCCGCTACGCGGACGGCTACGCCCACGGCGGCGGCCCGCCGCGCGCCTTCGCGAGCGCGGCGACGCGCGCCCAGGCGGCCTGGCGCGACCTGGGCCGGCCGGGCGAGCCGCGCCTGTGGGGCCAGGGGTACTTCGCGCTCGGCGACGCCGAGCGCGGCGACGAGTACCTGCGGCACTACTACGCCTTCACGGGCCCCTTCGCGGAGCGCGTCGTCGCCGAGAACCTGACCAGCGCGCGCAAGCTGAAGGACTTCGTGCGCGGCTACGAGGAGGCCGGCTGCCACGAGCTCGTGCTCTTCCCCGCGGTGGCGGAGCTCGACGAGCTCGCACGGCTCGCGGAGGCGGTCGCATGAGAACGCTACGCGTCTGGTTTGGCCGCATGGACGCCTCGTTCTTCGAGCGCCGTCCCCGCTTAGGCGACACGGAGGTTGCCCCGTGAAGGTCGAGATCGTCGGCGGCGGTCCGGGAGGCCTCTACCTCGCCATCCTGCTCCGGCGCGCCGACCCGACGATCGAGGTGCGCGTGCTGGAGCGCAACGCGCCCGACGCGACCTTCGGCTTCGGCGTCGTCTTCAGTGAGGAGACGCTGGGCGCGCTCCGCGACGCCGACGCCGAGACGCACCTGGCGATCACCGACACCTTCGCCCGCTGGGACCGGGTCGACATCCGCTACCGCGGGCGGCTGCTCAGCTCGCGCGGGCACTCCTTCTCGGCGATCGCGCGCACGCGGCTGCTGGAGATCCTGCAGCGCCGTGCCGCCGCCGTCGGCGCCGAGCTCCGCTTCGGCGTCGAGGTGGACGCGCTGCCGGAGGCCGACCTGGTCGTCGGCGCCGACGGCGTGAACAGCTTCGTGCGCCGGCAGCGCGACTTCGGCACGCGCGTCGCGCCGGAGGGCAGCAAGTACGTCTGGTTCGGCACCGACCTCGTGTTCGACGCGTTCACGTTCGTCTTCCGCGAGACCGAGCACGGCCTGTTCAACGTGCACGCGTACCCGTACGACGAGCGGATGAGCACCTTCATCGTGGAGTGCCCCGAGCCCGTCTGGCGCGCCGCGGGGCTCGACGAGATGGACGAGGGGGAAAGCCTCGCCTTCTGCGAGCAGCTGTTCGCGCGCGAGCTCCGCGGGCACGAGCTGCTGTCGAACCGCTCGCTGTGGATGGACTTCCTCAAGGTCGAGAACCGGACGTGGCACGACGGCAACGTCGTCGTGCTCGGCGACGCCGCCCACACGGCGCACTTCTCAATCGGGTCGGGGACGAAGCTCGCGCTCGAGGACGCGATCGCGCTGGCGAACGCGCTCGAGCGGCGCGGCTGGGACGTCGAGGCGGCGCTGGTCGACTACGAGCTCGAGCGCACGCCGGCCGTCGAGCGGACGCAGACGGCGGCGAGCGAGAGCGCCGGCTACTTCCGCCGGGTGGGGAGCTACGCGCACCTCGAGCCGCTCCAGTTCGCGTTCAACCTGCTGACCCGCAGCGGGCGGATCACGCACGCCACGCTCGGCGTGCGCGACCCGCACTTCACCCGCGTGCTCGACGCGTGGCTGGCCGGCGGCGCGCGCGAGCTCGAGCCGGCGCCGCTGTTCACCCCGCTGCGGCTCGGCGATCTGACCCTGGCGAACCGCCTGGTCGCCGCGCCGGACGCTCCCGTCGCGGCCGCGGGCGTGGTGCTGACCGGCTTCGTCGCCGTCTCGCCGGAGGGCCGGATCACGCCCGAGACGCCGGTCGTCGACGAGTGGCAGCCGCCGCCCGGGACGGTCGCGCTGCAGCTCGGGCACGCGGGCCGCCGGGGCGCCACCGCGCCCCACGCGCTCGGCGTCGACGTCCCGCTGCACGAGGGGTGGCCGCTCGTGTCCGCCTCCCCCCTTGCCTACGCCCCCTACGCCGCGGTGCCCCGGGAGCTGGACGAGGAGGGGATGGAGGTCGTGCGGGACGCGTTCGTCGCGGGCGCAGAGCGGGCGGCCGCGCTCGGCGTCGCGGTGGTCGAGCTCGACCTCGCGCACGGGTACCTGCTCGCCAGCTTCCTCTCGCCGCTCGCGAACCGGCGGACCGACGAGTACGGCGCCGACCGGCTGCGCTTCCCGCTCGCCGTCTTCGACGCGGTGCGGGCCGCCTGGGACGGGGTGCTCGCCGTCCGGCTGTCGGTCGCCGACGGCGCGCGTGGCGGGCTGACCGTCGACGACGGGATCGCCGTCGCGCGGACGCTAGCCGCCCGCGGCTGCGACCTCGTACACGTCGAGGCGGGCCAGACGGTGGCCGACGACCGCCCGGAGTACCGGCGCGGCTTCCTGACCGCGCTCAGCGACCGCGTCCGCAACGAGGCGCGGGTGCTGACGCTCGTCCGCGGCCACCTGACGACGCCCGACGAGGCGAACACGATCGTCGCGGCGGGGCGGGCCGACCTCTGCATCCTCGACCTCCCGCCGGCCAGGATCGAGACGCCGGGCGAGGCGGCCCGCGTCGGCGCCCCGGCCCGCGAGGCGGTGCGTCGGTGATCACCTACGACGACCTTCCGCGCGGGCTCAACCTCGCGAGCGAGTTCGTCGACCGCAACGTCGAGGAGGGGCGCGGCGGGCGGACGGCCGTGATCGGTCCGCACGGCGCGACCACGTACGCGGAGCTGGCCGCGTTAATGAACCGGGCCGGAAACGTGCTCCGCGAGCTCGGCGTACGCGTCGAGGAACGCGTCCTGCTGATCCTCGGCGACTCGGTCGAGCTGGTCGCGCTGTGGTACGGGGCGCAGAAGATCGGCGCCGTCACCGCGGAGGCGTACACCTTCCTCGAGCCCAAGGACTACGCCCACTACCTCGACTACACCCGCGCCGGGGTCGTCGTCGCCGACGCGACGACGCTCGGCCCCGTCCGCCAGGCGGCGAGCTCGAGCCGCTGGCTACGCCACCTGCTCGTCGTGGGCGCGCCCGACGAGGAGCTGCGCGCCGGTGAGGTGGCCTTCGAGCCGCTCGCCGCCGCCGCGCCCGCCGAGCTCGAGGCCGCGCCGACCACCAAGGACGACGTCGCGCTCTGGAAGTTCACGACCGGGAGTACCGGGCAGCCGAAGGCCGCCGTCCACCCGCAACACAGCTCCGTGCTCAGCTTCCACTGGTACGCGCGCGGCGTCCTCGGCATCCGCGAGGACGACGTGGTGCTCGCGGTGCCCAAGCTGTTCTTCGGCTACGCGCGCGACCTGGTCGCGCTCTACCCCTTCGGGGTCGGCGCCGCCGGGATCGTGTTCCCCGAGCGCACGACGCCCGAGCGCATCTTCGAGCTGGTCGCGGCGCACCGCCCGACCGTCCTCGTGCAGGTGCCGACGATGATGGCCGCGATGGTCGCCCACCCCGACGCCGGCCGGCAGGACCTGTCGTGCCTGCGCCTCTGCACCTCGGCCGGCGAGGCGCTGCCCCGCGAGCTGTACGAGCGCTGGCAGGCCGCGTTCGGCGTCGAGGTGCTGGACGGGATCGGCTCGTCCGAGCTGTACCACATCTACATCTCGAACCGGCCCGGGCGCGTGCGGCCCGGCACCGTCGGCGAGCTCGTCCCCGGCTACTCGGCGGAGGTCGCCGAGAACGGCGAGCTCGTCGTCGAGGGCGACACCGCGGCGCTGCTCTACTGGGGCGACCACGCGAAGACAAAGGCGACGTTCAGCGGCGACCGCGTCCGCACGGGCGACCTGTTCGAGCGGAGCGAGGAGGGGTTCTTCACCTACCGCGGCCGCGCGGACGACCTGATCAAGGTGGGCGGAATCTGGGTAGCGCCCGCCGAGATCGAGGACTCGCTGCTCGCGCACCCGGACGTCGTCGAGTGCGCGGTGGTCGGCGCCGAGCAGGACGGGCTCACGGTCCCGCGCGCCTACGTGGTCACGCGCGGCGCGCGCTCGGACGACCTCGCCACGTCGCTCCAGCAGCACGTCCGCTCGCGCCTCTCGCCGCACAAGTACCCGCGCGAGGTGCGGTTCGTCGACGAGCTGCCGAAGACGCCGTCGGGAAAGCTCGACCGGAAGGCGCTGCGTTGAGCCGGGTGGTGGTCGTGACGGGCGGGACGAAGGGGATCGGACGAGCGGTCGCCGACCGGTTCCGCGCCGCCGGCGACCACGTCCAGGCGATCGGCCGCGACCGCTGCGACGTGACGGACGAGCAGCAGGTCGGCGCGTTCTTCGCCGAGCTCGGGCCGGTCGACGTGCTGGTGAACAACGCCGGGATGGGCGCGAGCGCGCCGCTCGAGCGGACGGCGCTCCGCGACTGGCGCGCGCACCTGGACGTCAACGCGACGGGCGCGTTCCTGTGCACGCGCGCCGTCCTTCCGGGCATGCGCGAGCGCGACAGCGGCCGGATCGTCACGGTCGCGTCGACCGCCGGCCGCGCGGGCGGGCGGTACACCGCCGCGTACGCCGCCTCCAAGCACGCCGCCGTCGGGCTGATGCGCGCGGTCGCGGCAGAGGTAGCCGGCAGCGGCGTGACCGCGAACGCCGTCTGCCCGGCCTTCGTTCGCACCGACCTGGCGCGGCGCGCGGTCGACCGGATCGTCGAGACCACCGGCCGCGACCAGGCGCAGGCCGAGGCCGCGCTGGCGGCGACGTCGCCGCTCGGGCGCCTGCTCGAGCCCGACGAGGTCGCCTTCGCGGTCGCCTTCCTGGCCGCGCCCGAGGCGGCCGCGATCAACGGCCAGGCGCTCGTCCTCGACGGCGGGGGCCTCCAGAAGTGATCCGGGGGGTCAGGTCTTGCACCGCAACACCGCCGGCCGTCCGGACACGCGTGCGCAGCCGCACGGCGAGCGGCGTCGCCGGCGCCTACGCGGGAGGGGCAAGGCGCTTCGCTTGCCGCGCTGCAAGACCTGACCCCGACGAGGGGTGGAGGGGGACGCGGTGAGCCCGTTCCGCGGGTCGGCCGCGCTCACGGAGGCGTGGCGGAACTTCGACCTCGCGGTCGACGACGGCGTGGCGACGGTCACGTTCTCGCGCCCCGACCGGCTCAACGCCCTGACCTTCGACGTCTACGCCGACCTGCGCGACCTCGTGCTCGAACTCCCGCACCGCGGCGACGCCCGCGTGCTCGTCCTCACGGGCCGCGGTCGCGGCTTCTGCTCCGGCGGCGACGTCGAGGAGATCATCGGCGAGCTGCAGCGGATGGGCGCCGGCGAGCTGCTCGAGTTCACGCGGATGAGCGGCGCGGTCGTCAAGGCGATGCGCGACTGCCCGCTGCCGGTCGTCGCCGCCGTCAACGGCATCGCGGCCGGAGCCGGCTCGGTGCTGGCGCTGGCCAGCGACTTCCGCCTGCTCGCCCGTTCCGCGCGGCTGTCGTTCCTGTTCACGAAGGTCGGCCTCGCCGGCGCCGACATGGGCGCCGCCTACCTGCTCCCGCGCTACGTCGGCCTCGGCCGCGCGACCGAGCTGCTCGTGCTCGGCGAGGACGTGTCCGCCGAGCGGGCGCTCGACCTCGGACTCGCGACGCAGGTCGTCGACGACGACGCGCTCGCCGACACGGCCGCGGGCCTCGCGCGGCGGCTCGCCGACGGCCCCGCGCTCGCGTACTCGACGACGAAGCTCCTCCTCACCCGCGAGCTCGACGTCGACCTCGCCGGCGCGATCGAGCTGGAGGCGCTGGCGCAGGCGCTGCTGATGAAGAGCGACGACTTCGGCGAGTTCTACGCCGCCTGGTCGGAGGGGCGGAGGCCCGCGTGGACGGGCCGATGACACCCTACGGGTCTCGTTTGGCCGTCCGAGCTCCTCGCGTAGTACGACACCCGCGCCGCTGCAGCTACGTGGACGTGGGCCCGTGACTCATCGGATAGTGGACGTGCCGGAGCTGGAGGAGCCGGTCGGCTTCGCGCACGCGATCGTCGCCGTCCCCGGCCGGACGGTCTACCTCGGCGGCCAGATCGGCGAGGGAGACACGCTGGTGGCGCAGTTCGACGCCGCGGCTGCGAGGGTGGTCGCCGCGCTGCGGGCGGCGGGGGGCGCGCCGGACGACCTCGTCTCGCTCGTCGTCTACGCGACGGACATCGACGAGTACCGCGCGTCGCTCCGCGAGCTCGGCGAGGTGTGGCGCCGCCACTTCGGGCGCCGCTACCCGGCGATGGCCCTCGTCGGCGTCTCGCGCCTGTTCGAGCCGGAGGCGCGCATCGAGCTGATGGGCGTCGCGGTGGTGCCCGAGTGACCGACCTCCTCGAACGCGCCCGCCGCGCCGGCCACGAGCAGCTCGCCAGGCTCGCGGGGGGCAACCGGCACGGCCGACTGAACCGCGAGCTCGTGCGCGCGCTCGGCGAGGAGGGGCTTCTCCGGCAGGTGCTCGAGGGCTCGGCGCTCGACCTCTGCCTGCTCCGCGAGGGGCTGGCGCACGGCTCGACCGAGGCGGAGACGGCGCTCGCCTTGCAGGGGCTCGGCGGCCACCCGATCCTCCGCCACGGCCGACCCGCTGTCCGCGACGCCTGGATCCCGCGACTCACCACGGGCGAGGCCGTCGCCGCCTTCGCGCTCACGGAGCCCGAGGCGGGCTCGGACGCCGGCTCGCTCGCCCTCCGCGCCGAGCGCGACGGCGGCTGCTTCCGGCTGACCGGGACGAAGACGTGGATCTCGAACGCGCCCGAGGCGGACGTGTACACGCTGTTCGCGCGGACGACGCCCGGCGCCGGCGCGCGCGGCGTGACGGCGTTCGTCGTCGCCCGCGACAGCGAGGGTCTGACCGGGGAGCCGCTGGAGCTGCTCTCGCCGCATCCGATCGGGCGGCTCGAGCTCGACGGCGTCG
>JACVRR010000101.1 GCA_014534345.1 Thermoleophilia bacterium | reverse complement strand
CCGCTGCTGACCGCCGCCGAGGAGATCGAGCTGGCCAAGCGGATCGAGCGCGGCGACAAGCAGGCCAAGGACCGGATGATCAACTCCAACCTGCGCCTGGTCGTCTCGATCGCCAAGAAGTACCAGGGCCACGGCATCTCCCTGCTCGACCTGATCCAGGAGGGGATCATCGGCCTGATCCGCGCGGTGGAGAAGTTCGACTGGCGGCGCGGCTTCAAGTTCTCCACCTACGCCACCTGGTGGATCCGCCAGGCCGTCCAGCGCGGGGTGGCGAACAAGGCGCGCACGATCCGGATCCCCGTGCACATCGCGGAGCGCGAGCAGAAGATCGGCCGCGCCGAGCGCGAGTTGACGGCCAAGCTGGGCCGGCCGCCGAGCGACGCCGAGATCGCCAAGGTCGCGAAGCTGTCGACGAAGCACGTGCGTGAGGTGCGGCAGGCGGCCCGCGCCGTGACGAGCCTCGACCGCCCGATCGGCGACGACAACGACGGCACGCTCGGCGATCTGTTCGCCGCCGACGCGATCGGGCCCGACGAGGAGGTGCACGTCAGCCTGCGCCAGGAGGCGCTCCGGCGGGCGCTCGGGAAGCTGCCGCCCCGGGAGCAGCAGGTGCTGAAGCTCCGCTACGGGCTCGACGGCGACGCCGACCCGAAGTCGCTCGAGGAGATCGGGCGGCTGATGGGACTGACGCGCGAGCGCGTCCGCCAGCTCGAGGCGCAGGGCCTGAACCGGCTCGCGACGCAGCGGGAGATCGAGGGGCTCGCAGCATGACCCGGGGGGGGGCAGGCTCCCGCCACGAGCCCCCTCCTTGAGGACCGTGCTGTAGCGAACACCTCGTGCGCTCTCGCGGAGGGAAGCTCCGCTTCGCGCGCGGAGAACCGGCGCTTCATTCGACGCCTTCGACCACGCAGGTCTGCGCGGCGGGGGCCGCGCGCAGTCCAGGACCGCGGCATCAGAACCGGGGAGACCCCGCGCGCGGCCGGAATGGGGGTCCTTCCTCGCCCCAGCGTTCCGGCCGGCCAAGGGCCGCAGGTTCCGACTCCGGCCGCCGTGGCTTCTCGGGGCATCACCCGGTGTCAGACACGGTCACGGGTCGGTGACGGAAGTGTCACGGGAGTGCACGGATTCATCCATACTCCCTGCTCGCAAGCGCTTTCCGGGAGTCCGCCTGCCTGGCTCGTACGGCCATGGCCGGGTGTCAGACACCCGGACTGGGCTCGCGGGGACGCGTCCGGCCGCGACAACCGTGCTTCGCCGGCGCTCGCGGCGACCAGCGGCCACTCGCCGGGGACGCCCGCGGACGGCCGGCCGCTGCCTGGCGGGGCGCAGTACGGGCCGGCCGAACTGACGCGGGCGACAATCGGCGCAGCCACCGCCGCCCGCACTGTCGGGGCGCTCGCGCCTGTCGCGGGTCGTACAAGACGAGGCGATCAACGAGGCGGAAGCGGGTTCTCCGCCGCTCCCGGTATTCGAGCACGGCGAGGCCGAGAGCGCTCGTGGGGGAGCCTGCTCCCGCGCACGACTGCGAGCCTCGTGGGGGAGCGTGCTCGCCCCGCGATAATCCCGCTGTGCCGATCGGGCTGATCACCGGGACGGCGACGTACTCGCTTCCCGGCCACGAGGACGCGACGGCGCAGCGGGTGACGACGCCGTTCGGAGACGTGGAGGTCGCGCGAGCGGAGATTGCGGGGGTCGAGGTGCTCCACCTGGCGCGCCACGGGCGCGGGCACGAGCGGCTGTCGAGCCAGGTCGAGCACCGGGCGAACGTGCTCGCGCTGAAGGAGCTCGGCGCACAGGCGGTCGTGGGAACGACCGTCTGCGGGGGGCTCGACCCGGATGCACCACTCGGCCAGCTGATCGTCTTCGACGACCTGCACTTCCCGATCAACCGGCTGGGCGACGGATCGCTGTGCTCGCTGTTCGCCACCCCGGGGCAGCTCGGACGCGGCCACTGGATCTACGACCGCCCGTTCTCCGAGCCGATCCGGCAGGTGCTGCTCGCGGGTGCCGAGGCGGCCGGCCACGAGGTGCGCGACGGCGGCTGCTACGGCCACGTCGACGGGCCGCGCTTCAACACCCGGACCGAGGTCGCCGCCCTGCGCGCGCTCGGTGTCGCCGCCGTCAGCCAGACGGCCGGCCCCGAGACGGTGCTCTGCGGCGAGGCCGAGCTGCCGTACGCGCTGATCGGCTTCGTCACCGACTACGCGAACGGGATCGCGGCCGAGCCGACCTCCGCCGAGGACCTCGCCCGCCTGCTCGCCGCCAGCCGCTCGGTGTTCGCCGACGTCGTGGCCGCGTCGCTCCCGCGCGTCGCCCAGGTGGCGCCCGAGCCGACCGGGTTCGTGTATCGCCTCGGGTGATCGCGGCGCCTCTCGCCTCGTGACCCGGCGCGGCGTCTCCGGGGGTCTGGCGGTCCTCGCTGGCGTTCGTCGCCGCAACGCCAGCCGAGCCCGACCCGCCTTCCGGCTTCGCCGTGCGGACGATCGTCAGCGGGCTCGAACAGCCGCCGCGAGCTTCGGGGACATCGCGTCGCGGTCGCCGAGCAGCCGGAAGGCGAGCGCGCGCGGCCCGCGGTCGTGCGGCTCGATCAGCGCGAGAACGCCGCCGAGTCCCCCGCGCGCGCCTGCGCGAGGAGCGACCGCTCGTCGCGGCTCGTCGCTGGCTCGCGCACGGCGATCTCCACGTCCCGTTAGACGCGCCCGTCCGCGCGGGACCCTTCGCGGCCGCCCGTCTACATCTCGCGGCGGCCCGCGAGCGCGCGCCCGAGCGTGACCTCGTCGGCGTACTCGAGGTCGCCGCCGACCGGCAGTCCGCTCGCGAGCCGCGTGACCCGTACGCGGCCGCGTAGCCGGTCGGCGAGGTACGCGGCGGTCGCCTCGCCGCTCATGTTCGGGTTCGTCGCGAGCACGACCTCCTGGACCCCGTTCCGCTCGACTCGGCGGAGCAGCTCGTCGATCCGCAGGTCGGAAGGCTCGACGCCGTCGAGCGGCGACAGCGCTCCGCCGAGCACGTGGTAGAGGCCGCGGTACTCGTGCGTCCGCTCGATCGACACCAGGTCGGACGGCTGCTCCACCACGCAGACGACGGCGTGGTCGCGCCGCGCGTCCAGGCAGATCGCGCAGACGTCGTCCTCGGTGAGGTTGCCGCACTCGCGGCAGAAGCGAACACGCTCCTTGACGTCGTCGATCGCCCGCGCGAGCGCGTGCGCCTCGTCCTTGGTCGCGCGGAGCAGGTGGAACGCCAGCCGTTGTGCCGTCCGCGTCCCCACCCCGGGGAGCCGGGTCAGCTGGGCGACGAGGTTCTCGACGGCGGGGGACAGCACGGATACCGGTTCAGCGTGGAGCGTGCGGCTCCTGTGCCGCGCATTCTGCCTGTCCGGAGCGGACCTTCCTCCTCGGCGGGCGGTGGTGCCTGCATACGCCCGGGGCGCCGCTACATGCCCGGCAGGGGCAGGTCTCCCAGCCCGCCCAGCATCCCGCCGAGCCGGCTCTGCACCATCGACTGCGCCGAGCGGATGCCCTCGTTCACCGCCGCGGTCACCGTGTCGGCGAGCAGCTCCGGGTCGTCGGGGTCGATCGCCTCCGGCGAGATCCGCAGCTCCTTGACGACGAGGTCGCCCGAGACGACGACTGTCACCATGCCTCCGCCTGCGGACGCCTCCACCGTCTCGTGGGCAAGCTCCTCCTGGGCCTTCGCCATGTCGGCCTGCATCTGCGCGGCCTGCTTCATCAGCTTGTTCAGGTCCATCCCCATCTGCGGCTCCTCGGGTTGCGGGCGGAGGAGAAGACTACGCGCGGTCGCGGGCGATCCGCTCGTTGTGAATGTCTCGACGCTGTGGGAAGATCGATGGGATCCCGCGCGTCTTGCGCGTGAGGGGTTGTACGTACAAGCCGAAGGAGCGTCGAATGCAGGAGGTCACAGCCCGAGCCACACTTGCCGAGGCGGCGCCCGCGCGGCCGCTTTCGGCGACCGTGGCGCGACGGGAGATCGAGGAAGCACTTCGCGCGGACGGGGACCCGGAGCTGCTGCTCGACGTGACGCGTGCCATCGACGTGAACGGCGAGCGACGTGCCGAGAGCGCGAGCGTCGCGATCGCGTGGGATCGGGACGACCTCGAGCGGCTGCTCGCGAACGCTGCCGGCGAGGGCATCACGCTCACCATCGACGCCGACGCGCTCGCGCGGGCACTGGACGAGTACGAGGTCGAGGCGCACGGGCTGCGCGAGCGGGCCGCCGTCTTCGTCGCCGTCGCCGTGACGGCGGCGGCCGGTGCCGGAGGGGCGCAGGCCGCGATGGACGCCGGCGCAGGAAGCGAGTCGGCCGCCGTCCCGCAGGCGACCGTGTCGGCGAGCTACACCGCGCTCGAGGAGCGGCGGGCCGAGGTCATGTCGGCGACGTCGACGAGCAGCTTCGCCTCCGCCCACACCGCGATCGAGCAGGCGCGGGCCGAGCTCGCGCAGGCGAGCACCCGCACGGGCGGCGCCTTGACGTCCGCCCACACCGCGATCGAGAACGCCCGCGCCGAGCTCGCCATCGCGAGCGTCCGCACGGACGTCCTCTCCTCGGCGCATACCGCGATCGAGAACGCCCGCGCCGAGCTGGTCGCCATGTCTGCCGGCGGCGTCGCCGACCCGGCCGCGGCCCACACCGCGATCGAGACGGCCCGGGCCGAGCTCGCTCAGGCGAGCACCCGCACCGACGCGTTCGCATCGGCGCACACGGCGATCGAGAACGCCCGCGCCGAGCTGGCCGCCATGTCGGCCGGCGGCGTCGCCGACCCGGCCGCGGCCCACACCGCGATCGAGACGGCCCGGGCCGAGCTCGCTCAGGCGAGCACGCGCACGGACGTCCTCGCCTCGGCGCACACCGCGATCGAGAACGCCCGCGCGGAGCTCGTGGCGATCTCGGCCGGCGGCGTCGCCGACCAGGCGGCCGCCCACACGGCGATCGAGAACGCCCGCGCCGAGCTCGCCGCGGCGAGCACGCGCACGGACGTCCTCGCCTCGGCGCACACCGCGATCGAGAACGCCCGCGCGGAGCTGGCCGCGATGTCGGCCGGCGGCGTGGCCGACGCGGCCGCGGCGCACACCGCGATCGAGAACGCCCGCTCGGAGCTCGCCGTGGCGGCTGCTCGCACGCCCGACCTCGCCGCGGCGCACACCGCGATCGAGAACGCCCGTGTCGAGCTCGCCCAGGCGAGCATCAACACGACCGAGCTGGTCTCGGCGCACACCAGGATCGAGAGCGCCCGCGCCGAGCTCGCCCAGGCGGCGGCCGCCCGGGCGACCCCGGTCTCGGACGGCGGGATCTCGCTCACCGTGCCGGCGCCGAGCCCGGAGGCGGTCGGCATCGGAGCGGCGATCGCTCTCGCGATCACGGGAGCGGCCTTCGCGGCCCGCGACCGGCGCCGCACCGGCCTCGCCTAGGGCGCCGCAAACGACAGACGAACGATCGAGGGGCGGCTCGCCGCCCCTCTTTCGTTCGCGCACGCGTCAGTCGTCGCCGACCTCGCGTGCGTCGAACGTCTCCTTGACCAGCTCGTAGAGGTCGCGCTCGCTGGTCGGCGCGTCGTCCTGCTCGCCGGCTGCGTCTGCGTCGTCGGCCCCGACCGCGAACGAGATGGCGAGGCGCCGCCCGGTCACGTCGTAGAGGGCGTCCTGGAGGAGCGAGGCGTTCTTCGGATCCTCGGCGAGCTGGCGGTGGAACGCAGCCGAGGGTGGGAACTCGAGGGTCAGCAGCTCGCCGTCGAGCGCAGCCGGGCGCGCCTCGCGGAGCACGGACGCGGTCGGGATCGAGCGCGCCTCGACCGCGGGTAGCACGCTCCGCTGCCACGCCTCCTGGAGCTGCTCGAGCGGCAGCGGCCCGCTCGGCCGCGCCGGCTGCTCGTCTCGCGCGACCGCCGTTCCCGCCGGCGCTTCCGCTCTCGGCTCCCCGCCCGAGGCAGCGTGCCGCTCGAGCTGCTCGAGGCGGTACGCGATCGACTCGCGCGAGAGGTCGGCAGCCGGCCGCGTGACCTTGACGAGCGCCAGCTCGAGCGGCAGCCGCGGATCGCCGCCCTGCCGCATGTCCTCGACCGCGACGGCGAGCAGGTCGATCAGGCGGACGACGGTCGGCGGGCCGAGCTGGTTCGCCTGCTCGCGCAGCCGCTCGCGCGTCTCCTCGGTGACCGGCAGGGAGTCGGGCACCGCGCCCGTGTGCTGGACGAGCAGGAGGTGGCGGAGGTGCTCGAGCAGGTCGGTCACCAGCCGGCCGAGGTCGTGTCCCTGCGCCGACAGCTCCTCGACGTAGGTGAGCGCACCGGCCGTGTCGGCGTCGACGACGAGGTCGCAGAGGCGGAAGAGCGCCTCCTCCTCGAGCGCGCCGAGCAGCTGCAGCACCGACTGGACGGTGATCGTCCCGTCCGTGGCGGACGCGAGCTGGTCGAGCGTCGAGATCGCGTCGCGGTACGAGCCGCGTGCGCCGCGCGCGACGAGCGCGAGCGCGTTGTCGGCGACGTCGATCCGCTCACCGTCGGCCACGCGCCGCAGCGCGCGGAGCAGTTCCGGCAGCCGCGGCCGCGCGAAGACGAACGTCTGGCAGCGCGAGCGGACGGTCGCGAGCATCTTGCCGAGGTCGGTCGTGCAGAAGACGAAGACGAGGTGGGGCGGCGGCTCCTCGATCAGCTTGAGCAGCGCGTTGAACGCCGCGTCGGTGAGCTGGTGCGCCTCGTCGAGGATGTAGACCTTGTACCGCCCCTGGACCGGCTGCAGCACGACCCGGTCTCGGATCTCGCGGATGTCATCGATCCCGCGCTGCGACGCCGCATCCATCTCGACCACGTCCAGCGAGGTGCCGCTCGCGATCGTCACGCACGCGTCGCAGGTGCGGTCGGGCGTCGGGGTCGGCCCCTGTGCGCAGTTGAGCGCCTTGGCGAGGATGCGCGCCATCGACGTCTTGCCAGTACCGCGCGGGCCGGCGAACAGGTAGGCCTGCCGCACCTGCCCCGCCGAGACGGCGTTCCGCAGCGTCCGCACGACCCCCTCCTGCCCGACCACCTCGTCGAAGTCCTGCGGGCGGTACTTGCGGTACAGCGCTGTCATGGAGCTTTCGCCTGGCGCGAAAGCTCTACCGGAGTTGCGCCGATCGTTTGCACTTCGTGCTGATCCTTCCACAGAGCTGACTCGAAGCTCGGGCCATGATGCCTCGGTGGCCGTTCCGGTGGAAGTGACGGTTCTGGCCGACGTTCACGAGCAACCGAGCGGCGTTCCCGCGGCGGTCGAACGGCTGGGCGTGCGCGTCGTCGAGCTCGCGCTCGCGGTCGGCGACTACGACTACGGGAACGGCGTGCTGGTCGAGCGGAAGACGTGAAGGATCTCCACCACTCGGTGGCGCAGGGGAGGTTCTGGCGTCAACTCGGGGCGCTGCGCGACTCGTGCGCCACCCCGTACCTCGTCGTCGAGGGACGCACGCTCGACGCCGGCCAGCTGTCGCCCGCCGGCGTGCGAGGTGTGTGCGTCGCCGTCATGGATCGAGGCGTCCGTCTCGTCCGCAGCGACGGCACCGCCGATACGGCGCGGTGGCTTGTCCGCATCGCCGTCCGCAATCACCGCGATCGCGACCGTGACCGGCCGGCGTACGGGCAGCGCCCGCCGGCGAGCGAGAGCCCGGCGGAGTGCGCGCTCGCCGCGGTCCCCGGCATCTCGGTCGCCGGAGCGCGTGCGCTCCTCGAGTGCTTCGGCAGCGTCGCGCGCGTCGCGTCCGCAACCTCGCAAGAGCTCGCCGCCGTCCCGGGCATCGGTCACACCAAAGCAACAGCGATCCGAACGACGCTGAACCCCTCACGAGCGTCCTCGCCGAACACGAAGCCATCGGCGCACCAGCGATCCGACGCCCCTTCCCCCTTCCCATAGCCTTCTCGTCCCGAGCGAGAAGGCCCCGGCCGCGCGCTCCGCCGTCGAAGCGGTCGCCCCGGGAGGAACCCACGTCGTTGGCTCGGGCCAGGCGGGGCCGCGGCACCTGGGAGGGGATCCTTAGCGCTGCTTCCTTCCGGACCTGACGCGGTTCGGACGCTCCCAGTGCGCGGGACCTGGCCGTCGGCACCACGTGCGCGGGCCCAAGCCCCGAGATCTCCGCCCCTCGGGCGGCGTTCGGCCCCGCCTTCAGCGGATTGCGGGTTCAGGGAACCGCTAGCTCCCCGCCTAGCGCGACCGGGCAGTGGCGATGGTAGCAGCGCAGTGGTAGCAGCCCACGTTTCAGGTTACGATCGCCACGAAAGACGAGACGGGAGAGGGGATGGCACGGATCGGCGACGTGATGACGCTCCGCGTGGTCGCGGTCAGGCCGCGCGAGACGGTGCAGGTTGCGATCGCGCGCATGCTGGAGGAGAACGTCGGCTCGGTTGCCGTCTGCGAGGACGGCCGGCTGGTAGGGATCTTCACCGAGCGGGACGTGCTGCGGCTCGCCGGGCAGGAGGGCGGAATCGGCGAGGCGCTGCTCGAGGACGTGATGACGCGCAGGCCGGTGACCGTCACGCCCGAGGACGACGTCGTCGACGCCGCTCGGCTGATGGGCGAGCGGCGGATCCGCCACCTTCCGGTCGTGCAGGACGGAAACGTGTGCGGCGTGATCGGGATCCGCGACGTCTTGCGGACGCTGGTCGAGCGGCTGTGGCGCGAGCACGACCCCGCCGCGCACGACCGTGCGCGCGAGCTGCTTCGTCGCGGCTGACAGCCGCCGGAACTCCGGCCTGGGTGCGGCGGCCGATGCCGACTTCCGGCCGAGTTCGCTCTACGGGCGTCCGACAGGCGGAGCGGTAGCAGCGGCGGTACGCTGTGCGGGCCGGGGGCGCGTAGCTCAGCGGGAGAGCGCCCGCTTCACACGCGGGAGGTCGCTGGTTCGATCCCAGCCGCGCCCATGACGGCCTTGCGCGAACCCGACGGCGCATGGGGGGCGAGGCGGGGGTCGCTTGCGGCGGAGCTCTGGACGCCTCACCGCTCTGCGCGATCGCGACCGTCGCCCCACGCGGCCGTGCTCACGTGAACGCGGCGCACTTCGCTTGCAGCCCCGACTTCGACGTCGTCTGGAGGTCGGAGCCGAAGGCGAGGCACTCGCGGAACCTCCGCGCGAACGCGACGGTCGCGATCGCCGTCTTCGACTCCGATCAGACGGGGGGCGAACCCGATCGCGGCACGAGATCTATCGGCGCGGCAAGGACGCCGGGCGGCAGTCGGCATCTGGCCGCTCGTCAGACGTGGATTGCTTACGCGGCGATGGCCCGCGTCGCGCGGTTCAGGCGCGGCGGCCGCGGCTGACGACGACGTTGACGCGCCCCCCGGGCGCGAGGCGAGTG
>JACVRR010000007.1 GCA_014534345.1 Thermoleophilia bacterium | reverse complement strand
TGTGGATCGACGAGCAAGCCGTCGAGGACGCGCGGGCTGAGTACGTCCCGCCGCAGCAGGCCGAACAGCGCAGCGTCGACCCCGGGGACGAGCCGCGCCGCCGCCAGCCCGGCCGCGAGGGCGGTGGCAGTCGCGGCGACGAGCAGCGCCGTCCAGCCGGTCAACCACAGGGAGCGGGGCAGGCGGACGGGGGCCCGAACCGCTGAAAGGACGGGGTCGACGCGGGCGAGCGGGACGAGCGCGAGCAGCGCGACCGCACCGCCGGCCAGCGGAAGCGCCCGGTAGCTCCCGGCGAGCGCGATGCTCCAGCCGGCCGCCGGAAGGGCGACGAGGCTCGCCACCGACCGGGTCGCGAAGTAGAGCGCGGAGTGGGCTGCTTCCTCGCCGGGGGGCACGTAGGACGCGAAGACGGGGAAGCCGAGCGTCGAGACGATTCCGAAGCCGCCGGCGACCGCGAGCAGCGCTATCCCGGTATCGCCGGGCGTCGACGCGAGGCCGAGCCCGACCAGCCCCGCGCCGAGCAGGACGACGCCGAGCTTCAGGAGCGGCCGCGGGCGCGACGCGCCGACCGTGCCCGCGGCGAGGACGGCGGCCGCGGTCGCGAGACCGAATCCCGCGAGGAGCAGGCCCGCGAGCGCCGGGCCGAGCGCGAGCTCTCGCTCGGCGTACAGCACGAAGAACGGCGGCAGCCCGATTTACCCGAGGACCCAGAGCGTCTGCGCTGCGAGAAGCTCGCGGACGCCCGGACGGCGGGCGGCCTCGAGGTAGTAGCTCCTGGCTGCGCGCAGCTCGGCGACCGTCGCCGGTCGCTCGCGTCCCCGGAGCTGCAGCACGGTCGGCAGCACGAGGAGCGGCAGCAGCAGCGCGCCGAGCGCGAACGGCGCCCAGCCGGCGAGCTCGATCGCGACACCGCCGACGGCCGCGCCCGCGAGCGCGCCCGACAGGAGGGCCAGCTCCTCGGCGCCCGTCGGCTTCGCGCGCTCCTCGAGGGTGAAGCGGTCGACGATCAGCGCCCGGTGCGCCGTCGTCACGGCGTTGATGCCCGTGTACGCGACGGCGGCGAACAGGGCGAGCGCCAGGTACGAGCTCGCGTGCCCGAGCGCCACGGCCGCGAGGCCGCCGGCGGCGAGGAGGCTGCCGCCGAGCACGAACACCGGCGTCCGGCCGTGTCCGCGTGCGCGGAGGCGGTCGCTCCAGACGCCGACCGCCAGCGGGACGACGAGGCCGGAGAGGGTGTTGACGAGCATCACCGTCCCGATCAACCCCGGGGCGTCGCGGATCCGCGCGAGCAGCACCGGAAGGTAGGTCGTCAGCAGTCCGCGACCCAGGCCGGCACCGAGCGCGGCCGCGCTGAAGACGGCGAGCGCGGTCGAGACGCTCGCGACGCCGGCGAGCCGCTGTGCGCCGCCGCGGGGCGCGGCCTCGGCATGCGTGCTCATCGGGGCGGCGCGACGATGCGAAGGGCGGCAGGAAGGGCCGCGAGCTCCACCGGGCCGAAGCCGAGGTCGGTCGAGTCGGCGACGATCGGGGAGGTGCCGTGCGTGGTGATCCGGGCGCGCGGCGCCCGCCACAGGTGGACGCCCGGCCGGCCGAGGAGCCCGGTCGTCTTCAGTCGCGCGAGCATCGCCGGGATCGAGTGTCGCCCGCCGCCCTCGACGCCGACGAAGTCGAGGAGCGCGTCCTCCGGGTCGGCGTGCGGCGCGACCCGGAGGCCGAACTCGTACAGCGGCAGGTTCGCCACGAACAGCTGCGCGAGCCGGAGACGCTCGCGCGTGCCGTCGTGGCGGACGTCGACGCCGAGCGGACGGAAGCGCGCGAGCGCTCCGGCACCGGCGGCGACGCCGCGCAGGAGCGCGCCCGAGTTCGCGGCGCGGTAGCGCGTGCGGGCGAGCGCCAGGAACCCGACGCTGACGCCTTCGACGCAGACGTAGCTGCTCTCGTCCGTCGTCGCCTCGATCGCGTCGACCGGGCGCGAGGTCCCCTCGACGGCCAGGCGTGCCGCCGCCCGCGGCTCGGCCGGGATCCCGAGGCTGCGCGCCACGTTGTTCGCCCGCCCCGTCGGGATCAGCGCCAGCTCCGGCCGCGGGCCGGGAAGGTTCGCGGCCGCGTGGACCGTGCCGTCGCCGCCGACGAGGACCACCCGCTGCTCGTCGCCCACCGGCCAAGCGGCCGCGAGCTCGCCGACGCTCTCAGTCGCGACCACCTCGGCCCGGGCGCCGGCGAGCCGGAGGAGCGCCTCCGGCCACGACGTCCCCGGCCGCGCCAGTCCGCTCGCGTTCGCGTTCACGAACACCAGCAGCGGGCGAGCGCGTTGCCACGCGGGACGTTGCGGAGGTGCGAGTCGCGTCGCCACGAGCGTCAGCGTCGCGGCGAGGCGCCCGGCCGGCATCGTGGTGCGCGCGGACGCGCTTTCGGACTTCCCGTACGGGCGAGGCCGCCTGCTCGCGCGGCCGGCGGCCGTCGCTGCCCGCGCGGGATCGGATCCGTAGTTTCGCGCATCGCCATCCGCACGCCTCCCGATGGCACCGCCGACCTCGTGCGCGAACCTGGCGGGGATCCCGAGCGAAGGGAGGGCCGCATGGCCGTTCACGTGGAGTCGCCGGTGGTGGCGCGCGTCGCACCTGTCACCGCCGAGCCGATCGTCGAGGCCCGCGAGGTCGTCAAGACCTACGACACGGGCCAGGTCGAGGTGCACGCGCTGCGCGGGGTCAGCTTCTCCGTCGCGCGCGGCGACATGGTCGCGATCATGGGGCCGAGCGGCTGCGGCAAGACGACGCTGCTGAACTGCCTCTCGGGCCTGGACGCGATCGACGCCGGCGAGATCCTGATCGAGGGCGTCCCGCTGAGCGCCATGTCCGACAGGGAGCGAACCGACTACCGCGCGCGGCGGATGGGCTTCGTCTTCCAGTTCTACAACCTGATGCCGGTCCTGACCGCGGTCGAGAACGTCGAGCTGCCGCTGCTCGTCGCCCGCGTGCGGAGCGGCGAGGCCCGGCGCCGGGCGCTCGCGGCGCTCGAGATGGTCGGGCTGGCCGACTGGGCCGGCCACCTTCCCGACGAGCTCTCGGGCGGGCAGCGTCAGCGCGCGACGATCGCGCGCGCGCTCGTCAACGACCCCGCGATCGTCTGGGCCGACGAGCCGACCGGCGACCTCGACAGCGAGAACGCCGGCGAGATCGTCGAGCTGATGCGCCGGCTGAACGTCGAGCGCGGGCTCACGTTCCTGATCGTCACCCACGACATCGGCGTCGGGCGCGCGACCGATCGGATCGTCCGCATGGTCGACGGCCGGATCGTCGAGGACAACCGGATGGAGGTGCCACGTGTACTCGCGCGTCACGCTGTTTGAGCTCGATCCCCTCCGCTTCGACCTCGAGGCGGCCGTCGACCGCTTCACCGAGCGGGTCCTGCCGGACCTGCGCGAGCAGCCGGGCTACGAGGGCGTCTACGTCCTCGTCAGCCCCGACGCGAAGGGTCTCGTCGTCAGCTTCTGGGACAGCCAGGCCGACGCGGACGCCGCGCTGCACGGGGGCTTCTACGCCGCCGCGGTCGAGCGGTTCGTGACCATCTTCAGCGCGCCACCGGGCCGCGAGGGCTACGACGTCGTTGTCGCCGACGCGCCGGCGCTGGCACCCGGCTAGCGCAGGGAGGAGCGATGAACGAGCTGTTCGGCATCCCCACGGGCGCGCTCGCCCTCGCGGTCGCGGCCGCCATGGCCGCCGGCCTCGGCGTCGTCGGCGTGCTCGCGCTTCGAAACCCGATCTTCGTCAAGCTCGGGCTGCGCAACATCCCCCGGCGGCGCGGCCGCAGCGCCCTGATCGTCGCCGGCCTGATGCTCGGCACGGTGATCATCTCGGCCGCGCTCGCGACCGGCGACACGATGAGCAAGACGATCCGGTCGGCCGTCGTGACCTCGCTCGGCGAGACGGACGAGCTCGTCTCGGTCCGCGGCGTCGACGTCGAGTCGGTCGCGATCGGCGAGGCCACCCGAGTCGCCTACTTCGACGAGGCGGCGTACCGAAAGGTGCGCGAGGCCGGGCTGCGGTCGCCGAACGTCGACGCCGTTGCGCCGGCGATCATCGAGACGGTCGCCGTACAGGACGTGACGACGCGGCAGAACGAGCCGCGCGTGACGCTCTTCGCCAGCGACCCAGCCGCGCTGCGCGCGTTCAGCCCAATGCGCAGCGGTGGCGGGGAAGTCTCGCTCGCCGACCTGCGCCCCGGCGAGCTCTTCCTCAACGAGGATGCCGCCGAGGAGCTCGGCGCGCGCCCGGGCCACCGCGTACGCGTCCTCGCGGGGGCGAAGCCGGTCTCGTTCCGCGTGCGCGCCGTGGTCGAGTTCCGCGGCGCGGGCACGAGCGAGGCCGCCGTCTTCACCGACCTCGTGGCCGCGCAGCGCCTGCTCGGCGTCCCCGGGAAGGTCGAGCACGTGCTCGTCTCGAACCGCGGCGACGAGCTGTCCGGGGCGAAGCTGAGCGACGCGGTCGTCGAGGAGCTGCGGCCGGTCGTCGCGCCGCTCGGCCTCGAGATCAAGCCCGAGAAGCAGCAGGGGCTCGAGATCGCCGACGTCGAGGGCGCGTCGATCATGTCGATGTTCACCACCTTCGGCAGCTTCTCGATCGCCGCGGGCATCCTGCTGATCTTCCTGATCTTCGTCATGCTCGCCGCCGAGCGCCGCTCGGAGCTCGGGATCGCGCGGGCGATCGGCACGCGGCGCGGCCACCTCGTGCAGCTGTTCCTGTTCGAGGGCGTCGCGTACGACCTCGCCGCCGCCATCGTCGGCGCCGCGCTCGGCGTGGCCGTCGCCTACGGCATGGTGTTCGCGATCGCGGGCGCATTGACGGCGTTCGGCGTGGAGATCCTGTTCGCGGTGACGCTGCAGAGCGTCGTCCTCGCGTACGCGATCGGCGTCCTGCTGACGCTCGGCGTGGTCGGCATCTCCGCCTGGCGGGTCAGCCGGCTGAACATCGCCACCGCCGTGCGCGACCTGCCCGAGCCGCCCCGCCGCCGCCGCCGTGGCTGGATCGTCGCGGCGCTCGGCCTTGCCGTCTCGGTCCTGCTCGTCGCGAGCGGCGTCAGCTCGGCCGAGTGGCTGCCGTTCGGGCTCGGCGTCTCGCTGGCGCTCGTCAGCCTCGCGTCGCTCGCGCGGCGGCTCGGCGTGCCCGACCGGCTCGCCTTCACGGCCGCGGGGCTCGCGATCGTCGTCTTCTGGCTGCTCCCCGCCGACGCCTTCGCGTTCCTCGCCGACTTCGCCAGCGGCTTCTCGGTGTTCCTCGCCGGCGGCCTGCTGCTCGTCGTCGGGGCGACCTGGGTGATCATCTACAACGCGCCGCTGCTCCTGAAGGCGCTCGCCTGGGCGCTCAGCCCGGCGAAGTCGCTCGCGCCGGTGCTGCGGCTCGCCATCGCGTACCCGCTGCGGAGCCTCTTCCGGACGGGCGTCACGCTGGCGATGTTCACGCTGGTCGTGTTCACGCTCGTCGTCGGCGTGACCACCGCCGGCTCCTTCAACAAGGCCTGGGCGGACGTCGAACTGTTCGGCGGCGGGTTCGACGTGCGCGCGACAGCCGCGCCGGCGAGCCCGCTCGGCGACGTCGAGGCCGCGGTCGGCCGCGTCCCCGGAATCGCGGCGGGGGACGTGCGCGTCGCCGCCAGCCAGGCGGTCGTTCCGCTCGAGGCCAAGCAGGCAGGCGCCGGGCGCGGCTTCGAGAGCTACCCCGTCACCGGGCTCGACGACGCGTTCCTCGAGCGCACGAGCTACGGCTTCGCGGCGATCGCCGACGGGTACGGCTCGGCGCCCGAGGTCTGGCGAGCCGTCCGCGAGGGAGACGGTCTCGCGGTCGTCGACCCGAACGTCGCGCCGCGTCGCGACAACTGGGCGATGAACGTCCCGCCCGACTTCCAGCTGAGCGGGTTCTACCTCGAGGACGGCCGCTTCGAGCCCGTGCCGATCGTCGTCCGCGACCGGCGGACGGGGAGAGACCTCCGGCTCACCGTGATCGGCGTGCTCGCCGACACGATCCCCGCCGAGATGTGGGGGATCTCCACCTCGCAGCGGACGCTCGAGCGGGCGCTCGGGCCGCAGGTCGCGCCGACGGTGTACTGGCTCGACCTCGCCGACGGCGCCGACGCGGCCGCGCTGGCGACGAAGCTCGAGTCGACCTTCCTGGCGAACGGCCTCGAGGCCCAGGCGATGCAGGAGACGCTCGACGACTACGTCGCCTACTCGCGCACCTTCATGCTGATCATCGAAGCGTTCATGGGGCTCGGCCTCCTGGTCGGCGTCACCGCGCTCGGCGTCATCGCCGCCCGGTCGGTGGTCGAGCGCCGGCAGCAGATCGGCGTCCTGCGCGCGCTCGGCTTCCGGCGCCGGATGATCCAGGCGGCGTTCCTGCTCGAGTCGTCGTTCATCGCGCTGACCGCGATCGTCGTCGGAACCGCGCTCGGGCTCGGAATCGCCTACAACGTCATCGCCGACTCGGCCGAGCAGCCGAGCTGGAGCCACCTCACGCTCGCCGTGCCGTGGCTCAGCCTGGCGGTGATCTTCCTCGTCGTCTACGCGGTCGCGCTCGTGGCGACGCTCGCGCCCGCCGTTCGCGCGTCCCGCGTCTACCCGGCCGAGGCGCTGCGCTACCAGTGAAAGGAGCACCGATGGCGACCACGATGTCCACCCGCCTGCGCGAGGTCGAGGTGCAGGCGCTCGACCCGGCCAGGCTCGAGCCGCTCGTCGGGCCCGAGCGAATGGCGACCTTCGAGGCCACCGCCGCCCGCGTCCGCGAGCTGCTCGACGGGCGGATGGTGCTGAACGTGAACTCGACGGCGGCCGGCGGCGGCGTGGCCGAGATGCTGCAGACGCTGCTCGCCTACGTCCGCGGCGCCGCGATCGACGCCCGCTGGGCCGTGATCGGCGGCGACCCCGCGTTCTTCGCGATCACCAAGCGGATCCACAACGGGCTGTACGGCTCTGCCGGCGACGGCGGCGAGCTCGGCGCACGCGAGCGGCAGGCGTACGAGCGGGCGCTTCGGGCCAACGCCGACGAGCTGCTCGCGCTCGTGCGCCCGGGTGACCTCGTCCTCCTCCACGATCCGCAGACCGCGGGCCTCGCGCACGCGCTCCACGACGTCGGTGCGCTCGTCGTCTGGCGCTGCCACGTCGGCCGCGACGAGCCGAACGTGTGGACGGAGCGGGCGTGGGCGTTCCTCGAGCCGTACCTGGACGAGGTCGACGGCTACGTGTTCTCGCGAGCCGCATTCGCGCCGCGCTGGGCCGATCCGGCCCGGACGTTCGTGATCCCGCCCTCGATCGACCCGTTCTCGGCCAAGAACGAGCCGATGTCGGCGCACAACGTGCGCCGGGCGCTCGCGTACGTCGGCCTGCTCGACGGCGACGGCAGCCCGCCGGTGGTGCCGTTCACGCGACGCGACGGCTCACCCGGGCGGATCAACCGGCGCGTGGACGTCCAGCAGACCGGTCCGGCCGCACGTCCCGGCGCGCCGCTCGTGCTCCAGGCGTCGCGCTGGGATGCATGGAAGGACATGGCAGGGGTGATGGAGGGGTTCGCCGACTACGTCGATCCCGCGCACGGCGCTCACCTCGTGCTCGCCGGCCCGGCCGTGACGGGCGTCGCCGACGACCCCGAGGCGGCGGAGGTCTACGACGACTGCCTCGCGCGCTGGCGGGCGCTTCCGCACGCCGCGCGCAGCCGCGTCCACCTGGCGTGCGTCCCGATGGCCGACCCCGACGAGGCCGCCGCGATCGTGAACGCGCTCCAGCGGCACGCGACCGTGGTCGCGCAGAAGAGCCTCGCGGAGGGCTTCGGGCTGACGGTGGCCGAGGCGATGTGGAAGAGCCGCCCGGTCGTCGGCAGCGCGGTCGGCGGGATCGTCGACCAGGTCGTCGACGGCGAGCACGGGCTGCTGGTGGACGACCCGCACGACCTGCCGGCGTTCGGCGAGGCGGTCGACGGGCTGCTCCGCGACCCCGGCGAGGCCGAGCGGCTGGGGCGGAACGCGCGGGCGCGGGCAGTGGCCGAGTTCCTCGGCGACCGCCACCTGCAGCAGTACGCGCGCATGTTCGCCGCCCTCGACGGACGGGGCGCGGGCACGGAGGTGGGCGCAGGCGCAGCGCCGTGACGACGAGCTCGCGCGCGGCCGGCCCAGCGCGCGCGGGACGGCAATCGACCGGGAAGGAGGCAGACGATGCTCGATTTCACCGAGGGCTGGACGTGGTTCGCAGCGGGGTTCGGGACGACGGTCCTCGTCGCACTCGCGGCCGTGCTCGTCGTCGCACTCGCGAGGCGCGCCGAGCGGAGCACAGGCGGTCGGCCCGTGCGCTGACCGCCGCCGGCGAGGCGACGGCCTGGCTGCTCGCCGGCCCCTTCGCGAGGCGCGCTCGACGGCGGGGGGCGACGGTTCCCGACGCGTCTCCCGGCGTCGCGCGCCTCACCGGCGCTCGTCCCCGCGCCGCGCGGCCTCGTCCTCCTGCTCGGCCCGCTCGCGGCGCTCGTCGACCAGGA
This sequence comes from Thermoleophilia bacterium, assembly GCA_014534345.1. Taxonomy (GTDB): domain Bacteria; phylum Actinomycetota; class Thermoleophilia; order Gaiellales; family Gaiellaceae; genus JACVRR01. The sequence goes on along the minus strand of JACVRR010000007.1, from coordinate 34,380 downwards.
ACGCGCCGATCGTCCCCGCCAGCGAGGCGACGACCACGAGGCCGAACACAAAGCCTGCGAGCATCGCGATCCGTCCCCCGACGCTGCCGGGGACCGGGTCGCCCTGCAGCGCGAGGACGGTCGCGAACGACCACAGCAGCGCGTCGGCGAACGAGTCGAACGCGGGGTCGGGCCGGTCGCGCTCGAAGATGTACGCCAGCTCCGCGAGCGCGACCGAGACGACGACGGTCGTCGCGCCGAGATATCCCAGCCGCGAGCGGAACAGCCGGCGCGCCGTCCCGACCGAGCGGTACGACGACGAGACGACGCGCGCCGCGGGGAGCGCGCGTCCCAACCGGAGCAGCCGCAGGAAGCGCAGGACCCGCAGCGTCGGCACGAGGAGCGCAGCCGCCTGGAACCAGTGTCGGCGGACGAAGCGGAGCCGCCGCGGGGCGAGCCACAGCTTGCTCGCGAACTCGACCAGGAAGACGGCCCAGATCGACCAGCCGACCCACTGCAGGACGAGCGCCGTCCGGGGCGACACCTCGACGGCCAGCTCGAAGCCGACGAGCAGCGCGAACACGACGCCGAGCCAGGCCATGAACGGGTCGGCCCGCTCGGTGACGGCCTCCAGCCACAGCTCGAACTCGTCCTCCGCCTCGCGGCGCCGTGCGATCGCCACCCGGGACCCTACGGCGTCACGCGCTCCCCGGCGCGCGCTCCGACGGCGCGACCGGGCGGCGGACGCGGTCGGCGTGCTCCTCGATCAGGGCGCGGTCGTAGTCGGTGCGAGCGTCGTCGAGCGCAGGCCCCGCGACCGCGTCCGCGACCTCGACGACGACGTCGACGCGTTCGTCGGCGCCGGCCTCCCGCGCCGACTCGGCCACGGCCGCGAGCGCGTCGAGCAGCGCGATCGCCACCCGTGCGTCCCGGGTCGCGTAGCGACCGAGCTCCAGGAACGCCTGCTCGACGTAGCTCGCGAACGGCCGGACCGGAGCGAGCAGGACGGTCCCCGCGTCGACCGCTCGCGCGTCGTTGGTCAGCGACCGCCCGGCCAGCACCGCGACGGCAGCCTGCAGGTAGCGCACGCAGTTGATCGCGGTCGTCGGATCGTTGACGCCGGGGGAGATCGCGCGCAGTGCGATGTCGGCGAGCTGGCGGACGCCGTACGCGACGTCCTGGGCGATATCGCGGTCGTCGTCCAGGCGGACCGCGTGCTCGGCCGTCAGCCGGACCCGGTCGCCGACTGCGCCGGCCGGCCAGATGGCCGCGATCGGCGTGCCCTTGGTCGTGAAGTCGCCCGCGCGGATCTTGAGCTCGACGCACGCCCCGTCGGGGAGCGCACGCGCGAGGGAGCCGGCGTCGATCGCCTGCACGTACCCGGCGCGCGCCGCTCTCACCAGCGCGGGCTCACCGTCTCGCTGCGGCTCCTCCGTCGGCGCGGCGTCCGCGTCCTCGCCGCGGCCGTCGTAGCGGTCGGGGTACAGCTCGTCGATCGCGCGCAGCGTGTCGCGGCCGATCCGCGCGACGATCGTGGAGACCTTGATCGACTCGCCCATGTGGTGGATGAAGAGCAGCAGCAGCGCCAGTCCCGCGGCCGCGAGCACGATTCCGGCGGTCACGCCGAGCGAGGGGACGAAGGCGGCGGTCTCGCGCGAGTCGTCGCGGATCGCACGCAGGACGGTGAGGCAGTAGAGGAAGACGCCGACGAACACGCCGGCCGTGACTTGCGTCGTTCGGTCCTTGAGGAAGGTGCGGAGCGCGCGCGGCGTGTACTGCGACGACACGAGCTGCAGCGTCACGATCGTGATCGAGAAGGAGACGCCGGCCACCGTGATGAGCGACGCGGCGATGATCGCGAGGATCTGCCTCGCCGCCTCGGCGTCCCCGCCGAAGGCGAAGTCGGCGCCCCGCTCCCCCGCCGCCTCGTCGGCCTCCAGCAGCGCGAACGCGAGCGCGACGAACAGGAGCGCGACGGAGCTCGGGACGAACCAGAACCCGCGAGCGAGCGAGCGCCACCGGAGCCTGAGCGCGGCGAGCATGTCTGCTCGTGTACCCACTGATCCGGCCGTGATGCCGCCCGGCGCGGGCCGCGGACGTCGCAGTTTCCCGCAGACACGCTGCTCGCTCCTACGGATGCGACCCGAGCCGGCGCGAGGGACGATCGCGTCGAGCGTAAGGAGGAGCGATGGCGATCTTCTGGAGCGTCGTGACGTTCGCGATGGTGATCGGCCTACCGGTCTTCGTGATCTGGACGGTCGTGCACGGCATCGCCGAAGACCAGCGCCCGCGCCTGCGCGCGTAGCGCGACCCGGGTGGCCGCCCGCGCGGCCCGTCGCCGTGCGGGCCGTCGCGGCCGTCACAATCGAGCGCCGTGCCCGGCGACGTGATCGGGACGATCGCCCTGATGCTCGCGGCGGGCTTCGTCGCGCGCCTCGCCGCCGACCTGCTGCGGCTGCCGCCGATGCTCCTGCTGCTGGGCGCCGGCGCGCTGCTCGGACCCGACCTGCTCGGCTGGCTCGACGCGCCGCTGCAGGCCGCCGGCGTCCAGGTGCTCTTCACGCTCGGCGTCGCGTTCATCCTGTTCCACGGCGCGCTCGGGCTGTCCGCGGCCCTCCTCGGCCGGGTCGCGCTGGGACTGGCGCTGCTCGTCGTCCCCGGCGTCGTCCTCACCGCCGGCGTCGTCGCGGTGGCGGCGACGGCCGCGTTCGGGGTCGACCCGCTGACCGGCTTCCTGATCGGCGCCGTCCTCGCCCCCACCGACCCCGCGATCCTGATTCCGCTCTTCGACCGCCTGCGCGTGCGACGGAAGGTCGCGCAGACGATCGTCGCGGAGTCGGCGCTGAACGACGTCACCGGGGCGGTCCTCGCGCTCGCCGTCGCGACCGCGGTCGTGAACGAGGAGACGTCGCTCGGGGATCCGGTCGTCGAGTTCCTCGCCGACGTCGGCGTCTCCACGGTCGTCGGGCTTGCGTTCGGGGTCGTGCTCTCGCTCGTCGTCTCGAGCAGCCGGATCGGGGCGTGGCGCGAGGCGGCCGCGATCGCGGTCGTGGCCGTCGTGGCGGCCAGCTGGGTCTCGATCGACTTCGCCGGCGGCAGCGGCTACATCGGCGCCTTCCTGACCGGCCTCGTCGTGGCGAACGTGGAACGGCTCGGGCTCGTGATGCGGCCGCAGGAGCGCGAGGAAGTCCGCTTCACCGCGGCGCTCGCCGCAGACGTCGTCGTCCTGCTCGTGTTCATCACGCTCGGCGCCAACCTGCCGTTCGGCGCGATCGCCGACGAGCTGCTGCCGGCACTCGCCGTCGTCGCGACGCTCGTGCTGGTCGCCCGCCCGCTCGCGGTGCTCGCCTGCCTGCTCCCCGACCGGCGCGCCGGCTGGTCGCGCAACGAGCTCGCGTTCGTGGCGTGGACGCGCGAGACGGGCGTCGTTCCGGCGGCGCTCGCCGGCCTGCTGATCGCAACCGGTGTCCCCGGGGCGGACCGCATCCAGGTCGTCGTCGCGCTCGCGCTCGTCGCGACGCTCGTCGTCCAGGCGACCACGAAGGCATGGCTGGCGCGCCGGCTCGGCTTGCTCGAGGCCCCCTCGCCGCCCACGGCCGGACGGCGGCTATGACCGCGGCGCCGGTCAGCCTTGCGCCGGCGCGTACAGCCGGGGCGTCGCCTGCCAGTCGAGGAACGGGAAGGCCCGCGGAACCGCGACGCGCTCGGCCCGGCGCGCTCGCCGCGGCAGCCGCGCCTCGCCGAGCGGCACGGCACGGACGAGCGGCGCGAAGGCGACGATCCGCTCGGCCTCGCTGTAGAGCGGGTGGCACGACGTCAGCACCAGGCGGTCGTGCCCGACGCGCCGCAGGACGCTCGTCTCCTCCGGCGAGACGATCGCCAGGCGGCGGACGCGGTACTCGAAGCGCCCGTACGGCATGCGGAGCACGATCCGATCCCCGGCACGCAGGCGGTGGATGTTCCGGAACGGCGCGAGGTACGTCGTCCGGTGGCCCGCGATGCCCACCGTTCCGCGCTGGCCGGGAAGAGGGGTCCACCGGTAGTGCCCCGGCCCGCGCTCGAGCGCGGTGTCGTCGGTTCCCCGCACGACGACGAACCGGACGCCGAGCTTCGGGATCGCGATCCGCCCGATCGGCCCCCCAACCCGCGCGCGACGCGCGAGCGCGCGGGCGAGGACGCGCATCCGCTCGCGCTCGCGCTGCGCACGCGCCGGTCGCGTCCGGGTGCGCGGCTTGGGCGCCGGCCGCAACGGGCGGCTGACCGCGCGGAGCAGCGCCGCGCCGTCCTCCATCCGCCGCAGCTCGCGCTCGAGCGCCGCCTGCCGGTCCCGCGCCGCCAGGGCCGTGAGCGGCTCCTGCCAGAGCACCGTCACGGCGGCCTCGGCAAGCAGCACGACGCCGCACGAGAGCAGGACGGCGGCGACGACCGCGCGCAGGCGTCGCAGGCGGGGACGCCGGCGCGCCGGCGCCCGCGAGCGGGACGGGGTCGAGGGGCCGCTCCTCACCGGGTCGTCGAGACGGGCCTCGCGAGCCGAGGCCCGTCCCGCCTCTCTCTCGATCTACGCGGCCTCGCTCTGGCGTACGCGGACGCCGCGCAGCAGGACGAGCCCGGCGACGATCAGCACCGCGCCGAGCACGGCCACCTGCCATACCTCGAACCCGGTCCCGGCGAGCGCGCCCGCCTCTCCGGGAGTGGCTTCCTGCTCGGATGCGGGCCCGCGCGGGCGCTGCACTCCGGGCGACTGCGCGAGCGCGATCGCGGGGAACACCAGGAACACGCCAACTGCCGCGAGCAGGCCGGCGAGGAGCGACCTCGACCGACGTACCGGCGCTCCGGCCATGACACGCCCCCTTTCGTGTTGAGCTTCGGAGCGCGACGAAGTTTCCCGCGACGGCGCCGGGCGAAACGCCCGTCGCGCCCGCGGGCTAGGACTCGTCGTCGGCGTCGCTCGCCCGCGCGCCCTCCTCCTCCTCCTCCTCCTTCTCCTCGCGGTCGCCGCCCCGGAGCCCGGGGACCTTCTCCTTCGCACCCTCGATCGCGCCGCTCGCCTTCCGCCGGCCGCCGCTCTCGACCGCGTCGCCGAGCATGTCGGGGAGATCCCGCTGCTGCGCCTGCAGGTCGAGCCGGTTGACCGCCTCGGCGAACCGGAGGTACGTGTCGACGCTCGCGATCACGATGCGCGCGTCGATCGTCAGGATCTCGATCCCGACCAGCGACACGCGCACGTACGCGTCGATCACGAGGCCCTTGTCGAGGATCAGGTCGATGACCTCCGCCAGCCCGCTGGGGCTCGGCGCCCGCTGCAGGTAGTTCGCCGATGTTCCGCGCTGCGTGACCGCCATTTGCCGACCCCTTTCCGTGTCGCCCGCGTGTGTACCCCTCGTTTCCGCGCGCGCTCGGCTGGCAAACGCGCGCGGCGGGTCCCGCGCCGGCCGCCGCGCCTGCGAACATGCGTTCCCGGGAGATGGAGGCGCCGACCATCCTCCACGCCGACCTCGACGCGTTCTACGCGTCGGTCGAGCAGCGCGACGACCCGCGCCTACGCGGGCGTCCCGTGATCGTCGGCGCCGGCGTCGTCCTCGCCGCCAGCTACGAGGCCAAGGCCCGCGGCGTGCGGACGGCGATGAGCGGCTCGCAGGCGCGCCGGCTGTGCCCCGAGGCGATCGTCGCCGAGCCGCGCATGTCCGCCTACGCGGCGGCGAGCCGGGCGGTGTTCGACGTCTTCCGCGAGACGACGCCGCTCGTCGAGGGGCTGTCGATCGACGAGGCGTTCCTCGACGTCCGGGGGCTGCGGCGGCTCGCCGGCACGCCGGCCGAGATCGCGGTCCGCGTGCGCCGGCGCATGCGCGCCGAGCTGGGGCTGCCGATCACGGTCGGCGTCGCGCGGACGAAGTTCCTCGCGAAGGTCGCGAGCGCCGTCGCGAAGCCGGACGGCCTGCTCGTCGTGCCGCCCGACGAGGAGCTCGCCTTCCTCCACCCGCTCCCGATCGAGCGCCTGTGGGGCGTCGGCCCCGTCACGGCGCGCAAGCTGCAGGAGCGCGGCGTCCACACCGTCGGCGAGGTAGCCGGCCTCGGCGAGCCGGCGCTGGTCGCGCTGCTCGGCCGCGCGGCCGGCCGGCACCTGCACGCGCTGGCGCACAACCGCGATCCGCGACCGGTCGCCGTCGGCCGCCGGCGCCGCTCTCTCGGGGCCCAGCGCGCGCTCGGCCGGCGCGCCCGTTCCGCGGCCGAGCTGGACGCGATCCTGATCACCCTCGTCGATCGCCTCGCGGCGCGGCTGCGCTCGGGCTCGCGGCGCGCGCGCACGGTCGTCCTGCGCCTCCGCTTCGACGATTTTTCCCGTGCCGCCCGCTCGCACACGCTTCCGGAGCCGACCGCCGAGACGGCGGCGATCCTCGCTGCCGCGCGCGCCCTTCTCGCCGAGGCGGCGACGACGGTCGAGGCGCGCGGCCTCACGCTGCTCGGCCTCGCGCTCGAGAACCTCGAGGACGCGGACGCCGGCCAGCTGGCGCTCCCGCTCCACGGACGGCGCCCCGGCGGGCTCGACGCGGCGCTCGACGACCTCCGCGCCCGCTACGGGGCGCGCGCGGTCACCCGTGCCGTCCTGCTCGGCCGGGACGACGGGCCCTCGGCGCCGCTCCTCCCGGATTGACGACGGCCCGCCGTTCCGTATTGACGACAACTCAATGAGTAGTGTATAACTTCGCGCATGAAGCCGGAGCCGGTCGCCGTCGCCCTCGACCTCGCCCTCGCGCGGACGCGCGTCGTCCGGGAGGTGGACGCCGACCTCGGCTCGTTCCACGGGCTCGCGTTCGGCGACTTCGCGCTGCTGCTCGAGCTCGAGCGCGCCCGCGGCGGCCGGATGCGGCGCGTGGAGCTCGCCGCGCGCCTCGGCATCACTCCGTCGGGCGTCGCGCGGCAGCTCGCGCCGCTCGAACGGATCGGGCTCGTCGACCGCGAGTCCCACCCGCGCGACGCGCGCCTCGCGCTCGCCGTGCTCACGGAGGCCGGCCGGCGCACGCTCGCCGAGGCGCAGGCGACGGTGGCCGAGGCCGCGGCCCGCACCCTCGGACGGCTCTGGTCGGCCGAGGAGCAGGAGGCGCTGCAACGCCTGCTGGCGCGCGTCCGCGGCCCGAGCGACACGCCGTGACCGCGCTCGTCATCGGCGGTGCTCCGGCAGCGGCGCCGCGCTCGCGCGCGCCCTCACCGGGCGCCGCCGTCAGCGAGCGCCGTCGCCCGACGCGATCACGAGGTTCTTGTACTCGTCCACGCGCGCCTGCTGGCCGACGGCGACGACGAGCGTCGTGATCGGCGTCCAGACGACTGCGGGGCCGGGCACGACGTTGCCCGGCACCATGCGCTCGAAGTCGTAGCCCGGGACGTCCTGAAGCTCCCCCGCCCTGTCGACCCAGGCGCGCACGGTGGCGACGACCGCGCCGGAAGCGTCCTCGCGCGCGACCTCGTGGACGCGGAACTCCGGGCGCCGGACGACGCCGGACCCGCGCACGCGGAAGCTCACGAGCTCGATCCCCGCCTCCCGGTAGGCCGACTCCTTGCCGTACTTCTCCTCGTAGAGCGTCTCGAACAGCTCGATCGTCCGGTCGACGGCCGCCTCGTCGATCCGTCCGTCGGCGACGACCGGCACGGTGAGGATGTGCACCTGGCGGCGGTAGCGCATGTCGATCGAGCGCTGCAGGCGGATGTCGCCGTCGCCGAAGCCCTCCGCGTGCAGCTGCCCGGTGATCCGGCCTTCCAGCTCGCCGAACACGCCGCGCAGCGCGTCCAGGTCGACGGGCGGCCGCAACGGCTGGGTGATCTGGTCCTCATGCGCGATGTCCGAGGTGACCAGCCCGAAGGCGCCGTGCACCGAGGCGGAGTGCGGGACGACGATGTGCGAGACGCCGAGCTCCTCGCCGTACGCGGCCACGTGCATCCCCGCCGTGCCGCCGAAGGAGAAGAGGGCGAACTTCCGGGGATCGAGCCCGCGCTGGACGGTCGTCCGGTGCAGGAGGTCGTGGAAGCGGCTGTTCGCCAGCTTGAACATCGCCGCGGCGGCGTCGATCAGCGGCAGCCCGAGCGGCTCGGCGATCTTCTCCTCGAACACGGCACGCGCCCGGTCGATGTCCAGGCTCGCGCGTCCGCCGAGGAAGAAGTCGGGGTTCAGGTAGCCGAGGATCGCGTCCACGTCCGTGATCGTCGGGTCCTCGCCGCCGTGCCCGTAGCAGACGGGCCCGGGGACCGAGCCTGCGCTGCGCGGCCCGATCCGCGGCGTCCCCGTGCGCGGCTCGATCGAGACGATGCTGCCGCCCGCCAGCCCGAGCGAGACGACGTCCATCTTCGGCAGCGCGTAGTGGTAGCGCAGCACCATCGACTCCCGCTGGTACTCGATCAGCCCCTCGCGGACGACGCCCACCTTGAACGTCGTGCCGCCCATGTCGGCCGCGATGATGTTGCGGAAGCCGACCAGCTCGCCCAGGTTCTGCGAGCCGACCAGCCCGCTCACCGGCCCCGACTCGATCATCCCGACCGGCCGGGTGGCCGCCTCCTCGAACGGGAGCAGCCCGCCGTAGGCCTGGGCGACGAGCAGCGTCCCCTGGAAGCCGGCGTCCTCCAGCCGCCGGCGGAGGTTGTCGAGGTAGCGACCGACGACGGGGCCGAGCCGCGCGTTCAGCGCGACGGTGGACGTTCGCTCGTACTCGCCGACAACGGGCGCGATCTCGTGCGACAGCGTCAGGAAGAGGTCGGGGCGCAGCCGGCGCACGAGCTCGCCGATCCGGCGCTCGGTCTCGGCGTTGACGAACGACCACAGCGTGCTGACCCCGACGGCCTCGACGCCCGCGTCGAGCAGCCCGCGCGCCGCTCGCTCGATGTCCCCGTCGTCCGGCTCGACGCGGACGCCGCCGCGCGCGTCCGTCCGCTCGCGCACCCCGGCGACCAGCTCGCGCGGCACGATCGGCGGCAGCTTGTCGGTCTCGATCGGGTTGCGCTTCTCCTCCTCGGTGAGGCCAGACCAGCGGCCGTAGCCGCCCCGCATCGCGAACAGGTTGTCCTCGAACCCGCGGTTGGTGATCACGCCCGCCCGCGCGAGCGTGCCGTCGACGACGGCGTTCTCGGCCACGGTCGTGCTGTGCAGGAACAGCCGCGTGTCGGCGAGGAGCTCCGCGCGCGTCCGCCCGAGCTCCTCGGCCGCGACGTCGAGCGCGTCGAAGATCCCGCCCGAGAAGTCGGGCGGCGTCGAGAACGCCTTCGCGAGCGTCACGCGGCCCTCCTGGTCGACGACCACGCAGTCGGTGCACGTGCCGCCGATGTCGACGCCGACCAGGTACTCGGCCGGCGTCACGGCCAGCGCTCGATCCGGTCGTGGAGCGGGCCGTCGTCCCCGGCCGCCAGGTCGACGTCGAGCAGCGTCGCGCACGAGGGACAGCAGGCCTCGAGCAGGACGAACTCGTCGGACTCGTTCCGCAGCGGGCCGGCCGCCGCGACGGGCACGCGCCGCAGGAGTGCGTGGTCCTTCCAGTCGGCGCCGGCCGGTCCGAACTCCGCGCCGCACCACGTGCACTGCGTCGTGCCGCCCGGGGTGCGCTGCAGGTACTCCGAGACGGGCATGCCCGTCGGCGGCACGGCGGCGCGGACGTCGGGGAGGTCGACGTCGCGCCCCAGCCGCTCGGCCCGGATCGCGCGCCGCCGCTCCGCCGTCGCGACCGGATCGGCCGCCCCGTCGGCGAGGACGACGCCGTAGATCGCCTCCGCCGCCTCGCGGGTCACGAGCCCGCGCAGGACGTCCTCCAGCACCCGGTCGAGCTCCCGGTCGATCGGATCGCCGTAGCCGCCGCCGCCCATGAAGCGGACGTACTGGATGTCGCCCTCCTCCAGCTCGATGTGCCCCCAGAACTGGTCGATCCGCTCCTCGCCGGTTGTCGTCTCGAGGCTGGTGGGCAGCTCGTGCGGGTTGCCCCGACGGAAGGTCGAGTAGCCGACGTTGCAGCCGGGGTAGCCGCCGAAGATCCCGAGGCTCATCGGCGCCCGCGTCCCCTTGCCGAACAGGACGACGCCCATCGGGCCGCCGGTCCGGTTCGGCGTGAAGGCGTACTCGTGGCAGACCCCGCCGCGGTACTTCCCGGGCCCGCCCGAGTCCGGCACCGCCCGGCGGTAGAGGTAGACGAGCGGCGTGTTCAGCTCCTGGCTCTCGACGTTCGCCCAGCGCGAGACGACGTTCGGGATCTCGCCGCCCAGGTCGACCCCGTCCGCGAACGCCCGCGCGCCGGCGGCGCCGCAGAACGTGTCGGTCAGCGGCGCGACGAAGAACTCGCCGTCGGCCGTCAGCCCGTGCGTCTCGACGTGCGCGTGGCTTCCGTGCCAGACGGCCGTCGCGCGGTCGCGGTACTTCTCGGTCGCGCCGAGCATCTTGGAGATCAGCAGGGTCGAGAGGTTGTTGACGATCTGGATCGTCCCGACGGTCGCGATCGAGATCGGCGCCGGGCGGCGGCAGTTCACGACCGTCCCCTCCGGGGCCACCATCCGGATCGGGTGCGTCACGCCCTCGTTCCAGGTCACGTCCCAGGCCAGCAGCGGGAAGATCGGCGCAAAGAGGCCGCCCCAGGTCGCCCAGTAGGCGCAGTTGACCCCGAGCTCGGTCTGCGGGCTCGAGCCGGTGAAGTCGTAGGTGAGCGTGTCGCCCTCCTTGATCGCCGTCACCTCGACCTTCGCGTTCGCGCCCGGCATGTCGATGTACTCGCGCGCCCGCCAGCGCCCGTCGGGGATCTCCAGCAGGCGCTCGCGGACGAGCTGCTCGGACTGGCGGATCAGCTCCTCGGAGACCGCGTCTACCACGTCGACGCCGTAATCGCGGTACAGCTCCTTCATCCGCTCCTTGGCGACGTGGTTGGCCGCGAGCTGCGACTTCAGGTCCAGCTGCGTCATCCCCGGGTCGCGGACCATGTTCAGGAACGTCTCGACGACGTCCTTGCGCATCCGCCCGCGCTCGACGATCTTCAGGCCCTTCGTCTGGAAGCCCTCCTGGTAGTTGTCCCGCGCGCTCGGCGAGAAGCCGCCGGGGTCGATCGCGCCGATGTCGGTGACGTGGACGAAGTTCGCCACGAACCCGCGCAGCTCGCCCTCGTAGTGGATCGGCGAGATGATGTAGACGTCCGGCGGGTGCAGCGCCGCCGTGTAGGAGTCGTTCAGGAAGTAGACGTCGTCCTCGAAGATCCCGGGGTTCTCCGAGTAGTCGGCGATGATGTGCTTCACCGCCTGCGCGGCGCTCGTCAGGTGGTGCAGGAAGCCGACGCCGCCGACCATCAGCCCGCCGTCGGCCTTGTAGAGCGAGGCCATCAGGTCGTGGCCCTCGTTGGTGATCGGCGACCCCGAGACGTTCTCGAGCGCGATGATCGTCTCGTCCATCACGTTGTAGAGCTTGTGCCGCACGATCTCGAAGGTCACCGGGTCGACGTGGACGGCCGTGGCCACTCCTCCACCCCCTCTACACGCGCCCGAACAGGCCGGAGCGGTCGCGCCCGCCCGTCCCGCGGACGAGCTCGCGCGCCAGCTCGACGAGCATCTCGGTCAGGACCGCGAAGCTCTCCTCGCCCTCCTCGGCGGTCGCCTCCGCCGGCGAGCCGCAGTAGGCGCTCTCGAGCCCCATCTCGGTGAACTCCTTCATCCCCTGCGCGATGACCTGGGCGAGGTTCACGGGCACGTAAGCGAGCGAGACCATCGTCCCGCGGTCGACCAGCTCGGGCCGGTCGGCCAGGACGAGCGAGGTCTCGTAGCGGCCGGCGTGGCACTCGCCGCGGCGGAACTCCTCGGTCAGCCGGGTCGCGCGCTCCTTGCGCGTGAGATCGAGGTAGCCGACGACGGCGCCGCGCTCGCGCTCGACGTCGTCGGCGGCGCGGTGGAGCGTCTGCACGTGCTCCGGCTCGAAGTGGTTGTTCACGAGCACGACGTGGCGGAACCCCTGGTCGAGGAGCGACCTGCAAACGTCGACCACCAGCGCGTGCAGCGTCTCCTCGCGCACATGGATCGCGCCGCCGAAGCTCGCGGTGTAGCGGGTGACGCCGTACGGGAGGAGCGGGAGGATCAGCCCGCGCAGCTCCGGGTCGTCCCGCAGCCGCAGGCAGGCGCGCTCGCACATCCCGAGCGAGATCACGGGATCGGTGCAGAGCGGCGAGTGCGGGCCGTGCGGCTCGGTGGAGCCGACCGGGAAGAAGAGGACCGTCGGCGGGTCCGACGCGGCCGCCGCGGCGATCGCGGGATACGCCAGGTTGGCGAAGTAGAGCGACGTGGTGTCGGGGCGCGCACCTCCCCGCGCCGGCGCGGTCTCGGGAAGCGTCATCCTGGGTCGGCCGAATCTACCGGAGCCCCGCCGGCGTCGGGCACGTGGTAGCAGGCGGCGGCGACCGCGTCCGCCGTCAGCGCCGCCCCGCTCAGCTCGCGGACGACGCGCCCGCGGTGGAAGACGAGCACCCGGTCGCACAGGTGGGCGAGGTCGTCGTACTCGGCCGACGCGTACAGGATCGAGGTGCCGGCCTCGGCCGCCTGCTCGAGGATGCCGAAGATCGCCTGGCGCGAGCCGACGTCCACGCCGTGAGTCGGCTCGTCGAGCAGCAGGACGGCGGGACGGACCTGCAGCCACCGGCCGAGCAGCGCCTTCTGCTGGTTCCCGCCCGACAGCTCGGCCAGCCGCCGCTCGGGGTCGCGCGGGTGCACCTGCAGCCGCTCCAGCGTCGCGGCGGCGTCGCGGCGCTCGCGCCGGGCGTCCAGGCCGAAGCGCCCTCGGTACCGGGTCAGCCCGGCGACGGTCACGTTCTCGCGCACGCGCGCGCGCGGGATGCCGGCGAGGCGTTGGCGGTCGCCCGGCAGGAACCCGATCCCGGCCGCCGCCGCCTCGGCCGGGGACGGCAGCCCGAGCGAGCGGCCGCGCAGGACGACCTCGCCCGCCTGCGCGCGGCGCGCGCCCGACACGAGGTACGGAAGCTCGTCGTGGCCCGCCCCGACCAGGCCGGTGAGCCCGAGCACCTCCCCCTCGCGAAGAGCGAGGGAGAGGTCGCGGACGACGGAGCCGGCCAGCCCGCGCACCTCGAGCACGGTCGCGGCCGGACGGTGCTCGACCGGCGGGTAGAGCTCGCCCAGCTCGCGCCCGAGGATCAGCGTCACGAGCGAGGCGTGGTCGAGCTCGGAGGTCGGCCGGGTCGCCACGAGCCGCCCGTCGCGGAGCACCGAGACGCGGTCGCTGATCGCGAGCACCTCGTCGAGCCGGTGGGTGACGAACAGGACGGAGGACCCGCGCTCCTTCGCATGCTCGACCGCCGCGAACAGCCGCCGCACCTCGTCCTCGGGCAGCGACGCCGTCGGCTCGTCGAGGACGAGCAGCCCGCCTCCCGCCCACTGCTCGAGGTCCTGCAGCGCCCGCACGATCGCGACGATCGCCTTCTCCGTCTGCGCCAGGCGCCCCACCCGGACGTCGGGGTCGAGGGCGAGCTCGAAATCGCGCAGCAGCGCCCGCGCCCGCCGCCGCTCGTCGCGCCAGCGGATCCGGCCGCCGAGGCCGGTCTCGTACCGGCCGACGCGCAGGTTGTCGAGCACCGACAGCGAGTCGACGAGCCCGAGGTCCTGGTGGACGAAGCTGATCCCGAGCCGCCGGGCGTCGTCGGCGCTCGGGGGCAGCGGCAGCGGCCGGCCGCGCACGTCGATCGCCCCCTCGTCGGGGGCGTGGTAGCCCGACAGCACCTTGATCAGGGTCGACTTGCCGGAGCCGTTCTGGCCCAGCAGCGCGTGTACCTCGGACGGCGCCACCTCGAGGGTGACGTCGTCGAGCGCGCGCGTGCTGCCGAAGCGCTTCGACAGGCGCCGGGCGGCCAGCATCGGCGCGCCGTCGCTCGTCACGGCGGCGAGGGGCGCTCGCCCGCGCGGCGGCGGCTCAGTCGTCCACGCCCCAGAGCTCCCGGAACCCGCCCTCGTAATCCGGGTCGCCGAACAGCTCGGCCTCGTCGTCGACGTTCACGCCCTCGAGGTTCTCCGCGTCGAAGTAGCGCTGCGGGATCTCCGGTTCGGCGGGCTCCTCGCCGAGCATCCCGCGCAGCGCCTGGTCGAGCGCGGCCCAGCCGGTCCATCCGTTCGGCTGTCCGGGGTCGGCCGTCAGCGGGTCGCCGTTCTGGATCAGCTTCAGCGCCGCCGGCGTCGCGTTGAAGGACGCGTTCTGCACGCGGTCGGCCGCGCCCGCCTGGTTGATGCCGGCGGTGACGAAGATCGCCATGCCGTCGAAGATCGGCAACAGGTAGTTGACGTCGGGGTTCCGGCGGATCTCCGACTGCGCCTTCCCGGTCAGCGCGGTCGCCCACTCCGCGAGCGGCGTGTCGTTCTGGCGCACGGTGCACTCGTCGCACCGGTCGAGGACGTCGCGCATGCCGCTCACCACCGACGCCGCCGGCGTGATCTCGCTCGTGTTGAAGATGACGACGTTCGCGGCGGCGTCCGTGTCGACGATCGCCTTGTAGGCGGCCAGCTGACCGCCGCGGAAGTACGACGGCGCCGTCGAGGCGTACACGCGGTCGGAGCCCGCGCCCTGCCCGGGGTCGTCCGCGACCGGCTCGTTGTTGAGGACGCTCACCGCCGGGACCTGCTCCTTGGGCGGCAGGTTCTGCTCCACCAGCGCGATCGGGATGCCGAGCAGGATCATCGCGTCCGCCTGCTGCGACGCCTGGCGGACGCCCTGCTGCATCCGGCTGGGATCCGACCTCGCGTCGAATGTGCTGACCTGCACGCCGGCGACGCCGCCGGCCTCGCGGATCGCGGACGCGACGGCGGCGAGCGCCGGAATGCGCTGGTCGACCGAGAGGACGAGGACGCGCTTGCCCTGCACCTCGGAGACGTCGATCTCGGACCCGGGCGGCTCGAACTCGAGCGGCTCGCGCGCCTGCTCGATCTCGCTGCGCGCCTGCTCGACGAGGTCGCCGCCCGCCTCGCCCGCGGGGGTCGTCCCGTTCTCGGCCTCGTCGCCGTCGTCGCCGCCGCAGCCCGCGACCGTCCCGAGAACGAGCGTGAGCGCGGCGAGTACGACCAGCGCCCTCCGGAGATGCCGCCCCGCCTCGCCTGCTTGCACGCTCGCTCCTTTCGCCGCCGCCACAGTCGAGCGGTGATTATTCCTCCCGCGCCGCGATCCGTGCGAGGGTGACCGCGAGGACGAGCGCGGCGCCGTTGAAGACGTCGGAGACCCAGCCGGCGGCGCCCAGCAGCTGGAGCCCCGTCGTCCCCACCGCGAGCAGGAGCACGGCCATCACGGTCCCCCAGACGTTGTAGCGGCCGGCGCGAATGGTGGTCGCGCCGAGGAAGCCCGCCGCGAACGCGGGCAACAGGAACGGCACGCCGTAGGTCGTGTTCGCCGCGCCCGTCTGCCCGACCAGGATCAGGCCCGCGAACCAGGCGAACACCGCCGACGTCACGAGCGCGCCGAACCGCATCCGGTCGACGCGCACGCCGGCGAGCCGCGCCGCTTCGCGTCCCTCCCCGGTGAAGAAGAGGAAGCGGCCGGTGGGCGTGTGCTCGAAGAGGAACCAGAGGACGAGCGCGAGGGCGAGCGCGTAGAAGACGGGCAGGTCGAGCGAGAGCAGCTCCTCGCGCATCGGCCGCGTCACGGCGGCCGGCACGCCGCCGATCGTGGTCGCGCCGACGATCGCGGTCGCGAGGCCGGTGACGAACGTCCCGGTGCCGAGCGTGGTGATGAACGAGTTGACCCCGAAGACGACGACGAACACACCGTTCGTGACCCCGACGGCGAGCGCGACGCCGAGCGACACGAGCAAGGCGAGCGCGGGCGACCAGCCGTGCGTCGAGGTCAGGAACGCGACCAGGCTGGCCGAGAAGCCGAGCAGCGCGGCGATCGAGAGGTCGAACTCGCCGGCCGCGAGCGCCACCGTCACGCCGAGCGCGAGGACGATGAGGACCGACTGCGTGACCAGGATCGTGCGGAAGTTGTCCGCGGTGAAGAACGTGTCCGGGCGCAGAACCGAGAACAGCGCGATCGCGAAGAGCAGCGCCAGCGGCACGGCGTACCCCGACGCAACCGCCCTCAGGTCGAGGAGGGCCGGCGGCGTGCCCCCCTCCACCTGGGCGAGCCCTCGCGCGGCCGGTGCGGCGCCCTCGCGTTCCTGCGGATGCTCCGGCTCGCGAAGCCGCGCCAAGGTGGCGCGACTATAGCGGCGCCTCGAGCGCGGCTCAGCGCCGGGTTACGCGCTCGCAGCGGCGAACGAGGTCGCCGCGCTCGGCACCGGGCCCGAGGGGCGCGCGTACATCGCCGCGCTGCGGCGCAGGCTCGCCTGGTTCGGCTACCTCCGAGGCGGGTAGCGCAGACCGCCGCGGCGGCAACGCGGCCGACTAGAGTCGCCCGCCGTGGCGATCTCGCCCGCGCTCCGCGAGTACGCCGAGACCCCCGACCGCTTCGCCCTCCTGCCGGAGGGCGGAAGCGTCGTGCGCTTCGCGGACGAGCGGGTCTGCATCCTCCAGGGGCCGACCTGGGCCTCCGTCAGCGGTGTGCGGGCGGCCGCGAGCCAGGTCGAGGCGCTCCTCGCCGAGGTTCGCGGGCGCGTCGCGCGCGAGAGGGCGCCCATCTGGTCGGTCGGGCCGTCCGCCGAGCCACCCGACCTGTACGAACGCCTGCACGCCGCCGGCCTCGGCGAGCCGCGCGACCGCGCGGCGCTGCTCCACGCGGTCGTCCTGACCGGCGAGCCCGCGCCTGCGCCGCCCGGCGTCGACGTCCGGCGGGTGGAGACGTACGAGCAGTTCCGCGCGGCGCGCGAGCTGCAATGGGATGCGTTCGAGATGCCGGCCGACCGCCGCGCGAGGAACCGAGCCCGCCTGCGCGACGACTTCGCCGAGGACCAGCGGCTCGGCGTCCCGGTCACGTTCCTCGCCACGCTCGACGGCCGGCCCGCGGCCGCGGCGGCCGCCTCTCCCTCTGAGTGGGGCGTCTTCCTGATCGGGGGCGCGACTGCGCCGTGGGCGCGTGGCCGGGGGCTCTACCGCGCCCTCGTCCGTGCCCGCTGGGACTACGCGGTGGCTCGCGGCACGGCCGCGCTCGTCACCCATGCCGTCCCGCGCACGTCGTACCCGATCCTGCGGCGGCTCGGGTTCGAGGACGTCTGCACCCTCCGCCGCCTCGAGGACGCCCGCGCCTGAGCCGTGCGTGTCGCGGGGCACGCGAGGGGCAATCCCACCTGGGTGGACGCGTTCCTCGATCTCGTCCGCGACAACCAGACGGTGCTCGGCCGGCTGGCCACGACCGCCGTCCTGGTGGCGCTCGCGGTCGCGCTGGCGTGGCCGCTCGCGAGCGTCGCGACGCGCCGGGTGGACGACGCGTACGCCCGCTACCACCTGCGCAAGGTGGTCCGCGTCGCCGTCTTCGTCTGCGCGCTGATCGCGCTCGCGATCGTCTGGCGCCCGTTCGCCGGACGGATCGGCGTCGTCCTCGGCCTGGCCGCCGCCGGCGTCGCCTTCGCGATGCAGGAGGTGATCGGGGCGATCGCCGGCTGGTTCAACATCCTGCTCGGGCGGATCTACCGGGTCGGCGACCGCGTCCGGATCGGCGGCGTCGAGGGCGACGTGATCGACGTGACCCCCTTGCGGACGACCGTGATGGAGATCGGCTCGAGCGAGGGCGACTCGTGGGTCCGCGGCCGGCAGTACACCGGGCGGATCGTCACGGTGTCGAACAAGGCGACGTTCACCGAGCCAGTCTTCAACTACTCCGGCGCGTTCGAGTACATCTGGGAGGAGCTCACGATCCCGGTCTCGTACGAGAGCGACTGGCGCGCGGCGGAGCAGATCATGGAGGAGGAGGCGGTGCGGGTCTCGCGCTCGGAGGAGGCGCGCCGGGCGATCGAGTCGATCCGCCGCAGCTACCCGATGCCGCGCACGGAGCTCGAGCCGCGGGTGTTCATCCGCGCGACCGACAACTGGATGGAGCTCGCCGCCCGCTTCGTCGTCCCGGTGCGCGTCGCCCGCTCGCTGAAGGACGACATGACCCGGCGCATCCGCGAGCGCCTCGACGAGGCGGGCATCGCGATCGCGTCCGAGACGGTCGACGCGACCGTTCGCCTCGCGCGCGACGCGCGCGAGCAGGGCGACCCGGCGCCGGGGCACGACCCGCCGCGCACGCGCCGGTGACCCGCGCTACGCGCCGGCGGGCCTGGACGGCCGCTTCTGCCAGGGCCAGCGGCCCTCGAGCTCGACCTCCAGCGTCATGCTCAGGAACGTCCGGATCGCGACGATGATCGCGAGCACCCCGACGCCGCGGAACGTCGGCGCGACCGCGACCGTGCGGATGATGTCCGCGGCCACGAGGAACTCGAGCCCGAGCAGGATCGCCCGCCCCACTCCCCGGCGGTAGTAGCGGAACCGCTCGCCGTCCCACGCACCCCCGCGGGTGAGCACGAGGACCGTCGTGACGGCGATCCCGCCGACGATGATCCCGACCCCGGCCACGTCGAGCGCGCGCGAGACCAGCTCCATCGACTCCTTGAAGTCCACGACCGCGCGGTATCCGGGCGCGGCGTGGACAAACGCCCGCGCTACACGGCGGCGCCGGGTGCTCGCGGTCGCAGCTCGAAGGGCTCGAGCAGGCGCCGCGCCACGCTCGCCCAGGCCCAGTTCTCCACGACCGCGCGCCGCGCGGCGGCGCCGAGCGCGGCCCGCTCCTCCGCCGGGAGCGCAAGCAGACGCGCGAGCCGGAAGCCGAGGTCGAGCGAGTCCCCGGTCTCGAACGCGACCAGCTCGCGATGCCGGGCGGGGTACGCGCGCTCGAGCCCCGCGGCGACCTCCGCCAGGCCGGAATGGCGCGCGACGAGCGGCGGGCAGCCGCAGGCGGCCGCCTCGGCGGCGACCATGCCGAACGCCTCCGGGAAGATCGACGGCACCGCGGCGGCGTCGACGAGCGGGATCAGGTGAACGAGGTGCCGGTGCTTGAGCGGCCCCGTGAACAGCGCGGTCGGCGGCGCGATCGCCTCCAGCTCCGCCCGGTAGTCGCCGAAGCCGACCACGAGCGCGCGCGCCTCGATGCCCCGCAGCGCCTCGAGCAGCACGTGGACGCCCTTGTTGTAGAGCAGCTTGCCGAAGTAGAGGACGACGGGCCCCGGCTCGGCGAAGAAGTGCTCGAGCCGCTCGGCGTTGCCCTCGTCGGGCAGCCGCTCGTTCGCGTTGCCGGGGTTCGGCGGATCGCGCCGGCATTCGGCGAGCAGGTCGCGCAGCGCCTCGTCGTGCGGGCGCGGGCGGAACTCGTCGACGTCCACGCCGGGCGGGACGACGTGCACGCGCCCCACGGGCCCGACGAGCTCGGCGAGCACCCGCCCGATGTGGTCGGAGCCGACGAACACCGCTTCCGCCTCGCGCAGCGCTGCGCCTCCCCACTCGCAGAGGTCCGGGCTCAGCCGCATCGCGTACTCGAGCTCCGAGCCGTGGACCTTGACGGCGAACGGCGCGCCCGCGGCGCGCGCGACCGGCGCGCCCATCACCACGTGGTTGGCGAACACGACGTCCGCCGGCAGCTGCGCGCGGATCGCCGCCGCGTTCGCCTCGACGTACCGCCTGCGCTCGGCCGGCGTCAGGTCCTGCGCCAGCTTTACCTCGAACCCCTCGTAGCGGTCGAGCACGAACACGGGCAGCACGGGGCCGACGTCCGGCCGCACGACGCGCGCGCCGGCGAGGTCGAGCGCTTCGGGCTCGCGCTCCTGGCAGACGACCACGACCTCGTGCCCCGCCCGGCCCCACTCGCGCGCGACCGCCTGGGTGTAGATGTTCGACCCGGTGGCCGAGAGCAGGTAGCCGTGCCAGAGGACGATCTTCAACGCGGAGCCCTACGCGACGCTACCGGCAGCGGCCGGGCCGGCCGCCCGGGCGGGCGTCGCGCGCGACCGCGTCGGACGTCGATCGCCGGCCGATGACGAGTGGCGCCGCCGCTCGCTTCCTCAGCCGACCTCGTGGTCGTGACGCGGGCGATCCACGATGTCCTCCGGTGGCCGCGCCCGCAGTGTCCGCGCCTCGGCGCCCGCGATTCCGGCGACCGCGGCCGCCTGCAGCAGCGCGACGACGACGCCCGCCGTGGTGAGCGTCAGCACGTCGGCGGCGACGACGACCAGACTGGCGCCGACCCACACGGCGTTGCCCGCGGCCACCGCGGCGACCAGCGCCCTCGGCGCACCGGCACGGGCTACCAGAGCCAGCGCTCCCCCGTACGCGACGACGACCGCGCCGAGCGGGACGAGGAACGCCGCCGGCGCGCCCAAGAGGCGGTCGAGCAGCGGCGCTCCTGCCGCGACGGTCGCGCCGAACGCGACGGAGACGAGCGCGTCGAAGCGGAGCGCGCGCACCGCCGGCGAGGCCGACGCGCGGGCACTCGCGGTCGTGGCAATCGTGGCCATGGAACTCCTCCTCGTTCGTGGTTCGCGTCCACGATCACGGGTGTCGCGACGCACCGCAATTACCTGTGAGGTAATCGATCCGCGTCCGCGCGGCGGGTAACTTCCGCGCGTGGCCCTCGAGACAGGCAGTGCCCACGCCGGGCGGCTGCTCCGCGAATGGCGCGAGCGCCGCAACCTGAGCCAGCTGCGGCTGGCGAGCGCGTCGGCGATCTCTGCCCGGCATCTCAGCTTCGTCGAGACGGGCCGCGCCCGTGCGAGCCGGACGATGCTTCTCCACTTGGCCGAGCGGCTCGACCTGCCGCTGCGCGAGCGGAACCGCCTGCTGCTCGCCGCCGGCTACGCGCCCGCGTACGGCGAGCGCTCGCTCGACGACGACGAGATGCGAGCGGTCCGCGAGGCGCTCGAGCGGCTGTTGGCGGCGCACGAGCCGTACCCGGCGGTCGTCGTCGACCGCGGCTGGAGCCTGGTGCTCGCGAACGCCGCGGTCGCCTTCCTGACCGACGGCGTCGATCCGGAGCTCCTGGAGCCGCCGGCGAACGCGCTGCGCGCGACGCTGCATCCGCACGGCCTGGCGCCGCGCATCCTGAACTTCGCCGAGTGGAGCGCGCACCTCCTCCACCGCCTGCGGCGGGAGCTCGAGGCGACGGGCGACCCGGCGCTCGAGGCGCTGTTCGAGGAGCTGCGCGGCTACCCCGGCGTGCGCGCCGACCCGCTGCCCGCCGACGGCGCCGCGCCGGCGCAGGTCGTGCTGCCGCTCCACCTGCGCCACGGCCACCGGCGTCTCTCCTTCTTCGCCACGGTGACGACCTTCGGCACGCCGGCGGACGTGACGCTCGCGGAGCTGTCGGTCGAGGCGTTCTACCCCGCCGACGCCGCGACGGCGGCGGTGCTGAGGACCGGCGCGGCGTCCGGCGGGGGCTAGCGCAGCAGGCGGCCCGCGCGCTCCGCCGCCTGGCGTCGCGGCTGGCGTTCACGACCGCCCGCCAAACCCAGCTCTCGAGCGAGCCGGAGCCCCGGTACGACGCACGGCTGCGAATCGCGTCGCCGAACCCGTCCTGGACGGCGTCGAGCGCCGTCTCGTAGTCGCCGGTGATCGCCAGCGCGACGCGCAGGAAGTCGCGGAACCGGGCGCGGTACAGGCGCTCGATCGCGGCCAGGCGCTCGTCGGAGGCCACACCTCCATAGACCGCCGGTGCGGGTCGTTTGCTTAGCACGTGAGCAGGAGCCGGCTCGCAGAGTGCACCGGTGCTCAGGGTGACGGGCCGGGCCGATCGCGAGCGGGCGGTGGACGCGCTCGTCGCCGGAGAGATCGTCGTCCTTCCCCCCACGGCATCTTCGTGCTGGCAGGCGACGCCGACGACCCCGGCGTGCCCGACAAGGTCGCGGCGGCGAAAGGGCGCCGGCACAGAGGCGTGGCGCTCGTCTGTCCGCCCGAGCTCTTCGCCGAGCACGTAGCGCTCGACGCGCCCGTGCTGCAGACGACCTACCCGTTCCCGCGCTTGCAGGCCCTCTCTCGGGTGGTACATGCCCTCGGCCTGATCCTTCCGGCCGCCCGGCCCGGCGCCCCCCGCCACGTCGTCCAGGACGGAACGATCCTGAACATGTGGACCGAGGAGACGCCCGTCTCCCCGCTTCGCGAGCTCGTGCTTGCGCTCCGCGACCGCGGAGGCCGGGCGCTCGCAGGGACGTCGGCGAACCTCACGGGGCAGCCGACGATCACCGACCCGGCCACCGTGGCGGCCGTGTTCGCCGATCGGGTACCAGTCGTCCTGGTGGACGACTTCGAGCACGTCCCACCCGAACGTCGGCGCTCGGCGAGCATCGTCGACCTCACGGCCCCGACACCCCGTCTCGTCCGCGAGGGAAGCGTCCCCGGCGACGAGCTCCGGACGCAGCTGCGGCGCCTCGACCTGGGCGAGCTCGCGGTCGCGCCGGACGGCCGCGGGTATAGCCCCACCCGCCCCCCTTGCTTACGCGCCGTGAGGCGGCGGGTCGAAGCGACTGCGGTGCCGCTCTCGTCGCGGACGCGCTCGCGCGTGCGCGGCTCCCTCGACCGTCGGCCGGTGCCGCCCGTTACTCGTTACTTTTGCGGAGCAGGGCAGGTCGCGCCCGGCCCGACGACGGGAGACGCCGCCTCGGCCGGCGTCCCTGCCGGTGGGATGGGAACGTTGCCGTCGTTCGCCTGGCTGTGGGCCGAGACCTGAGCCGCGGCCGTCGGATTCGCCCCGCCGGCGTTCGCCGACTGCCCGCACTCGTTCGCCGGCACGCGCACGTGATGGAAAGCGGGCGCGGGCGCTGCCACGAGTAGGGCGGCCGCTGCGGCGGCCGCCAACGTCACACGCTTCACTTCTCCCCCTTTCTTCGCCTGTCAGGGTGAGTACGAACCGGACTGCGGATCGGTTTCGTTCACCACCGGGTGAAGGTGGCGGAGCGCGAAGGTGAGAACGGTCGCGGAAGGCGCGGGCGAGCGGACGCGACGGAAGTAGGTCGACGCGCGGCTTTCATCCCGTCAGTTCCGCGTGAAGCAGTACGTCTTCTCCACGCGCCCGCTCTCGCTCGACCGCTCTTCGACGTACGAGGTCGCCTCTTGCGGACATCCCCTCCCGCCGTCCGTCGCGCCGTCGATCACGCGCACGACGCGGCCGTCGGCATCGGCCGACGAGCAGGCGATCTCCTCGATGTCGTCCGCCGCCAGGATGTTCAGGCAGTCGCCGACGGTGATCTGGCCACCGCCCCGCCCCGGTTTCGCCTCCTCGCGCGGGGTCCACGCTCCGACGCCGACGAGCACGGCGAGCGCGAGCAGGGTGACGAGCGCGACGTACGGCCCGGCGCGCGCCCGTAGCGGCCTGCCCGCCGGCAGCGGCGACGGGAACAAGCCCGGGACGGGAGGCTCGCTACGCGCGTCGAGCGTGCGCACCCGTTTCCGGTACTGCCGCACGTTCCCGGCGAGCACGAGGAAGTTCGTCAGAACGCGATGATCCCCCACCACCCCTGCTTCAGCGTGCGGTTCGTCATGTGCCGGAAGACCGAGGTCCCGCACTCCCGACACAGAGTCATCTCGACGTCGTGCCGTCTGCGCGCGAGCACCATGCCGCGCTGTGCCGCAAAGCGTGCGTCCGCGGCCGGCGAGCCGGCGCAGAGCTCGCACTCGTCACCGCGCAGAGCGCGCCTCCGCGCTCCCCGTAGACACCGCTCGCGAACGGCTCGAACCCGCCGCCCTCCTCGGCGACGAGCGCCTGGTCGATGGAGGACGCCGCCGCGGCAAGACGTGCGGACGCAACTGCGACCTCGTCGCGCGCATCGGGCGCCGTCCAGATGCCGGCGACGTCGAGCAGCGCGGAACGACGCTCCCGGGGCGCACCCGAGCACCGCGTACGCCTCGCGCAGCGATCGCGGGTCCACCGTCACCGGGTTCCAGCGCCTACGTCGGGCTCGGCGACCGCGCCGTCTGCGAGGGGGAAGGGCGTCGTAACCACCGCCCGACGGCCGCGATCGCCGCAGCCAGGCCGGAACACGAGGTCGATCATCGCACAGTCCACAGGTAGCCGCAATACGGCGCGCTGCGGGCGGGGCGAAGATGCCGGGACGGCGGACCGCGCCGGCGAGGCCGTCGCAAGAGCCGACGCGGCACCGGACCGCCGCCGCCGCACCGCTTATCTTCGACGTCGCTTCGTGGCGGCTACGCGTTCTCGCCCAGCCGGGCGCGGAGCAGGCGCTTGCACTCCTCGCCGCCGCGGCGACTGTGCTCCTGCATGCGGCGGAAGAGCGAGGCGAGCTCCTCGTCGCCGTCCCGCTCGGCGTCGGCCGCGTACTGCTCGAGCCGCCAGACGTGCTCGAGGCAGAGGTGGGTCACGGTGATCAGGTCGTAGTTCTTGTCCTTGGTCCCGCTCTCGGGCCGGCTCCCCGCCTCCATCGGCTCTCCTCCCGTGCGCGATTACGCCGTTACGGCTCGCTATCCACTGGCACGAGCCGTCAATCGCGCGCGCGAAGACGCCGCAACGGCCGTCGGCGCCGCCGCCTGGCCTGCTCGGCGGCGGCGCGTCGTCCCTACCAGCGCCAGGCGCGCCGGTACGCCTCGACGAGGAAGCCGTCGACCGCGGCGCGGTCGGGCTCGGGTGGCAGCGGCGTTCGCTCGAGCGCCGCGGCGAGCCGCCGCTCGACCTCCTCGATCTCCGCGATCGCCTCCTCGAAGCTCCGCTCTCCCGTGCGGATCGCCATGACGCGCGACCGCTCGGGCTCGGGCATCGGGAGCGTCAGCCACCCGGTCTCGAGCAGCTCCACGCCCTGGTAGCCGAGCCGGGCGGCGTGCATCGCGTACTTCGTGTCGAAGCCGTGCTCCTCCACGAGCTCGGGCCGGTTGACGCGCCTCTGGCCGCGCGTCCCGAGCAGGCGCTCCTTCTGCCCGCCCAGGTAGCCGAGGTAGCCACGCCCGGCCCGGCGGGAGAGCAGTGCGGGGCGCAGCGCCCGCAGCTCCCGGCCGAGGTCCGTCTGCACGAGCACGAGCTGGTCCGGTACGAACAGGAGCAGGAGGATCGTCGGGTGCCCCTTGAGGGCGAGGCGGACGTACTTGCGCAGGCTGTAGGCGACGAGGTCGAGGTCGCCCGGGCCGGAGCGCACGCCCTCGGGCTGCGTCCGCTCGACGTAGTGCTCGAAGCCGTACAGGCCGCCACGGATCGCGGGCGCGCGCCGCAGCCCGAGCAGGTACTCCGGCGGCTCGACGAACACCGCCATCTCGTCGCGGTCGTCCTGCCCGCCGTGATGGAGCCCGTGGACGGTCGATCCGACGGTCGCGCGGAGGATCGTGCCGCGCGAGACCACCTCGTCCGGCTGCATTGCCACCTCCTTCCCGTTCTCGGGGCGCGGTGATGCGGATGGAGGGATTCGAACCCTCACCTGCCGGTTTCTGAGACCGGTGCGTCTGCCGGTTGCGCCACATCCGCACGGGAGCCGCACGCGCTCGCGCGAGCGCGTGCGGCTCGTCGCTTCACGCGGCCGGCCGCGGACGCTGCCGGTCGCGCCGGGCCGCCTCGAGGCGCGCCTTGCGGCGGCTCTCGAGCGCGACCACCTTCGCGGGGCGCAGCGGCTTGGGGCGCGCCACGACCCGCACGAGGTGCAGGTGCATCTCGCCTCCTTCCGTGTTCGAGGGCGCCGCGCGGCGCCCTCGAACTCAGAGCGCGCCGCGGGCGAGGTCGGAAATCAGCTGCGGCGTTGCGGTGTCGAAGCCGACGACTTGAAGCGGCGCAGCCGCGTCCAGTCGTCGACCGCCCAGGCGAATCCGCCGGCGGAGTTCGGCACCTGGCCGGAGCCCGGAATCGGCTCCGACTGCGCCGGTCGGCGCGGCCGGATCCGCTCGA
The DNA here is from genome assembly GCA_014534345.1 of Thermoleophilia bacterium. Classification (GTDB taxonomy): domain Bacteria; phylum Actinomycetota; class Thermoleophilia; order Gaiellales; family Gaiellaceae; genus JACVRR01. Next base: position 8,642 of record JACVRR010000007.1, on the reverse strand, counting down.
GGTAGGACATCGTGAACCTCCTTTCGTCGTGGCGTGCGAGCCGGATCCGTGGTCGCTGGACAGGCGACAACCGGCTCGCTCCGGTCCGCGGCAGCCGCGCGGCGTACTGCACGAGGTACGACATGGCGTCCCTCCTTTCCGGCTGGGCGAAGACGTCGCGGTCGTGGCGTGCGGTCGGGACGCGGAGTCGAACCGCAGGCCTTACGGCCTCTCTCTGCCATGAGATAACCGAGCCGCTCCGGCCCGCGACGATGGGAAGACAGGGCCCGCCGGGCGACGAGCCGCAGGGAGGGTGGCCGGCCGGGCTCGAACCGGCGCCGTCGGGGCTCACGACCCCGGGTGCTTCCGCCTACACCACGGCCACCACGACCTTGGAGCGGGGACGACCGGACTCGAACCGGCGACCTCTCGCCTGACAAGCGAGTGCTCTCCGCGCCTGAGCTACGCCCCCGACGCGCGTTGCCCCGAACCGACCGGCGTCGTCATCGCCCGCGGTAGTGGGCCGGACGCCGGTCGAAAAGCGCGGGCGGGATTCGAACCCGCGGTCTCGAGCTCATGAGGCTCGCGAGGACGGCCGCTCCTCTACCGCGCAGGTCTGGCCGGCAGGACTCGAACCTGCGCTCTCCGGCTCCCGAAGCCGGCGGGGTGGCCAAGCTCCCCCACGGCCAGATGACCCGGCGCCTCACGTGGATACGCCGGGTGCCCCTCGGGAGCGCGGGCCGGCGTGATCCCGCTCCTCCGTCCACTCCCCATGCGGGGGAATCGACGCAGCAGCGACACCCGCTCGAGCAAGCAAGGCGGCGCCTGTCTGTCTCGTCCGGCCGAAGCCGAACGATGTTGTCCAAGCCACTCGCCTACCCTTCGACCCTGGATCGGCCGGCCACCGGGTGCGCACTCCCGGGCGTGCCGTCGTCCTACGTGGAGGGGCTTTGGAGCCCGATCCTCGCACGTCACTCGCAAATTCACAGGAGAAAGCCAACGCTTTCTTCCAGCGCAATTACACGCCACGACGCGCCGAGGGTCTTTCTCTCTCAGGCGGGGCCTCGATTCCGACCTAGTGCTTGTTCAAGCTGGGCATCACCCTTCTGCTTCGACTGCTCGATTCCACCTCCGAAACGACGAAGGCGACCCGTCGGGTCGCCCTCGCTTCGAGTCGCTATGCGGCTAGTCTCCTAGCGCATGCGCCTCCGGTCGAGCGCTCGCACGTCGCCGTCCCGGCACGCATCGCGGACGGACGTATGCAGCCACGGCAAGCCCGACGCGGCTCGCGCCGCTTTCGGGAAGGAACGTACGGGTGTAGACGGTCATCGGCATCATTCGGATGTTGTTCCGCGGCGCAGGATAACCGAAACGTGCGACCCGCGCAAGGATGCTCACGAACCTATTTCCGCGGACGGCCCGCTTCGGAGGAAAACGCTTGGGTGATTCACGAAGCCGCCATTTCGCCTGCCGTCCACCTCTTCCGCTTGCCCGACGTCGTGCGCCTCCTGCGCCGGCCGGGGAGCGACCGAGACCCGAGCGCGGCGGCGGCATGGCCGGCCAGGGTCAGTCCGACGCCGAGGTGAACGACCGCGAGCGCGACCGTCAACGCGGGCGGCGAGCCGGCGGCTCGGGCCGCGTCGAGGTCGTCGTCCCTCGCGAGCGCGCCGCCCGCGCTAGTGCGCGACCGTCTCCGCAGGTGTCTCCGAGTCGGCGTGGCCCGCCGTCTCCTCCCGAGCTGCGGGCGACCCGTCTTCGTCGCCGCCTTCCTCCCGGCGACGCGCGCGCCGGCGCAGGACGAGACCGGCGACGAGCGAGGACGCGCCGAGGACGATCGGGTTGCGGGCGAGCGAGGACGCCGTGCGGGCCGCCTGCTTCGCGCGGTCTCCCACGCGCTCGACCACTTCGGAGCTCGCGTCGTCGTCGTCGCCCGACGCGAGCGAGCGTTCGGCGACCTCGTCCCAGTGGGCAGCAATCCGCTGCGCCATCGCCTCGTCCTCTGCTCGGTTGCGACGGGCCAGCGTTGCCGTCTCCTCGTCCCCGGCTCGCGTCGCGACTCGCTCCAGCAGCTCGTAGGCCGCGACCTCCGTCTGCTCGCTGACGAACGCATCGCGCACCTGCCGTGCTTCCCTCTCGCGTCGCGCGAGCTCGAGGACGCTCTTGGCTCGCGCCATCACCGTCCGCGCGAGCTGCCGCGTTCGCGAGGGAGCGCTCCCGTACTGCTCGAGCCGTCGGCGGAGCCGCTCCACGTGCTCGCGCGTCGTCTGCTCGTGCTCGGCGGCCAGCCGCCGTACCGCCGGCGGAGCGGTCTTCGCGAGTGAGTTCAGCATCCGCAGAACCGACTCCTCGAGCGCGTGCGCCTCTCGCAGGTGCCTTTCCAGCTGCTCTTTCGCGCGCCCCTCCACGTACGCCTCCTTCGGTCGAAGTCCGGCAGCCGCGCTGCCGTGTCCGGCACACTTGTGCCCGCTGGCGCTCGCGCGACTCCTGTACCCGCCGGCCCGTCCTCGGCGGCGAGCACGCGCCGGCTGCTTCCCGTGCTCTCGCCGACGCCGAACGAGAGACCCGGGCGGGGGCCGTCACCGGGTCAGAAGCGTCAGCACCCCGCCCTCGCTTCTCTGGACGGCCGGCGTCTCCGGTTGCTTCCGCTCGCTGTCGGTCCGCCACCACGGCGCCCACACGCTGTGCGCACGTGCCTCGTGGAGCGGAGACCGTGTGCACCCGGTGGGAGGCATCAGCGGCGACCGCCCGCGCCGGCCGCGAGCACGACGCGACGCGCGGTCGCGAGCGCGAGGACGTAGTCGGTCGTCGACTCGGGCTGCCACCCCTGCTGCAGCTCGCCGCTCGGACCGAGGACCGCGAATCCGTTTCGCGCCTGCCCGTCGACGCTGCCGAAGTCGCCGCCGACGTAGAGGCGATCCCCGGCGGCGGCCAGGTTGAGGACGGTGGCGATCGACCCGTTCTCCCGGGAGATCTCGGCCGCGAACGGCTGCAGCGACCCCGTCGCCGGGTCGAGGGCGAGCAGCGAGCTGCGAGCTTCGCCACCGGCGCCGGTGAAGAAGCCGCCGACGTACAGCCGGCCGCCGGAGAGGGCAAGCGCGGTGGCGCCCGGGGGGCCGAAGCAGCCGTCGCAGGCGAGCGCCGGCGGATCGAACGCGGCGAGCAGCCGGCCGCTCTCGCTGTCGAGCGCCGCGATCCCCGGCCGCTGCGTCCCGTCGACGGCCGGGAAGTGTCCAGCAACGTAGACGCGACCCGCGTTCGCGACGATCGCCTGCACGCATGGGAGGTCCCCGGAGGGCTCGAGCGCGGGCCGGATCGCCGCCTCCGGGACGCCGGTCTGCCCGTCGAGGACGACGAGGCAGCGGACCGGCTCGCCGGCGACGAGCGCGCCGCCGCCCAAGCCGACCCACAGGCGTCCGGAGCTGACCGCGACGGTCGTGAGGGCGTCGACGGCGTCGACCAAGCCGCGCCACTCGGGCGCGATCGCCCCCGTCGCCGCGTCGAGCGCGACCACCTGGCCGCGGCGCTCGCCGTTGACCATCTCGAACGTCCCGGCGACGTAGAGGCGGCCGTCCGCGAGCGCGAGCCTCGCCCATGTGTAGTGAGCCGGCGCGCGACCTGCGAGCGAGGGCGTCCAATCGGGGTCGATCGAGCCGTCGGCGAGCAGGTGGGCGAGGTGGGCGCGCCGCTCGCCGTTGATCCGCGTGAACCCGCCGGCGACGAACCAGCCGCCGCGTCCGTCGGCGACCGCGGAGGTGATGATCCCGTCGGCGCGCAGCGGCTGCACAGGCCCGTCGTCTCGCACGACCGCCCCCTCGCCCGCGAAGACCGAGCGGATCTCGTCGACGAGCGAGCGAACGGCACCCTGTCCGGGCGGGCTCGCGAGCGCGAGCGCCGCGGCGACCACGACGAGTGACGCGACCGCCGTCAGCGGCCGCAGTCCCAGCAGCAGGCGCGGGGCCGGCTTCGTGGTCGGCGTGCTCGCGACGATCGCCGACAGCACGCGCGCCGGGCCGGCATCCCCGGGCGCCGGGAGCGCGTTCTCGTCGACCGGATCGGCGGCGGCGAGGCGGTCGAGGGCCTGGTCGTCTGTCACGGAGCCTCCCCCTGGGAACGGGGTCTGATCTCCTCGTGTCCGCTCGTGCCCTGCGCTTTCGCCAGCTCCGATGCCAGCCGCCTGCGCGCGCGGTGCAGGCGGATCGACGCCGCGTTCGGCGTGCAGCCGAGCACCTCCCCGACCTGTCCGATCGTCAGCTGCTCCCAGGCGACGAGGCAGAGCAGCTCGCGGTCGCGGCTCGGCAGGCGACGAAGCGCGCGGAAGACCTCGGCGTGACGCTCGCGCGTCCCGGCGCTCTCGTCTGCCGCGAGAGCGAGCTGCGGCGGCTCGCCCTGCAGGCGCTCCAGCAGGCCGAGCAGCCGCCGTCGCGAGCGTCGCTGGTTGGCGAGCACGCGGGCCGCGATCGCCAGCAGCCAGGCACGCTCACGGTCTGGATCAGCGGGCGTGTCGGCGACGCGGCGCCACGCGACGGCGAAGCTCTCGGCGGCGACGTCCTCGGCGTCGGCACGCTGCGCGCAGCGGCGAAGCGCGTAGGCGAGGACGGCGCGGTAGTGGTCTGCAAAGAGGCGGCGAAAGCGAAGCTCGTCCTCGCTTCCGACGCTGCTGTCCACGCTCTCCATCGTGTGAGAGTGTCCGGACCCGGCGCAACGTTTCTCGGCCGAGCTGGGTCCGGCGGGGCGCCTCCCCGCTCCGTAGCTACGAGCGCGCCGGGCAGCCCGGTCCACCGGCGTCGGGCGATGCCGCTGGCGAGCGCCCCGGCCGCGAGCGCTCCGAGCGGGCTGATTCCCCCTGCGGCGGCCGGGGGGTGGACCGGCTCGTCTGCAAACGCTCGTCGCGCAGCGTTACGCGGCGCTGCCGCCCGCGCTCCCCGCCGGCCCGGCCGCCACCGGCAGCGCGTCCTCCGCGAGGACGCGCGTCGCCGCATCGCGCGCGATCAGCTCACCCTCCCCCGGATCTTGGACGTCGACACGCACGAGCGCGGTGTCGCGCTGCAGCACGAGGCGGATGCCGACGACGAGCGCGTGCCGCTCCGGTGACTGGAGCTCCACGACGGTTCCGACCGGCGGCCAGATCGCCCCGCGAATCCACGCGAGGTCCTCGCCGTGGGCAAGATCGTGGACGACGGTGAAGACCTCGGCGTACGCACTCTCGGCGCTCCGGTGTCCGAGATCGTCACGCATCGCCGCCGAGTCTAGGGCAGCGACCGGCTGCTGGTCGCGTGGCATGCCCCTGCGCCTCGATCGCGAGCGCGGGCAGGGTGAGACTGCCGGAAGCCACGCCCTTCGGGAAGGCACCCAGCGGACGCTACGGAGTTTCAGCGTGCCATGCTGAGGGATGGACTCGTGATGCTCGCAATAGCCGGGTGCTCCGTGCGATGACCGAAGTGAGCGGCGACGATCCGACCGCCGAGCGGATCGCCCGCAACGATGCCATCTTCCGCGCCGCGAACGAGCGGATCAGCGGCGTTGCCGCGGAGCAGGAGATGCAGGAGGGCGTTCCCTTCCTCTGTGAGTGCGCCGACCCGACGTGCCGAGAGATCGTCGTCCTCGCGCTTCGCGAGTACGAGGAGATCCGGGCCGAGAGCCGCCGGTTCTTCAATATCCCGGGACACGAGCGGAGCGACCGGCCGTACCAGCGCGTCGTCGCGCGAAACGACCGCTACCACGTCCATGAGAAGCTCGGTCGCGCTGGCGAAGTCGCGGACGAGCTCGACCCACGCGTCCGCGCGTAAAGCTTCAGAATGCGTCCCGATGGGCCGCGACGAGCGAAGAGCGTTCAACGAGGCGGTCTTCCGCGAAGTCAACGAGCGGGTCCGCGAGATCACGGAGTCGTTCTCGGCGACGCCTGAGGACGACGCGCTTCCGCTCGTGTGCGAGTGCTCCGACGCGGGCTGCGTCGAGAAGATCGAGCTCACGCACCCGCAGTACGAGCGCGTTCGCTCCGAAGCCACGCACTTCGTGGTCGTCTCCGGCCACGAGCAACAGGACCTGGAAGAGGTCCTCGAACGAACTGGCGGATACTCGGTGGTGCGCAAGCGCCCCGGCGAGCCGGCCGACCTGGCCGAAACGACCGACCCGCGCGGCTAGCGCCTCGTCTCTTCGGGCGACGAGGGCGCCGACAGCCACTCGACCAGCACGAGGTACACACGGCGCGTTCGTGTCCCCGTGCCGATCGGCTCCTCGGTCGTCCCCAGGATCTGCGAGAACCGCGCTCCCTCCGGCAACGGGTCGCCTTCTCGCAGTCGAGCGATCGCGGTACGTCCGCCACCGGACGGGACGAGCCGGTCGTGGAGCGCGAGGTAGCGCTCGGCGAGCGGCTCGGCTCTCTGCTTCAAGTCGGCAAGGTCGCCGTTGCTGTCGAGGACGCGCTGCGCCAACTCGCGGAGCTCGTCGAAGGCGCCTCTTTCGGGCGGGCGGCCGTCCATTGCCTCGCTCCAATCGTGATTGTCCGATCGGACGACAGACCGCGCGCCATCCCTGTGTCGAGCAGACGCCGCGGCTTACCGAACGCCCGCCGCGCCGTGGGTGCACGACCGCGGCTACAGCGGCCGCGTCTGCGGCCCCTTCGTAGGTGGAGCTAGCCGGACTCGAACCGGCGACCTCCTGGGTGCGATCCAGGCGCTCTCCCAGCTGAGCTATAGCCCCGCGCGGCGGACAGTGTAGCCACCGCGGACGCGCCGATTCGGGCGTCGGCGGGCGTCCCGTTAGCATCGTCACCATGCGGAGGCGCGTGATCACGATCTCGCAGACGACCGGCGCCGCGTCGGACGACGTCGCGCGCGTCGCCGCGGCGCGGCTCGGCTTTCGCCATGTCGACGAGGAGATCATCGAGGCGGTCGCCGAGCGGCAGGGGCTCGACCCGGCGGTCGTCGCGGACGTGGAGCGACGCCGCTCGTTCCTCGAGGCGTTCTGGGAGTCGCTCGACAGCGGCGACGCGCCGGAGATCGCCGCCGTCGCCTACGGCGGCGGGTACGTGAAGCCGTCGCCGGAGGGGGTCCGCAAGGACTACGCGCCGCTCCTGCGCGAGCTGATCCGCACGGTCGTCCACGAGACCGCGCTGCGGGGCGATGTCGTGATCGGCTCGCACGCGGCCTCGTTCGCGCTCGCGGGCCGCGACGACGTGCTGCGCGTCCTCGTCACGGCGTCGATCGAGACGCGCGTCCGGCGCACGGCGGACGCGCGGGAGCTCGACGAGGAGCAGGCGTCGCGCCTGGTCACCGACTCGGACGCCGGCCGGATGGACTACCTGAAGCGCTTCTACCGGGTCGACCGCGAGCTGCCCACGCACTACGACCTGATCGTCAACACCGACTCGCTCGACGCCGACGAGGCCGTCGCGCTCGTCGTCCGGGCTGCGTCGGGCTAGCTCAGCGGGCCGGCAGGATCCGGCCGCGCACCTCGCCGAGCTCGATGTCGCCGGCGCGGCCGCGCAGGACGACCTCGTCCCCGTCCTCGAGGAACGTGCGCTCGCCGCCGCCCTCCAGCCGCAGCGGCTCGGCGCCGTTGCGCGTCAGCTCGATCAGCGACCCCTCGGAGCCGCGCGTCGCGCCGGAGATCGTCCCCGACGCCATCAGGTCGCCGGTGCGTAACGAGGCGCCGTTCGCGGTCACGTGCGCGAGCTGCTGCGGCATCGTCCAGTACAGCCCGCGCGCGTTCGTCCGCGAGACGACGGTGCCCGCGAGCTCGACCTCGAGCGCCAGGTCGAGCGCCCAGTCGCGCCCGCCGGCGAGGTAGGCGAGTGGCGGCGGGTCCTGGGACGGTGCCTCGACGCGGGCCTGCTCCAGCAGGCAGAGCGGCGTCACCCAGGCGGCGATCGAGGTGGCGAACGACTTCCCCAGGAACGGGCCGAGCGGCTGGTACTCCCAGGCCTGGAGGTCGCGCGCCGACCAGTCGTTCACCAGGCAGATGCCGAACACGTGCTCGGCGAAGGCCTCGACAGGCACGGGCTCGCCGAGCCGGCTGCCGACGCCGACGACGAACCCGAGCTCGAGCTCGACGTCGAGCCGGCGTGAAGGCCCGAAGCTCGGCGCCTCCTCGTCGGGCCTCCGTGTCTGGCCGCGCGGGCGCACGACGTCCGTCCCCGAGACGACGACCGTGCCGGCGCGCCCGTGGTAGCCGACCGGCAGCCAGCGCCAGTTGGGCAGCAGCGGCTCCGCGTCGGGCCGGAACATCCGCCCCATGTTCCTCGCGTGCTCGAGCGACGAGTAGAAGTCGACGTAGTCGGCGACCTCGAACGGGAGCCGCAGCTCGACCTCGTCGAGCGGGACGAGGTCGCGATGGTCGCGCTCGAGCATCGCGACGGCGCGCGCTCGGGAGCTGCTCGGGGGCGGCTCCGCGCCGGCCGTGGCCGTCGCCGACGTGGAATCCGCGCTCCCGTTCGCGGTCGCCGACTACGTCGACTTCTACTCCTCGCTCGAGCATGCGACGAACCTCGGCCGGCTGTTCCGCCCGGACGCCGACCCGCTGCTGCCGAACTGGCGGCACCTGCCGGTCGGGTACCACGGGCGCGCGAGCTCGGTCGTGGTCTCCGGCACACCGATCCGCCGTCCCCGCGGCCAGCTGCCGACCGACGGCGCGCCCACCTTCGGGCCGACGCAGCGGCTCGATAT
>JACVRR010000074.1 GCA_014534345.1 Thermoleophilia bacterium | reverse complement strand
GCGCCGTACTCGTCGACCACGATCGCCATGTGCTGCTTCGTGCGCCGGAAGTCGGCGAGCAGCGAGGCGAGGTCCTTCGTCTCGGGGACGACGTACGGCGGGCGCAGCAGCTCCTCGACGCGCACGTTGGCGAGCCCGCGGTCGTTCAGCGCGGAGAAGAGATCACGGACGTGGAGGATGCCGATGATCTCGTCCAGCGAGCCGCGGTAGGCGGGGTAGCGGGTGAAGGGGGAGTCGATCACCGAGGCGAGGCACTCCTCCGGCGGCAGGTCGATCGAGATCGCGACGACGTCGGGCCGCGAGACCATCACGTCGTGCACCTCCTTGCCGGCGAAGTCGAAGACCTTGTAGAGGATCTCCTCCTCCGCCTCCTCGAACTCGCCGACGTCCTCTGCCGCGGCGATGCTCTGGCGGATGTCCTCACGCGTGTAGGTCACGACTCCCGCGGGCGCCGGCTCGATCCCGAGCGCGCCCGTGACCGCGTTCGCGGACTTCTGCAGCACCCAGACGAGCGGGTGGAACCCGCGCGCGAGCAGCTCGGTCGGGATCGCGAGCGCGAGCGCGAGCGCCTCCGCCTTCTGCAGCGAGACGGCCTTCGGGACGAGCTCGCCCAGCACGACGCTCAGGTAGGTGAGCACGAGGAAGGCGAGCACGAACGCGATCGCGTACGAGAGCGGCGGGGCCAGCCAGCCGGAGATCAGCGGCTCCCCCAGCGCGCCGATGAGGACGCCGAAGCCGGTGATCCCGACCTGGACGGTCGAGATGAAGCGGACGGGCTCGTCCATCAGGCGGAGCGCGGCCGCGGCGGCGCGGCTCCCCGACTCGGCGCGCTCCTCCAGCCGCGAGCGGCGGGCGGTGACGAGCGCGTACTCGGCCGCCACGAAGACGGCGTTGCCGAGCACGAGCCCGAGGACGAGGAGGATGCGCAGGAGGTCGCTCACGCCGGGCGGGCGGCTACGGCAGGCGCGTCAGGCGGCCGGACCCGCGGTGCAGCTGGGAAGAGGAGGCGCCCCGTCGCGCGGGGCGCCCGTACTGGGCGGCAGGTCGTCGTCCACCGTCGTCAGCACGGAGTATAGGAGACGACCCGGCCGTGACCGCGGCGCGCGGCCCGCCCGAGCGCGGCCAGGCGCTCGAGGTGGGACAGGGCCTCGGCCACCGCGAACCGCCGCGCGCCCGGCTCCACGGTGTCCGGGAAGAGCGCGAGCGAGACCTCGTAGCCGGTGGCGGCGCCGTCGGCGAGCGCGCGCCCGGTCGCGTCGCGCCGGCCGGCGTGGTGCTCGAGCAGCTCGCGGGCGCGCGCGGCCGGGTCGGCGATGGGATCGCCGTGCCCGGGGTAGGCGAGCGAGGGGCCGAGCTCGATCGTCCGCCGCAGCGAGCCGAGGTACGCCCCGAGCGGGTCGGGACGGCTCTCCGGATAGACGCCGACGGCCGGGGAGATCCCGGGCAGCAGGTGATCGCCGGCGACCAGGCGGCCGCCGCGGAGGAGCCCGATGTGCCCGTCGGCGTGCCCCGGCAGCTCGACGACGCGCCAGCCCGCCACCGCATCGCCCTCGCGCAGTGGGTGAACGTCGCGCGCGAAGCGGATGAAGCTCGCGTACAGCGGGCCGCGCTCGAGGAGGTCGCGGGTCACCGCCTCCGGCGTCCCGTGCGCGGCGAACCAGTCCGCCACCCGCCGCGGCCAGTCGGGGTCGCCCCACACGCGCTCGCACTGCTCGTGGTCGAGCGCGCCCTGCCACACCTCGGCGCCGGTCGCAGCGGCCGCGGGCGCCGCGCCGCCGACGTGGTCGGGGTGCATGTGCGTGATCACGATCCGCACCACCGGCGCGTCGAGCCCGGCGACCAAGGCCCGCAGCTCGGCCTCGAGGTCGGGCAGCCCGAGGCCGGCGTCGACGAGCGTCCAGCCGTCGTCCGCCCGCAGGAGGTAGGCATGGACGTGGCCGGGCGGCGTCGGCAGCGGCAGGGTGACCCGCCGGACGTCGTCGGTCAACTCGAGTACGGGGAACACGTGTTCGCTAGAGTTCCGGGGGTGCGGGCCGAGTATCGCGAAGAGCCCTGCCGGGTCGCGCTCAACCGGGTGCGCGGCATGTCCTTCCGGTGGTCGCTGAACCCGTACATGGGCTGTGTCCACCAGTGCACGTTCTGCTACGTGCGCGCCTTCGAGCTGCGCGCCGACCGCCCGCCCGACGACCGCTACGGGCAGTCGATCCGCGTGAAGGTCAACGTCGCCGACGTGCTGGCGCGCGAGCTCGCCCGCCCGGGCTGGACGTACGAGCCGGTCGCCGTCGGTGCCGCGACCGACCCGTACCAGCCGGCCGAGGGGCGCTACCGGCTGACACGCCGCTGCCTCGAGACGCTCGCGCGCGCGAGCAACCCGTTCAGCCTGATCACCCGCGGGCCGCTGGTCGTCCGCGACGTCGACGTTCTGCAGGAGGCGGCGCGGCGCGCCGAGGTGTCGGTCAACTTCTCGGTGCCGACGCTGGACGAGGAGGTCTGGCGCCGGACGGAGCCCGGGACAGCGCCGCCGCGCCAGCGCCTGCGGGCGCTGAAGCGGCTCGTCGACGCGGGGATCAGGGCCGGAGTCGGGATGGCGCCGATCCTGCCGGGACTGTCCGACCGGCCCGAGCAGCTTGCCGAGGTGGTGAAGGCGGCCCGCGAGGCCGGCGCGACGCACCTCTGGGCGAACGTCCTCTTCCTCCGCCCCGGGACGCGCGAGCACTTCCTCGCCGCCCTCGCGCACGACTGGCCGGAGGAGCTGGAGCGCTACGAGCGGCTGTACGCGGGCCGCGCGTACCTGGGGAACGACGTGCGCCGGCCGGTCCAGCAGCAGGTCGACGAGCTGCGCCGCCACTTCGCGATCGCCGACCGCCGCCGAGCGCCGCTCGCGCCGGCCGGCCCCCCCGAGCAGCTGGCGCTCGCCGTCTGAGCGCCGTCCCGCCCGCTTCCTAGAATCCGCCGCGGTGGCCGGGGACAGCAACTCGAACAGCGGCGGGGAGATCACCTGCCTGATCGTCGACGACCACGAGGTCGTGCGCGAGGGGCTGCGCCTGTCGCTGTCGCGGACGCCGCACATCCGCGTGGTCGGCGAGGCGGCCGACGGCAGGCAAGCGATCGCGCTCGCGGAGCGGCGCCGGCCCCATGTCGTCCTGATGGACGTGCGGATGCCCGGCATGGACGGGCTCGACGCGACGCGCGCGCTGACCGAGCAGGTCCCCGGAACGGCCGTCGTCATCTTCACCGCGTACAGCGAGCGCTCGTTGCTCGCCCGCGGGCTCGAGTCCGGGGCGAAGGGCTACGTGCTGAAGGAGGCGCCGCGCGAGACGCTCGTCCGCGCGATCGAGCGCGTCGCCGCGGGCGAGGGCTTCGTCGACCGGGCGCTGATGCCGGCGTTCGTGCCCGAGCGGGACCGCGAGGAGCTCCTGACCGCCCGCGAGCGCGAGATCCTGCAGCTGCTGGCCGACGGGATGTCGAACGCGGAGGTTGCGGCCCGGCTGGTCATCAGCGCCGAGACCGTCAAGAGCCACGTCCGCCACATCCTCGCCAAGCTCGAGGCGGACACCCGCACGCAGGCGGTCGCGATTGCGCTTCGCGAGTCCATCATCGAGTAGCGCGGCCCGCCTGCTCGCCGTGCTGGCGCTGGTGGCCGCCGCGGCCTTGCTCGCGGTGGCGCCGGCCGCCGCGGCGTGGCTCGCGTTCGTCGTCGGCGGGCTCGCGGCCGCGCTGCTGGCCGTGGACGTCGTCCGCGGAGAGCGCCGCCGGCGACAGGCGGCGGCGCGGGAGCTCGCGCGCGAGGCGGCGCTGTTGGAGTCGCTGGTCGCGTCGCTCGGCACGATCGCGGCGACCCTCGAGCCCGAGGAGATCCCGGAGCTCGTGCGCAGCGAGGCGGAGCGCCTGTTCGGCGGCCGCGCGCAGCTGGTGACCCCCGCGGGGACGCCCGACGCCGTGGACGGGGAGGTGCTCGTGCCCCTGCGGCTGCGCGACGGCGAGTCGACGCTCCTGCGGCTGGTGCCCGAGCGGCCGCTCAGCCGCTCGGACGTCGCCCGGGCGCTCCTGCTCGGCGACTTCGCGGCACGTGTCCACGAAAACGCACGCCTCCGCGTCGAGGCGGAGGAACGCGAGGCGGAACGGGCACGGCTGTCCGACCAGCTCGCCACCGCCGAGCAAGGCGAGCGGCGCCGGCTGGCGCTCTACCTCCACGACACGTCGGTGCAGGGTCTCTCGGGGATCGCGCTGATGCTGGACGCCGCGGCGGACTCGCTCGCCGGCGGTCGCGTGGAGGAGGCGCAGACGATCGTCGGCTCGACGCTCGCGCGGCTGCGCGACGTGATCCGCGACCTGCGCGAGCTCTCGTTCGCGCTCGAGCCCGTCGTGCTCCGCGACCAGGGGTTCGCGCCGGCCGTGCAGGCGCTCGTCGACCAACTCGCGCGCGACGGCCGCATCGCCTTCGAGATCGACGTCGCCGCAGGCGAGACGCTGTCGGAGAACGCGCAGGCGGCCCTCTACCAGATCTTCCGCGAGGCGCTGCACGCCGCGATCCGCCGCGGGCCGCCGCAACACGTGTCGCTGCGCGTGGTCGCGGCGGACGGCGGCGGCTTCGAGGCCGTGATCGCGGACGACGCCCCCGGCGAGCGCAGGCGGGCGAGCTTCGAGCCGATCGTCGAGCGCGCCCGCTCGGTCAGCGGCCGGGTGACGGTCGACCCGGGCAACGGGACGGGAACGACGGTGCGCGTCCACCTGCCCGCGTACGCGGCGCGGGGCTAAGATCGCGCCGCACGTGTCCGACACCGCCTCGGCCCAGCGCTACCTGCTCTTCTTCTGGAAGCCGACCGGCTACGAGCTGATCGAGCGCGACGGCGTGCTGCCGGAGGTGGGCGCCGAGGTCGACGTCGACGGGCACCCACAGCGCGTGACCAAGGTCGGCGCCTCGCCGCTCCCCGGCGACCCGCGGCCCTGCGCCTACCTGATCGTCTAGGGCGACGACAGCTCCTCGGCGGCCGTCTCGGCTGCCGCCAGCCCGAGGACGAGCGCCTGGGCGAGCCCGCTCGCGTACCCGCCTGCGGCGAACCCGCCGGCGTCCACGCCGGCCGCGTACAGCCCTGCGATCGGCGTTCCGTCCGCCCGCAGCACACGCGCGCGCTTGTCGACTTGCAGCCCGCCGAGCGTGTGCGTCACGCCGGCCTGGACGTGGACCGCGTAGCGGTAGGCGCCCGGGAGCTCGAACGGCAGCTCGTGGGCGAGCAGGACCGTCCCCCCGGCCGCGCGTGCTGCATCGACCATGGCCCCGACCGTTCGCCCGCGCACGCCGACGCCGAGCGTGTCCTCGTCGACGACGTACCACGCCCGCCCACCGGGGCGGTCGGCGATGGCCTGGACGAGGTCGATCTCCGACCAGGAGACGGGGTCGGGGCCGAACTCGTCGCCCGCCTCGTCGAGGACGAGGGCGAAGCGGCCGTACAGCTGCGCGAGGCGGACGTAGTCCAGCTCCGCCACGCGGGCCGGAGGTGCGGGCAGCGCGCGGCCGTAGAACTCGTCGAGCGCGCCGGCCACCGCCGCGCCGCGCCGTCGCGCGAAGCGCAGGCCGTCGCCGTCGCTCCAGGGGTTCGAGCGGACGAGCAGGCCGCGGCGCCGGGCGAGGGCGACCGGGAAGCCGCCGGTCGCGAGCACGAGCGGCGGGACGGCGCCGGGCCCGAGGGGCGTCCCGAGGCGCAGCGGCCCCGCCGCGCGCACCAGCGCCTGGGTCAGCGCCCGGGGATCGAAGCGGCGGCCGGCCGTCAGCCGGTTGCCGGTCTCGCGCTCGAGCGCGGGAGCGCCGAGCCCTTCCAGCCAGTCGAGCGCGCCGTCGAGGCGCTCGTGGAGCAGGCGCTGCAGGGCCGGTTCGCCGCCCGGGCACTGGCGGCGAAACTCGTCGAACGAGCGGTAGCGCCAGATCACGCAGCTCGAGAGGAGCATCGAGCCGCCCGGGCGGTCGCCCTTCTCGACGACGAGCGGCCGCACGCCGAGCTCGCGGGCGCGCGCCGCGGCGACCAGGCCGCCCATCCCGGCGCCGGCCACGGTCAGCGTCGGCACGCGGGCGGCCGCGCCGCTGTCAGACCAGCGAGAACGTCGGCTTGTGCTCGACGTACTCGATCCGCACGCCGTCCGGGCCGCGCAGGAAGACGGCCAGCGTGTTCGGCCCGTCGACCCACTCGTCGACCTCGACGCCGAGCTCCTCGGCTTCGGTCCGGTGCTCCTCGGCCGAGTCGACGAGCACGGCGACGTGGTTCAGGAGGGGCCGCTCCGGCTCCGCGCCCTCCCCGCCCGGCCACAGCTCAACGAACGCTCCGCCGACCCCGACCCGCGGGTTCCCGTCGGCGGTCGGCGGCGCCGGGGCGAACCCGAGCCTCCCGTACTCGGCGGTCGCCGCCTGTGGATCGGCCGAGCGGAGGGCGACGTGGTCGAGGTCCCACTCGCTGTCGGTGGGGGCCTCGACGACCACGACGCGGAGGCCGCCCGGGGCGTCGACGCGGGCGCTCCCGGCGCGGCCACCGTCGCGGCCGGGCATGCCGCGCAGCGCGGCGCCGAGGCGAGAGACGCGCAGGCCGACGTGCACGAGCGCGCCCGGCGCGCGCGGCCCGTCGGCGGCGAAGAGCGTCAGCTTCCCCCGGCGGGCGTCCCGCCCGACCAGCGTGAAGCGGTCGGTGCGCTCGATCAGGTGCATCCCCAGGTGCGCGACCGCGAAGTCGGCGATCGCGTCGCGTTCGTCCGTCCAGAGCGCGACGTGGTCGAGCGTGCGAGGCTGCATCGGCGGTCGCCGCGCTACTCGAGCGGCTCGTTCTGGACGTTGTGCTCCGTCGCGTACTCGTCGACGAGCTGGTTGATGACGTCCATGCCGTCGCTGTAGGCGTAGTTGATCTTGACGAACGGCTCCCACTTGTCGGGGAGCGCGTCCTCGGGGAAGATCGCCTCCACCGGACACTCCGGCTCGCACGCCCCGCAGTCGATGCACTCCTCGGGGTCGATGACCAGGATGCGGTCCGCCTCGTGGATGCAGTCGACCGGGCAGACGTCGACGCACGAGCGGTCTTTGATATCGATGCAGGGCTCGGCGATGATGTACGTCACGGGCCGAACATTAGCCGCCGCCGGGTTCGCGCTCGCGCGCCGTGCCGGAGCTCAGGCGGCGCCTGTCAGCGAGTCGACGAGCGCGGGCGCCCGCTCGCTCAAGGCCGACTTGACGACGACCTGGTCGAAGCCGGCCGCCTTCGCGGCGCGCAGCCCGGCGGTGTCGGTGTGGTTCGTGAAGCCCAGGATCGGCACGTCGGGGTAGGCGTCTGCGACTTCCTCGGCGTCGATCCGGGCGATGTCCGCGATCACGAGGTCGGGCGGGTCGACGCTGTCCACGGTCACGAGATGGTGGCCCGGTAGCAGCCCCTCGAGCTTGGTTCGGAAGTAGAGGTCGACCCCACAGAGCAGGATCGTGGCCACGTGCTGAGAGTAACACCCTGTTTTCGTCCGCGCGAACGGCGCGAAGACGGCGCAATCTCGTCACCCACCCGTGTACCGACTCGCGTTACGGTGTCGCCGTGGGGAGGAGGCCGGCGGCCCGGGAGCAGGCGGCGGCCATGGCCGAAACGGACGTGTCCGAGCGGTACGAGAGCGGCGTGGCGATGATCCGCGCGGGCGCGTACTTCGAGGCGCACGAGGAGCTCGAGCTCGCCTGGCGCGCCGCGACGCCGCAGGAGCGCGACTTCTTCCAGGGCCTCGTGCACGTCGCCGTCGCCTGGTACCAGGCCGGTCGCGGCAACCCGGTCGGCTGCCGGCGCCAGCTCGAGAAGGCCGCGCGCCGGCTCGGCCCGTACGCCCCCGCCCACCGCAGGCTCGACCTCGCGCTGCTGCTCGCGGACGTCGAGCGCGCGCGGGCGACGGTCGAGCGCGGCTCGCTCGCGCTCGACGCGCCGCGGCTCGCGGACGCCGCGCTCTGAGCCGGTTGCGGGCGGCCTGCGCGACGAGCGTACTCCGCCGCCGTCCGCGGGACGCCGCTCACCCCGCGGCGGCGTACAGGCGCCAGGTTCCCGGCGCGCCCTTCAGCACGTGCTCGCCCCGCTCGGCGAGCGCGATCCCGGAGCCGACGATCAGGTCCTTCACCGTGTGCGACACCAGCACCTCGCCCGGCGCCGCCCGCGCCGCGACCCGGGCGGCGATGTGCACGGAGATGCCGCGCAGCGTGCGGCTGGTCCGCTCGACCTCGCCGGTGTGGACGCCCGCGCGAATCTCGAGCCCGAGCGAGCGGACGCTCGCCGCCAAGGCGAGCGCACAGCGGATCGCCCGTGCCGGCCCGTCGAAGGCGGCGAAGACACCATCCCCCGTCGAGTCCACCTCCTCTCCCCGCCAGCGCCGGAGCTCGTCGCGCACGAGCTCGTCGTGCGCCTCGATCAGCTCCCGCCATGCACGGTCGCCGACCTCGGCGGCGCGTCGGGTCGACTCCACGACGTCGGTGAACAGCAGAGTGGCGAGGACGCGGTCCGGGTCCGGGCCGCGGCGGACGCCCGTCAGGAACTCCTCCACCTCGTCGAGGACGGCGTCCTGGTCGCCCACCCACGGCAGGTGGTCCTCGCCGGGCAGCTCGACCAGCCGCGCGCGCGGGATGCGATCGGCGATCCACCGCGCCTCCTGAACCGAGACACGCCGGTCGCCGGCGCGGTGGAGCACGAGCGTGGGAACGCGGACGCTCGGGAGCACGTCGCGGACGTCGATCGCGCTGTTCATCTCCGCGAGCGCCCGTGCGGCGCCGGGACTCGCTCCGACCCGGAGATACCGCGCCCACCATTCCCGGAAACCGGGATCGGCGGCGGCCGTCGGCGTGATCTCCTCGACGCCGACGGGGTCGCCCCAGTCGCGCTCGATCTGCTCGAGCCACTCGCGGCGCCGCTCGGCCGTCCAGCCGAGCGGGAAGTCGTCGGCGGCGAGCCGGCGGGCGAACATCCCGAAGGTGACGAGCGCGTTCGCCCGCTCGGGATGCGTGGCTGCGAAGAGCGCGGCCATCGCGCCGCCCTCGTGCATTCCGAACAGCGCCGCCTGCTCCGACCCGGCGGCTCCCATCACCGCCACCACGTCGTCCATCCGGTCCTCGAGGGTCGGTACCACGTCGTCCGGGACGCGGTCGGACAGACCGGTGCCGCGCTTGTCGAAGACGATCACGCGCGCGAAGGAGGCGAGGCGCCGGTAGAACGCCGCCAGCGGCGGATACTCCCACGCGGCCTCGAGGTGGGACACCCAGATCGGGATGACGACCAGGTCGCGCGCGCCAGCGCCGAGGACCTGGTAGGCGACGTTGAACCGGCCGCTCTTCGCGTAGCGCGTCCGCACCCTCACCGGCGGAGTGTCCCACCCGGCGGCGCCGCCGGGAGTCGAGTCAGAACGGGCGCAGGCCCACGGCGTCGAATCCGCGCCTGAACGCGACCTGCAGCCACCAGTAGCGCTCGAAGAAGAGCAGCAGCCCGAGGACGACGAGGACCGCACCGCTCGCCACCTGGATCGCCGCGTACCGGTCGCGAACCCAGCGGAAGGCGGTCAGCGCGCGCGCGAAGCCGACGCCGGCGAGCAGGAACGCCGCCGCGATCCCGGCCGAGTAGACGGCCAGCAGGGCCGACCCGCGGACGACCGTGCCGGCGTCCCCCGCCAGCACGAGGACACCGGCGAGGACGGGGCCGATGCACGGCGCGGCGCAGAGCGCGAACGCCGCGCCGAGCAGCGCAGCCGAGCCCCGCGTGCGCGCGCTCTCGACGAAGCCCGGAAGCACGACCCGCTGGGGCAGCGGCAGCAGACGCATGAACGCGAGCCCGAAGACGACCAGCACGAAGCCGGCGATCCAGGCGGCGCTGCGCGTGCCGAGCCGGTCGGCGACGAACGCGGCCGCCGCCCCGAGCGCGACGAAGACGACCGTGAACCCGAGGAAGAACGGGATCGTGCGCGCGACGACGCGTCTGGTCACTCCGGGCTCCCCGAGGCGCGTCGCCTCGCCGGCGGAGACGAGCGAAAGGTAGCCCGGAACGAGCGGGAGCACGCACGGCGAGAGCACCGAGAGCATCCCCGCGACGAACGCGATCGGCGCGGTCGTCAGCATCGCGGCGCGCTCACTCGAAGTCCTCGAGCTCCTCGTCGACGCGGCGCTCGAGCTCCGGCTCGATCGGCGCTCCGCCGTCCGCGGCCGCGGACGCCTCGCGGCCCTCGGCGCCCGCGGTCCAGCGGCGCGCGGCGAATCCGACGGCGGCGACCGCGGCCAGGACGCCGCTCAGCGGGACGGCCCACGCGAGGAGGTCGAAGCCCTGCTTGGGCGGCTCGGCCAGGACGCCGGGCCCGAGCTGCGCGACGAGCTTGCGCTTGATCTCGCTCTTCGTGTCGCCCGCGGCGATGCGCCGGCGGATGAAGGCGCGCATCTGCTCCGCGGTCGCTGAGTTCGACAGCTCCAGCGTCGTGTTGCAGCTCTTGCAGACGAGCTCCCCCTCGAGCTCGCTCAGCGTCGGGCGCTCTTCGCTTGCCTCCGCCGCCGCCACCGAGGCGAGGGCGAGGACGACCGTCGCGGCGAGGACGGCGGCGCGGCTCACCCGGTCAGCACCGCCTCGAGCTTCTCGACCAGCTCCTGCTCGGACAGCTCGCCGAGGGCGAAGTCGACCGCCCGTCCCTCGCGGTCGATGACGAACGTCTGCGGCCAGGGCGGCACGCCGTAGGAGTCGTAGGTCGTGCCCGGGCCGTCGTACACCTGCGGGTACGTGATCCCGTGCTTGCGCAGGAACCGCCGCGCGTCCGGCTCCAGGTCCCAGCCGTCGACGCCGACGAAGACGACGCCGTCGCCGCGGTACCGCTCCCACGTCCGCTGCAGTGCCGGGGCCTCCTGCTCGCACGGGACGCACGCCGACTGCCAGAAGTTGAGCACGACGACCTTGCCGCGCAGCGAGCGCAGCGAGAGGGCGCCCTCGGTGTCCAGGCGCGGCAGGGTGAACTCGGGCGCCGCAGGGCGCTCGCCCGCCTCGACGGCCTCGCGGATCGACGTCTCGCGGTGGACCAGCTTCCACCCGAGCAGCGCGAGCAGCGCGACGACGCCGACGACCGCCAGCCCCTGGGCGACGTGTCTCGGGCGCACGGCGGCTAGCCCGGGACGACGAAGACCGGCGTCCCGACCCTGACCCGGTTGAACAGCCACTCGGCTTCGGGGATGCGCATCCGGATGCAGCCGTGCGAGACCGAGTACCCGATCGACGCCGCGTCGGGCGTGCCGTGGATCCCCACGCCGCCGATCGACAGCCCCATCCAGCGCGTCCCCAGCGGGTTGCCGGGGCCGGGCGGGATGGGCGCCGCGCCGCGGGCCCAGTCGGAGTTCGGCGGGTGCCACCACGGATGGCGCTGCATCGTCACGATCGTGAAGCGGCCGAGCGGGGTCGGGTAGCGGCTCGAGCCGGTCGCAACGCCGAACGTGCGCACCAGCCGGCCCCGGCCGTACAGCGAGAGGAGGTTCGAGCCCCGCCGGATGACGATCACCGAGCCCAGCTGCGCGCGCGTCACCCGCGGGGCGAGGGTCTTCGACTCCAGGCGAATCGCCGGCCGCCGGTTCGCGCGGAGCGCGGTGACGATCGCACGCACCGCGCGCGTCTGCCGCAGCGTCCGCCCGCGGCGGTCGGCGACGACGACCGGACGCGACCCGCGCAGCTCGTAGCGGGCGTCGACGGCCGGCCGGTCGAAGCGCGCGGCGAGCGTGGCCACGTAGCGGCCGATCGCGCGCGCGTCGACGTTGACGGCGAGCGCGACACGCGCGCCGGGCCGCGCGGCGAGCGCGCGGTCGACGCTGCGGACGATGGGAGCGGTGGCGCCGAGTCGGCCGGGACGCCGCCGGAAGGTGTGGCGGCCGAAGCGGAGCACGACCGGCTTGCCGAACGACGCGCGCACGGCGGCGAGCGCCTGCGCGCGCGTCTTCCCGCCGACCGCGACGCCGCCGACGGTGACGCCCGCCGCGATCGTGCGCGGCTGCGGCGGAGGCGGCGGCGGCTGCGGGTCGGTCGGCGTCGTTCCCGTTCCGGTCGTCCCGCTCGTCGTCACGACGGACGCCGCCGTCGGCCCGGCGACGACAACCGCAGCGAGCGCGCCCGCGAGCGCGCATACGCAGAGCAACATGAGCAGCCCGACCCGGCGCACGCG
>JACVRR010000053.1 GCA_014534345.1 Thermoleophilia bacterium | reverse complement strand
GCGTCGAGCTCGTCGATGAAGACGATCGCAGGCGCGTTGCGCCGCGCCTGCTCGAACAGCTTCCGGATGCGCGCCGCACCGAGGCCGGCGAACATCTCGACGAAGGCCGACGCGCTCTGGGAGTAGAACGCCGCGCCCGACTCGTGCGCGACCGCCTTCGCCAGCAGCGTCTTGCCGGTGCCCGGCGGCCCGTAGAGGAGGAGCCCCTTCGGTACGCGGGCGCCGAGGCGCCGGAAGCGCGACGGGTCGCGCAGGAACTCCACGACCTCGCGCAGCTCCTCCTTCGCCTCCTCGACCCCGGCGACCTCGTCCCAGCGAACGTCGCTCTTGCTCGGCCGGATGGTGCTCGCCTTGACGCGGGGGACGAGCTGCGTCGAGCGCCAGACGAAGTAGACGAGCAGCCCGAAGAGCAGCAGCGGCG
The DNA here is from genome assembly GCA_014534345.1 of Thermoleophilia bacterium. GTDB lineage: Bacteria > Actinomycetota > Thermoleophilia > Gaiellales > Gaiellaceae > JACVRR01. Next base: position 14,824 of record JACVRR010000053.1, on the reverse strand, counting down.
CCCAGGTGAGGGCGACGTCGGTGAAGGAGGTGACCAGCGCGCCGCCGTCCGGCATCGCTCACTCATCGGCAGGCCGGGGCGGCCGCTAAAGCGCGCGGACGGCGAGGATCACCGACTCCTCCGGCCGGACGGTCAGCTCGACGGCGACGAGGTCGGGGTGCTCGAGCCACAGCTCGCGGACGCCGTACGACATCCGCTCCCCCGGCCGAAGGTCGTCGAGGACGGCGGTTCCGCCCGGCGCCAGCAGGCCGGGGACGGCCGCGTGCGCCTTCGCTGGACGCGCGTCGACGAACAGCAGCTCGAACGGCGCATGCGGCGGAAGCGTGTGCTCCCAATCGCCGCACAGGACGCCGACGTGCTCGTCGTCGGCGAACAGGTGGGTGGCGGCGGCGGCGAGTCGTTCGTCGACCTCGACCGTGACGAACCGCGCCGCGGGCGGCAGCGCCGAGACGATCCAAGCGGCGCCGACCCCGCATCCGGTACCGATCTCGCCGACGCGGGCGCGGCCGCGCTGCGCCGCCAGCGTGTGGAGCAGGCGGCCCGTCTCGACGCTGCACGAGCGGTCGAAGCCGAGGCCCTCGGCGAGCGCGACGGCGCGCCGGACGAGAGGAGGGAGACCCGGCATGCGCCCCTAGACTAGAAGCGTGCTTCCGGTGCCTCCCCACTTCGCGCTGAAACGCGTGGGCGAGGTGTGGCCCGTCCTCTACGAGGAGCGCGCTCGCGACGCCGAGGCGTGGGCCGCCGAGCACGGGCTCCGACCCGCCGCGGACGACGCGGCTCGGATCGCACTCGTCGCGGTCGACGTCCAGAACACGTTCTGCACGCCCGGGTTCGAGCTGTTCGTCGGGGGCCGCTCGGGCACCGGCGCGGTCGATGACAACGTGCGCCTGTGCGAGTTCCTCTACCGCAACCTGGACACGATCACGCAGGTCGTGCCGACGCTCGACACCCACCAGGCGCTGCAGATCTTCCACGCCGCGTACCTCGTCGACGCCGACGGCCGGCACCCGGACCCGTACACGCTCGTGTCGGCCGAGGACGTCGAGCGCGGGCGCTGGCGCTTCAACGCCGCGCTGGCGGACGCGCTCGGGGTCGATCCCGAGTGGGGACGGCGCCACCTCCGCCACTACACGCGGACACTGCGCGCGGGCGGCAAGTACGACCTCACGGTCTGGCCGTACCACGCCCTGCTGGGAGGAATCGGCCACGCCCTCGTGTCGGCGGTGGAGGAGGCGATCTTCTTCCACGCGCTCGCGCGGACGAGCCAGCCGCGCTTCGAGGTCAAGGGGTCGCACCCGCACACCGAGCACTACTCGATGCTCGGCCCCGAGGTGACGGAGGGGCCGGACGGCGAGCCGCTCGCCGCCGACGAGAGCCCGCTTCTCGACGAGCTGCTCGAGTTCGACGCGGTGATCGTCGCGGGCCAGGCCAAGAGCCACTGCGTCGCCTGGACGATCGACGATCTGCTCGAGGGAGTCGCCCGCCGCGATCGCTCGCTGGCCGAGAAGGTCTATCTGCTCGAGGACTGCACCTCGCCCGTCGTCGTGCCGGGCGTGGTCGACTACACCGATGCCGCCGACGACGCCTTCCGGCGCTTCGCCGAGGCCGGCATGCACGTCGTCCGCTCGACGGATCCGATCGAGAGCTGGCCCGGGCTGCGGGTCGCCGCCTAGCCCCGGCCGGCGGAACCGCCGGCGATGGCGTCGTGGACGGCCGCGATCACCGACGGCGGCGCCGTCTCGGTTGAGGCGGGCGGGACGCGGTACGCCGACGGGTAGTCCGCGTCCACGAACTCGACCCCGGCAACAGTGCGGCTCTCGACGTACCGCGGGATCACGTGCAGGTGAACGTGTCGGTCGACGTTCATCAGGAACGCGTAATTGAAGTGATCGGGCTCGAACGCGGCGCGCACCCGGTCGGTCACCCACCGGACCTCGGCGAGAAGCTCGCTCCACTCGCCCTCGGTCAGCCGTGCGACCTCTTCCTCGTGGCGCCGGAGAACGATGAACGTCTTCCCGAGCAGGTCCTGGTTGCGGTTGACGACCGTGCGCCAGCGCGTGCTCTCATGGAGGACGGGCGTCGCAAACTCCGTGCGACAGGCGAAGCAGTCGGCTGTGCGGCTCACGACACCGTGCTCCCAGCGGTGAGCTCCGCCCGCAAGCGCTCGAGCGCGGGGTCGATTCGCACCTCGTAGGCCGGCGCGTCGAGCGTTCGCTGCGCCGGGGACAGCGCTTCCCGCTGCGCGCGTGCCCGCTCACGCGCAACCGCCAGGTGCTCGACGTTCAGGCGCCGCCCGCCGGCCATGACCCGTACGAGCAACCCGTCGCCCCCCGCGAGCGCGAGCACGTCGTGGCCGTCGCGCCGGTGGACCTGCTTGCGGCCGGGCAGCGTCGCCTTCCCCGGGGACAGCTTCAGCGTGGGCCGGCCGTCGAGCTCGACCAGCTTGTACGCCATGTCGAGGAACGGCGAGTCGGCCGCCGTGCCCATCTTCGAGCCGACGCCGAAGCCGCCGATCGGGGCGCCGGCGGCGAGCAGCCGCGCGATGTCGCGCTCGTCGAGCCCGCCGCTCACGAAGACGATCGCGTCGTCGAAGCCCGCCGCGTCGAGCAGCCGCCGCGCGCGCCGGCTCAGGTCGGCGAGCTCGCCCGAGTCGATGCGGACGCCGCGCAGCCGGTGGCCAGAGGCCGCCAGCTCGCGCGCGACCTCGATCGCCCGCGCCGTGCCACGCTCGACGTCGTACGTGTCCACGAGCAGGATCGAGCGGTCGGGGAACGCGCGCGCGTAGGCGCGAAACGCCTCCAGCTCGTCGGGAAAGCTCTCGACGTACGAGTGCGCCATCGTCCCTGCGATCGGTATGCCGTACAGCCGGCCGGCGAGCACGTTGCTGGTGGCGTCGAACCCGGCCAGGTAGCTGGCGCGCGCGACCTTCAGGCCCGCCTCGCCGCCGTGCGTGCGGCGCAGCGAGAAGTCGACGAGCTGGCGGTCGCCGGCGGCGTCGACGCAGCGGGCGGCCTTGCTCGCGACCAGCGTCTCGAGGTGGACGAGATTGAGCACCATCGTCTCGACCAGCTGCGCCTCGAGCAGCGGCGCGCTCAGCTCCAGCACGGGCTCGTGGGGAAAGACGACGGTTCCCTCCGGCGTCGCCCGGACAGAGCCGCGGAAGCGCAGCTCGCGGAGCCGAGCGAGGAACGCCGCCCGGAACAGCCCCGTCGACTCGAGGTAGGCGAGGTCGTCCTCGCAGAAGATGACCTGCTCCAGGTAGCGCAGTGCGCTGTCGAGCCCGGCGGCGAGCGCGTAGCCCCACCCGGGCGGCAGGGTGCGGAAGAAGAGGCTGAACGTCGCCGGCCGCTCGTCGATCCCCTCGTCGACGTAGCTCTGCCCCATCGTCAGCTGGTAGAGGTCGGTCAGCAGCGCCGGCGCAGCCGGGAGTGCGGGGTCGGTCACGCGCCGGATTGTCTCAGCGCCTCGCCGACACGGCGGACGGCCGTGCGCGCGACGCCGTGGCCGCAAGGACGCACTCCCCGCCCTAGGGTGGGGAGCCCGGCTCGTCCACCCGCCACCCACTGCGAGCGTACCCGCCGACCCGACGCATGTCCGTGCCGCGTGTGCGCCGAGTCCGCGCCGACTCGTCCACAGGCACGGCGTCCGCCGCGCGGGCTCGCCGAGCGGTGTCGCGGTTCAGGCAGGCGGCGGCACGTCGCCCGGATCGGGCGAGGTCTCGAGCTCGAGACACGCTCGGAGAGCCGCCTCGGCGACCTCGACCTGCTCGGGCGTCGGCTCGGCGGTGGCGAAGCGGGCCTGCAGCTCGTGGCCCGGCCGCGCGAGTACCCTCGCGAGCGCGCGGTCGCGATTGCGCACCATCCAGCCGAACAGCTCGGTCGACGCCGCCAGCGCACCCACGGCGGCCGCCGCGCGCGCGGGTGCGCGGAGGTGCTCGGGGGCGCGGGAGGCGGCGATGTTGCCGAGCGCGCTCGTCGCGAGCAGCGGCCCGACCAGGTGCGTCCCGCAGCGCTCGTGCTCCTTGTCCGCGCGCCCGCCGTGCTCGTACGAGCCGATCGAGACGTGCTCGGCGCCGTGGTAGGCGGCGAGCTGCGAGCCGCGCAGGGCGAGCAGGGCCGGCGCGAGCGCGAGCAGCCCGCTCGCCAGCTCCTGCGCTGCGGGCCGAAGGTCGGAGCCGCGGACGAGACGGACGCCGGCCGCGCTCGCGAGCATCGCGGCCAGCACCGCCGGCCGCTCGAACGGCAGGCGCGCGTGCGGGACGGCGCGCCGGATCTCCGGGAGCAGCGCAAGCGCCTCCAGGACGCGCGCCGGGCCGCGCAGGAGCGGGTTGCGCACCTCGGACGCCCGGAACGACTTGCGCGCCGAGCTCACGCGCAGCTCGCCGTCGGACGTGCGCACGGCGCACGCCCAGGCGGTCGGCCCGTGCACGAGCACGCCGTTGGTCAGCGCCATGCCCCCGAGCCGGACCTTCTCCACGGATGCAGGGTAGCCGCGGAGGTCAGGCGTCCAGCGCGCCGATCGCCCGCGCCGCGTGGCGGAGGAACTCGGTACCCAGCTCGAGGTCGTCGAGGTGGATCCGCTCGTCGGCGGAGTGGATCAGCCGCGCCTGGAGCTCAGCGTCCATCGTCTTGATCGGGAAGAACCCGTAGGCGACCGTGCCGAACGGCCCCCGCAGCCAGTGGCTGTCCGTGAACCCGGGCACGACGTACGGCAGCGGCTCGGCGCCGGGATCCACCTCGGCGAGGAAGCTCGCCACGGCGTCCCACAGCGGGGTGTCGCCCGGCGAGCGCGTCCCGCCCTGCGCGTCGATCACCTCGTGCCCGTACTCGAGCTCCCCGAGCACCTCGTGTACGAGGCGATCGACCGCCTCGCCGTCCTCGCCCGGCAGGATGCGGCAGTCGACGACCACCTCGCAGAGCGCCGGGATGACGTTCCGCTTTCGCGAGGCCGTGGCCATCGTCGGCGAGAACGTCGGCGCGAGCAGCGGCTCGAGCAGCTCGCGCGCGAGCGGGCTGACCGCCTCCAGCCGCTCCAGCACCTCGTCGACGGGCGGCAGCTCGCCGAGGACGGCGCGGGTGAAGGCCTCGGTCTCCGCGACGTAGCGGCGCCGCGGGCGGTACTCGCCGAGCCGCTGGATCAGGGGAGCGGCCTTGACGAGCGCGTTGTCGGCGATCGCCGGCATCGAGGCATGCCCGCTGCGCCCGTGGACCCGCAGGCGAAACGGCCGGCTCATCTTCTCGGCCAGCGCGCACGGGTAGAACACCCGCTCGCCGAGCACGACGCGCTCGCCCGCGCCCTCGTTGAGCGCGTACTCGGCGCGCACCGCCTCCGGGTGGGTGTCGCACACCCACGAGAGCCCGAAGCCGGCGCCGACCTCCTCGTCGGCGGCTGCGACGAAGATCAGGTCGCCGTTCGGCCGGAACCCCTCGCGCGCGAGCGACGCGATCGCGACGGCGCTCGCGGCCACCTGGCCTTTCATGTCGAGCGCGCCGCGTCCCCACAGCTCGTCGCCGCGCACCTCACCCGACCACGGGTCGAGCTGCCACTCGCCGGGATCGGCCAGGACGGTGTCGGTATGGGAGAGGAGCGCCAGGCGCGGGCCCGTGCCGCATCCGCGCAGGCGGGCGACGAGGTTTGCCCGCTCCGGCACGCGCGCGTAGAGCTCGACCTGCAGCCCCGCCTCCTCGAGGTAGGACCGCAGGTAGTCGGCGGCCAGCGTCTCGTTCCCGGGCGGGTTGACCGTATCGAGCCGGATGAGCCCCTGCAGGAGCTCGACGGCCTCCCCGCGCAGCGACGCAACGGCCATCAGCGCCGCCGGCCGAGGACGAGGACGTACGAGCGCGGTTCGTCCGCAAAGCGGTGGCCGACGGCGACGAACTCGCGCCGAAGCTCCTCGGTTTTCGGCTCGTCGAGGCGCTCGAGCAGGCGGCGCAACGGCCCGAGCGACCTGCGGAGCATCTCCCACGACTCTTCCGGCGAGTGCTGTTCCTCGAGCGCGGACTCGACGCGCCGGATCTCGAGCTCGAACGCGCCGCCGAGCAGCGCGTCCACGCGCTCGGCGAACCGAGCCGGGTGCTCGACGACTTCGGCGCCGAAGGCGCCCAGGAGCGACCAGAGCTCGGCCGCGCGCGAGCCCGGCGGCATCAGTGTGAGCCCGAGCCGGCCGCCCGGGCGGCAGACGCGCGCGAGTTGCCGCGCGATCCGCTCGTGCGGGCCGAACATCACGCCGAAGGCCGAGACGACGCCGTCGAACTCGCCGTCGCCGAACCGTAGCGCCGCGGCGTCGGCGACCTCGAACCGAACGTCGACGCCCTCGTCGGCGGCGGTCTCGCGTGCGCGCTCGATCGCCTGCTCCTCCGGGCGGCGCGCCGCGGCGCGGAGGTCGTCGGCGTCGACATCGCGCCCGAGCCCGTGCCCACGTCCAGCCAGCGCTCGCCGGCCCGGGGCTCCAGGAGCTCGACCAGGACGTCGTGCGAGGGTGCATTCGAGCGGGCCATCCGCTCCCACGGCCACGCCTGCGCGACGTCCCCGGCCGGCACGGCGCGGAGCATACTTCGGCAGGTGGGAGACCTCTTCTCCGAGGCTGCGCGCGAGCGCGCCGGCGAGGTCGCGCCGCTCGCGCTGCGCCTGCGGCCGCGAACGCTCGAGGAGTTCGTCGGCCAGCGGCACGTCCTCGGCGACGGCTCCGCGCTGCGTCTTGCCATCGAGGAGGACCGCGTCGGCTCGACGATCGTCTACGGCCCGCCCGGAAGCGGAAAGACGACGCTGGCGCGGATCGTGGCCGCGCGCACCGGTGCCGCGTTCGAGGAGCTCTCCGCCGTCTCGGCGACCGTCGCCGACGTGCGCGCGGTCCTCACGCGCGCGCGCGACCGCCTGGGCGGGAACGGGCAGCGGACGATCCTCTTCCTGGACGAGATCCACCGCTTCAACAAAGCGCAGCAGGACGCGCTCCTGCCCGCGGTCGAGGAGGGGCTCGTCACCCTGATCGGCGCGACCACCGAGAACCCCTACTTCGAGGTCAACTCGGCCCTCCTCTCCCGCTGCCAGGTGATCGAGCTCGAGCCGCTCTCGGAGGAGGAGCTCGCGGTCGTCGTCCGCCGGGGCGCGGCCGACCTGGAGGCCGAGGTTCCGGAGGAGCTGATCGCGCTGATCGCCCGGCGCGCGGGCGGCGACGCGCGGACCGCGCTGAACGTCGTCGAGCTCAGCTGGCAGACGGCGCGGTCGGAGGGCACGGCGCTCGCAGAGCGGCACGTCGAGGACGCGGCACGCAAGCCGCCGCTGATCTACGACCGCGCCGGCGACGCCCACTACGACTTCGCCTCGGCGCTCATCAAGTCGATGCGCGGCTCTGACCCCGACGCCGCCGTCTACTACCTGGCCGCGATGCTCGAGGGCGGCGAGGACCCGCGCTTCATCGCGCGCCGGATGGTCGTCCTCGCCTCCGAGGACGTCGGCAACGCCGACCCGCGCGCGCTGCTCGTGGCCGTCGCCGCGGCGCACGCGGTCGAGCACGTCGGGCTACCCGAGGCGCGGCTCAACCTGGCACAGGCGGCCATCTACCTGGCGCGCGCGCCGAAGTCGAACGCCAGCTACCGCGCGCTCGTCGAGGCGACCCGGGACGTGCGCGAGCGGGGCATCCTGCGTCCGCCGAAGATGCTGCAGAGCGCGGGCTACGCGCTCGTCCGCAAGGCGCTCGGCAAGGGCGAGGGCTACGTCTATCCCCACGACGACCCGGCCGGGTTCGAGGTCGACTACCTGCCGGAGGAGCTGCGCGGGCGGGAGTACTACCGGCCGAGCGGCGCCGGGGAAGAGCGCGCCGACGACGGCTAGGCTCGACCGGATCGTCTGGATCGGCGGCGCGACGTGCGCCGGGAAGACGTCGGTGGCGGAGCGACTGTCGGCGGCGTACGGCCTTCGCCACTACCGTCCCGACCGCCTCGAGCGCGAGCACGCCGCACGTGTCGACCCGCACCGGGATCCCGCGATGGCGAGGTGGGCGGCACGGAGCCTCGACGAGACGTGGGTGGACATGGCGCCCGCGGACCTTGCCGCCGAGACGCTCGCCTACAGCCGCGAGCGGTTCGAGCTGATCCTCGAGGACGTCCTCGACCTCGCCGACGAGCGGCCGGTGCTGGCGGAGGGCTTCCAGGTCGATCCGGGCTCGCTGGCCGCCGTCCTCGCCGACCGGCGGCGCGCCGTCTGGCTGATCCCCGACGAGGCATTCCGCCGCGCGGTCTTCGTCCGCCGGCTCGGCATCTGGGACACGCCGCGCCGCACGTCCGACCCCGAGCGCGCGCAACGGAACCGGCTCGCGCGCGATGCGATCGTCGCCCGCGAGCTCCGCGCCGCGGCGCTCTCGCACGGCTTCCGCGTCCTCGACGTGACGACGACCCCGCTCGAGCAGGTCGCGCGGGCGGTGGAGCGCCAGTTCGCTCCGTTCCTGCCCGCTCGACGAAGCACCCGGTGATCGCCGAGCGAGTCGCTCAGCCCGCTGCGGGCCGGTCGTTGCGGCTCGCCAGCAGGCGCTCCCAGACCTCCGGCTCGTACGTCAGCCGCCCGGGGAACGTCCGGTACCCCGGGCGCCGATAGCGCGGGAAGAGCAGCCGCTCGTACTGCGCCGAGCCCAGGCGCTCGCCCGGGTCGGCGACGATGAACTCGGGGTGCGGGCGGGCGACGATCTCGAGCCCCGCCGCACGGACGAGCGCGCTCAGGCCGGCGTAGTTCGGGAACCACCAGTTGGTCGGGTCCTTGTTGTAGATCCGTTCCAGGAAGGTCAGCTTCGGGAACGCCGGGTCGAGCAGCAGGTCGTCCTCGGTGCGCTGTGGGTAGTCCTCGCGCTCGTGCTCGAACTCCACCGGCGGGCCGATCACGTGGGACTGGACGAACATCCGCCGCGCCGTCATGTCCGCGAGCCGGTCGAGGACGAGGTTCGGGTAGCGCAGGTGGTAGAGCAGGCCGAGGAAGATCACGTAGTCGAAGCGCTCGTCGTGCGTGAGGCAGTAGGTGTGGACATCCTCGGCGACGAACTCGAGCTTCACGCCGAACCGGCGCGCGGCGTAGTGCGCCTGCTGCTCGAACTCGACGAACGGGTCGACGATCACCGCCCGGCCGGCGCCCCGCAGCAGCATCTGGATCGAGAAGAACCCGCAGTTGCCGCCGAGATCGAGGACCGACGCGCCGTCGAGGTCGTCGGGGAGGTGCGGGTCCATCAGCTCCCAGCGGCCGTGCGGCCGGTACGCCAGCGGGCTGCCGAGACCCGTCCAGACTCCCGGCGGGACCTCGAAGTCCTGGTACCACCAGCCGAGCTCCCACAGCTCGCGGCGGACCTGCTCCTTCGTCGGGTCGCCTCGCCTGAACAGCCTCACGACGGGACGGAAGCCTACGGGGTGGCTACAGGATCCGTGCCCCGAGCGCGCTCGCGACCAGCTCGACGGCGAGCGAGCCGGTCGCGTTCTCGCGGTCGAGGACCGGGTTCACCTCGACCACTTCGAGCGAGCCCGCGATCGCCGACTCGGCGACCAGCTCCATCGCCAGGTGCGCCTCGCGGTAGGAGAGCCCCCCGCGGACGGGCGTGCCGACGCCCGGCGCGACATCGGGGTCGATCACGTCCATGTCCAGGGAGACGTGCACGAACCCGGGCCCGCGGACGTGATCGAGCGCCTCTCGCACCGCGCGCTCGACGCCGATCCGGTCGACGTGGCTCATGGTGAACACGCGCGCGCCGATCCGCCGGAGCGCGTCGCGCTCACCGGGATCGAGCGCGCGGATGCCGACCAGCGCGACGCGGCTGGGATCGACGGCGGGAAGCGGCCACGCCTCGCTCTCGAACGCGGCGCCGCCGAGCCCAAGCGCCGCCGCGAGCGCCATCCCGTGCACATTCCCGCTCGCCGACGTCTCGGGCGTGTTGAGGTCGGCGTGGGCGTCCACCCACAGGACACCGCCCGGCTCGCCGTGGGCGCGCGCGAGGCCGCCGAGCGTGCCGAGCGCGACGGAGTGGTCGCCGCCGAGCACGAGCGGCAGGTCGCCGTCGCCCACGGCGGCGGCGACGAGCTCGGCGACCGAGACGCACGTCGCCTTGACCTCGGCCAGGTAACGCGCACGCTCGTTCTCCTCGGGGATTGCCTCCGGCACAGCGGCCGGAACGTTCCCGAGATCGCGGACGTCGCGCCCGAGCCCGCGCAAGCGCGCCTCGAGGCCGGCGTACCGGATCGCCGAGGGCCCCATGTCGACGCCGCGCCGCTCCTGCCCGAGGTCGAGCCCGACGCCGATGACCGCGACCGCCTGCGCCACGCGGCCAACGCTAGAGGACACAGCCGCTCGAGAGGGCCTTCTCACGGGCGGTTACCCACGCGAGTCGTCATGGCGCCCGCGCCAGCGCGCGCCGGACTCGCGTGGGGCACGGCTACACTGGCCGCCGCGGCGAGGTAGCTCAGTCGGTAGAGCACACGGCTGAAAACCGTGGTGTCGCCGGTTCGATTCCGGCCCTCGCCACCTTCCTTCCTGCGTGGCGGCGAAAAGGGCGTCCGGACCGGTGCTACCGCGTCGCGAACGCCCTTCGCGGGGGAGTCTACTGCGCCCGCCGCCGGGACGGCAAGGCGAAGCTGGCGAGGGCCCGCCCGAGCCGCCGCGCCAGCAGCGGCGACACGGCGGGCGGGCGCAGCGTCAGCGTCGTCGCGAGCCGGGCGAAGCGCTCCCGCGCGATCACGCCGGATCGGGATGGATGCGGACGTGCTCGCCCGCGGCGACGCCGAACATCGTCGCCGCGTTCCCGCCGTTGATCGCGATGGCGACGTTCCGGTACGAGTCCTCGTAGAGGATGATGTCGCCGGGCCGGGCGTCGGCGAACGTGCGCGCCGCCACCGCGTAGTAGCGCTCGGGTCCGAGCACGAGCTCGACGCGCCGCCCGGGCAGGATGGCGACGCGCTCCAGGTCATCTCGCGTGAGGTTGAGCTGGATGTTGCCGAACCGGTCGACGTACAGGACGGTCGCGTCGACCCGCCCCGGAGCGACCCGCGGCTCGGGGAGGTCGAGCCGCACGAGCGCGTCGACCGCGACCGGCGGGCCGATCTCGGCCACCGGCACGCCAAGCGCGAGGTGCGCCGCGGCGGGAGCGAACAGGTCGCGCCCGTGGAACGTCCGCGACACCGTCGGGAGCGCGTAGTCCGGGTTCGCGAGCTCGCGCGCCTCGACGATCCCGCTCCGCTCCGCGGCGGGCAGCAGCAGCCCGTTGTCGGGCCCGACGAACAGTCGGCCCTCGCCGTCGGCGAGGACGAGGGGGCGTCGGGAGGAGCCGACGCCCGGGTCGACGACCGCGAGGTGGACGCCGACCGGCATGTAGGGGACCGTGTTCGCGAGCACGAGCGCGCCCTGCAGGACGGCGTGCGGCGGGATGCCGTGCGTGATGTCGAGGACCTGGACGTCGGGCGCGATCCGCTTGATCACGCCGTGGCACGTGCCGACGAAGTCGTCCTGCAGCCCGAAGTCGGTGAGGAAGGTGACGAAGCGGTGCAGCACGGTCAGCGGAGGGCGAGGATAACGGCGCGCACGAGCCCGTCGAGGTCGTGCGTCTGCGCCTCTGCGACGATCTGGATGTGCCCCGCGCGCGCGGCGCGCGCCGTCTCGGGCCCGATCACGACCGCTGGCGCGCGCCCCCCGAGCGCGGCGTACGCACGGGCTGCCGAGGGCGAGGCGAGGACGGCCAAGTCGGCGGTGAGCGCACCCGCCGGCCGCAACTCGCGCGTCCGGTAGAGCGGAACGAAGTCGGCGCCGAGCCGTTCCACCAGCAGGCGGCGGGCGCGCTCCGCGCCGGCGAAGAGCACGCGACCCGCGGGGTGCGGCAGCTCGACGAGCAGCCCCTCCTGCGTGGAGGTGCGGGGGACGAGGTCGGGCTCGAGCCCGTGCGCCCGCAGCTCCGCGGCCGTCCCCGGGCCGATGGCGGCCAGCCGCCTCGGGACTCCCCGCCGCCGCCGGGCAAGCTCGCGCGCCCCCGTCCGGCTGGTCACCACCACCCAGTCGTAGCGGTCGACCTCGACGGCGTCGGGCCCCGTCGGCTCGACGGCGATCAGGGGCTCGACGACGACCTCGTGGCCCAGACCCTGCAGGCGTTCGACGAGCTCCCTCGCCCGCTCGTGCGGACGCGTCACCCAGATACGCGCCATCCGGACGCCTCCCGCGCTCGGGACCCGTCCCTAGCCCCCACCCATCCACGGGGTCTTCGACGATAGCGGGCGGCGGCGCACGAGCACGAGCCGAATCCGTGCCGAGAGCGTCACGCCGGCCGGTCGACGAACGGCGCGAGCGCCCGCGCGACGTCCTCGGCCTTGCTTCCGGTCCGGCGCTCGACCCACGCCCCGTTCTCGTCCGCGACGAGCCCGGTCAGGCGCTCGCCGTCGTGGTACGCCGCGATCGGCGCCAGGCAGCCGCCGCCGACGAGCGCGACACAGCGACGCTCCGCGTCGACCCGGCGGCGGGTGTCGGCGTCGTCCGCGGCCGCGACGAGCTCCTCCTCGCCGGCGCGGATCTGGAGCGCGAGCGCCCCCTGGCCCGCCTCCGGCAGCAGCTCGTCCGGATCGAAGCGGTGGTCGATCTCCCCCCCGAGCCCGAGCCGCTCGAGCCCGCACGCCGCGAGTACGACGGCGTCCAGGCCCCGCTCACCGCGCTTGCGCAGCCGCGTGTCGACGTTGCCGCGCAGCGGCTCGATCGTCAGCCCGGGCTCCAGCGCGAGCAGCTGTGCACGCCGCCGGGCGGAGGCGGTCCCGATCCGCATGCCGGGCCGCACGCGCGCCGCGCCGCAGAGCGCGTCGCGCGGGTCTTCGCGGGCCAGGTACGCACCCACGGCCAACCCCTCGGTGTCGCCTGAGGTCATGTCCTTCGCCGAGTGGACCGCCACGTCGATCCGACCCTCGAGGAGCGCCTCCTCCAGCTCCTTGACGAAGACGCCGCGCTGGCCGATCTGGCCGAACGGGCGCGTGCGGTCGCGGTCACCCGCCGTGGTCATCGGCACGAGGGCGAGCTCCAGGCCCGGCCGCCGCAACCGCTCGAGCGCGAGCTCGGCCTGGGTCAGCGCCAGCCGGCTACCGCGAGAGCCGACGCGAAGCAGCACGGCAACGACGCTCGCCGGGCCTGGTGCGGCCGCAGCGCGGCGCGCCCCGCGGCCGGACACGGACGAACGCGGTCGGAGCCTGGACGGGGAGCGGCCTGCCGACCAGCCGGCGCGTGGGCGTCAGCGGTCCTCCTCGGTAAGCCCGAACAGGTGCCGCACGGCGTCAGCATAGACCACCCCGTCGGCCGTCACGGCCGCCTCCTTCATGCGGACGGTGGGCAGGTGCAGCAGCTTGTTCACGATCTGAGCCGTCAGCGCCTCGACCGCGCGCCGCTCGCCGGCGGACAGCCGCTCCAGCCGCGGTTCCGCCTTCGCCAGCTCCGCGGCCCGGATCGCCTCCGCGCGGGCGCGCAGGGACGTGATCGCGGGGACGACCCCGAGCGATGCCTGCCAGGCGCCGAACCGGCGCGCCTCCTCCGCGACGATCGCCTCCGCGCGCTCCGCCTCCTGCCGCCGTACCGTCAGGCTGTCGGCCACGACCACCTCGAGGTCGTCGACGTCGTACAGGAAGCAGCCGTCGAGCTCGTTGATCGCGGGATCCAAGTCACGCGGGACGGCGAGGTCGATCAGGAACAGCGGCCGCCCGCGCCGGGCGGCGAGCGCGGCCGCCACGTCCTCGGCACGGACTACGAACCCCGGGGCGCTCGTCGAGGCGACGACGACGTCGGCTCGTTCGAGCTCCTCGCGGACGCCCTCCAGCCCCAGCGGGCGGGCACCCAGCCGGGTCGCGAGCTCGCCCGCCCGGTCGAGCGTCCGGTTGGCGACGACCGCGATCTCGGCCCCGCGCGAGAGGAGATTGCGGGCGGCGAGCTCGCTCACCTTGCCCGCGCCGACGAGCACGACCTGCCGCCCGGCCAGCTCGCCGAATACCTGCTGGGCGAGCGCGGCGGCGGCGGCGGAGATCGACGCGGGCGACTCGGCGATGCGGGTCTGCGAGCGCGCCTTGCGACCGGCGTGGAGCGCCTGGCGGAAGAGCCGGTCGAGCAGCGGCCCCGACGCCCCGCCCTCGTACGCGGCGCGCACCTGACCGAGGATCTCGCCCTCGCCCGGAACGAGCGAGTCGAGCCCGGCGGCGACGCGGAAGAGGTGGAGCGCGGCCGCCTCGTCGCGGAGGCGGTAGACCGTGGGGACGGCGCCGAGAACGGCCGCGGCGAGCGCCTCGGCGGTGTCGCCGTCCTCGTGGCCGACGTAGAGCTCGGTGCGGTTGCACGTCGACAGGCAAACGGCCTCCGCACCCGTGGCGGCCAGCTCGACGGCCACGCGGCTCGCCGCCCGGCCGTCGAAGGCGACCCGCTCGCGCACCTCGACCGGCGCGAGGCGGTGGGACGTCCCGACGAGCGCGAGCCGGCTCATCCGAAGTGCGCCAGCGCAAGGGCCAGCAGGACGAGGACGAACGCCGTGAGCAGGGCACGGGCGGCGCGCGGCGCGGCTCGCGCTGCTCGCGTTCCTCGTCGTGGTCGCGCTCTTCCCGGTGGTGCATTTCGCATGACGCTCTCGCTGGTCGGCACGTCGCACCACCGCGCGCCTGTCGAGGTGCGCGAGCGGGTGGCGCTGGACCGCGTCGGCGCGTCGGCGCTCGCGCGGCGGCTGGCGGAGAACGGCGCGGAGGCCGTCTGCCTCTCCACCTGCAACCGGACGGAGCTGTACGTCGTCGCCGACGACGCCGAGGCGCGCGCCGAGCAGGCGCTGCGGGAGCTCGCCGGCGACGGCGCGACGCAGCTC
>JACVRR010000066.1 GCA_014534345.1 Thermoleophilia bacterium | reverse complement strand
GTCGCGAAGCGGTGTCGTCAGCAGCCCCGTCCGCGTCGTGGCGCCCACCAGCGTGAACGGAGGCACGTCGAGCGTCAGCGTCCTCGCCGCCGGCCCCTGGCCGACGACGATGTCGAGCCGGAAGTCCTCGAGCGCCGGGTAGAGGATCTCCTCGATCGCCCGGTTGAGGCGGTGGATCTCGTCGACGAAGAGCACGTCGCGCTCCTCCAGGCCCGTGAGGATCGCGGCCATGTCGCCCTTGCGCTCGAGGCCCGGGCCGGCGATCGTGCGGATGCCGACGCCGAGCTCCTCGCGGACGATGTAGGCGAGGCTCGTCTTCCCGAGGCCGGGCGGGCCGACCAGGAGAACGTGGTCGAGCGCCTCGCCACGCGCCCGCGCGGCGTCGAGGGCGATCCCGAGCTGCTCCTTCACCCGTGCCTGGCCGACGAAGTCGTCGAGGCGCCGCGGGCGCAGCGACAGGTCGAGCTCCTCTTCCTCGGGCGCGAGGACCGGGGCGAGGAACTGCGTCTCCATCAGGCCGCCCTCTTGAGCGCCAGCCGCACGCGCTCCTCGGCCGGCAGATCGGGGTCGACGGCCGCGAGCGCCTGCTCGGCCTCGGCCACCGAGTAGCCGAGCTCGAGCAGCGCCTCGCGGGCGACGGTGTGTCCCTCCCCAGGCTCGCGCGCGGGGGCGGCCGTCGCGTCGCCGCCGAGCTTCTCCTTCAGCTCGAGCACGATCCGCTCGGCGGTCTTCCTGCCGATCCCGGGGATCGCCTGGAAGCGGGCGGCGTCCTCGCGCGCGATCGCACGGCGGAGCTCGGCCGCCGGAGAGCCGGCGAGGATCGCCAGCGCGACCTTCGGGCCGACACCGTTCACCGAGAGCAGGTGGACGAACAGCTCGCGCTCGGCCGCGTCGGCGAAGCCGTAGAGCTGGAGGGCGTCCTCGCGGACGTGCAGGTAGGTCTCGATGGTGAACTCTCCTCTGCCCTCCGCTTTGCGCAGTGCGCTCGGCGTCGCCTGGACGAGGTACCCGACGCCGTTGACGTCGAGGACGAGGCCCTCGGGCGTGCGGGCGACCGGCTTCCCGCGCAGGCGCGAGATCACCGGCCCGCCACCTCCAGCAGGCGTGGCGCAAGCGCGTGGCAGATCGCGACCGCGAGGGCGTCGGCGGCATGGTGCGGGGTCGGCGCTCGATCGAGGGCCAGGATCGCCTTCACCATCCGCTGGACCTGCGCCTTGTCGGCGCGCCCGTAGCCGCAGACGGCCTGCTTCACGCGCGCGGGCGCGTACTCGGCGCACGCCACGCGCGCGCGGGCGCACGCGACGAGCACGGCGCCGCGCGCCTGTCCGACGGAGAGCGCGGTGCGGGCGTCGGCGCCGACGTACGACTCCTCGAGCACGACGGCATCGGGTGCGTGCCGGTCGATGAGCTCCGTGACGCTCTCGAAGAGCGTCAGCAGGCGCAACTCCCGGCGCTCGCCCGCGGGGGTGCGCCACCAGCCGTGCTCGAGCGCCCTGAGGCGCCCGTCTTGCTGGTGGACGATGCCGAATCCGCAAGCAGCCGTGCCCGGGTCGATGCCGAGGACCTTCACGGCGACACGTTACGCACCAACCCGGACGATCCTCCCGGCGTCGAGGGAACCTGAGGTGAGGCTCCCCCTACGAGTCCCCTCGGTGCACGCGGCGCGACGACAACCCGGCTTGCGCGCCTCGCCCGCGGCCGGAATGGGGGGTCGTTCCTCGCTCAGCACTCGGGCCGGCCGATCGCAGCTGAAGGGAGCCGCTCGCCACCGACGCCGAAGGACGGCGCGTACTGCGAGGCGGAACGCCGGCAGTACGGGGCCGGCCGGACTGATGCGGCCGGCGATCGGCGAAGCCCACCGCCGCCCGCACTGCCGCGGCCCGGCGACCCTGCGTCAGCTCGATCGCCGGCGATGAGTCCGGATGCCGGAGGCGGGTTCCCCGCCGCAGGCCCTCCCCGTCCGAGACCGAAGGCAAAGAAGGGGGTCCATGGGGGAAACTGGTCTGCCCCATGCTGGTCGCTGCGCTCTACGACGTCCACGGCAACCTCCCCGCGATCGAGGCCGTGCTCGCGGAGCCGGACGTTCGGGCGGCCGAGCTGATCGTCGTCGGCGGCGACTGCGTCGCAGGGCCGCAGCCGCGGGAGACGCTCGAGCGCCTGCTCGCGCTCGGCGACCGCGCGCGGTTCGTCCGCGGGAACGCCGACCGGGAAACCGTCGAGTCGCGCGACGCGCCCTCCCGCGACGACGAGATCGGCGCGGCCACCCACTGGGTCGCGCAGCAGCTCAGCGGCGGCCAGCTCGACTTCCTGGCGGCGTTGCCGCTCACGACGGTCGTCGAGGTCGACGGGCTCGGCGAGGTGCTCTTCTGCCATGCCACGCCGCGCGACGACGAGGTGATCTTCACGCGGCTGACGCCCGAAGAGCGGATGCGCGAGCTCCTCGCCGGCGTCGAGCAGCGCATCGTCGTCTGCGGGCACACACACGTCCAGGTCGACCGCGAGGTGGCGGGCGTCCGCGTCGTGAACGCCGGCAGCGTCGGCCTTCCCTACGAGGGCGGGCCGGGCGCCTACTGGGCGCTGCTTGGCCCCGACGTCGAGCACCGGCGCACCGAGTACGACGTCGACGCGGCGGCCGCCGACTTCGCCGACAAGGGGCCGGACGGCGACGGGAGCTGGTTCACGAGCACGCTGCTCGAGGCGCCGACCGCCGAACACGCGAGCGAGACGTTCGAGCGGATGGCGCGCGGCGAGTAGCTACTCCTCCGGGCATGGCCCCTGGAGGTACTGCCGGCACTCCTCCTCGGTGAGCGAGCGCGTGACGCGCTCGCGGGCGACCTCGAGCAGCAGGTCGTGGTCGAGCGCGAACACGCGCAGGGCCGAGGGACCCGGAAGCGTCGGCGAGACGGCGGCGAGCATCCTGCCGTCGGAGCTGAACGCGAGCCGCGTGGCGAACGGCATGGGCAGCCGCAGGACCTCTTCGAGGGTGCTCCAGTCCCAGAGGGAGATACGGCCGCCGGCGAACATCGCCAGTCGCGAGCCATCCCTGCTGGACGCGAAGGCCGTGGGCGCGGCACCGGCGGCCAGCGTGCGGAGCCGACGTCCCGTCGCGGCGTCCCAGATGGTCGGGCCGCCCTCCGTTATCACGCGCGTGCCGTCGGGACTCCAGGCCGCCGCGAAACCGGGCGGGCCGGGCCCGTGGCGGATCGTCGTGAGCAGGCGTCCGCTCCGCGGATCCCAGATGCGCGCTCCGTCCTGGCTCAGCGAGAGGAGCCGGTTCCCGTTGCGCGTCCACGCGACTGGATACGTCAGCCGTTCGTGGCCCCTGAGCACGCGAAGCTGGCGGCCGTCTTCGGCAGAGAAGATGCGAACGGTCGTATCGCTTCCGGTGGAGGCGACCCGTGAGCCGTCGGGGCTGAACGCGACCCCGAGAACCCAGCATTCCGGGGGCCGGCCGGGCGGCGGCGGCGCGGGCGAGCAGCCGTGCTCGCGGAAGACGACGAGCTGCCTGCCGGTCGATGCGTCGAAGATGCGGGCGGTCCCGTCGTTGCTCGCGGTGGCGATGCGGGACCCGTCCGGGCTGACGTCGACCATGATCACCGCGTGCACCGGCGCGGACGAGCGCGCGTGGTCGTCGATCTCGTGCAGGACCTCGCCGGTGCGTGCGCTGAACACGCGGACCGTCCCCTCCGGCCCGGAGCTCGCCACGATTCGCTTCCCGTCCGGCGTGAAGTCGACGCCGCCGTGCCAGATCGTCTCCGGTCCGGCGAGACCGAAGACCTCGCCGAGGCCGGCCGGCGAGACGTCCCACAGCTGTGCCGCGGAACCGTCGCTCGTCAGAAGTCGTCGCCCGTCGGGGCTGAAGGCGACCGCTGACAGGGCGTCGCCCGCACCGACCAGCGTCAACGCGTCCTTGACGCCGGTGTCGGTCAGCTCCCACACCTTGGCCGCGCCGATCGACCCGGTCGCCAGGCGCCTTCCGTCACGGCTGAACTCGACCTCGAACGTCTCCCCGCCGTCGATCTCGACCATCGTCACGAGCTCCCCGGCTGGGAGGCGCCACAGCGCGAGTCCCTCCTGGAGAGCGGCCGCGAGAAGTGTCCCGTCCGGGCTGACGTCGACGTCGTGCGCCGACCATCCGCCGGACTCCTCGATCGCCGCGACGACCTTCCCGGACGCCGGATCGACGACGCGCGCCACGACGGGATCCTGGTCGGGCGGTTGCGTGTACGCGTTGCCGACCACGACCGTGCCCTTCGCGCCGAAGGCGGCTAGCTCCGTCTTGACCGTCTTGCCGCCGGTACGGCGCGCATGGAGGTCCTGGAACGCGCGCAGCTGCCGGCCGCTCGCGACGTCCCAGATCCGCGCGGCGCGGTCCTCGCCGACCGTCACGAGCCGGCGCCCGTCCGGGCTGAACTGCGCCGAGAAGACCGCGCCGCTCCCCGCACGGAGCGTCCGCGTGACCGCCCCGGTGCGCGCCTCCCAGATCCGCGCGGTGCCGTCGTCGCTCGCCGTCGCGATCAGCCGGCCGTCGGGGCTGTAGTCGACGACGCGCACGGGGCCGGAGTGCCCGCTGAGCGTGCGGAGCTTCCGCCCAGTAGCCACGTCGCGGATGGACGCGGTGTCGCGGGCTCCGTCGCCGCCGGCGAGCCGGCGACCGTCCGGCGAGAACGCGACGTCGGGGCCTGCGCCCGCGAACCGGGCCACGAGCCGCGACTCGGCGAGCGCCTCGTGCAGCGCCTCCTCGGCCTCGCGCAGCACCGTGCCGTCGTGCCGGCGGGTCGTCTCCACCGCCGCGGTCGCCAGCAGGATGCTGCGCTCGGGGTCGACCCCGAGGTTCGCCTGCGCGGCGGACGCGAGCGAGCGCGCCTTCGACAGCCGCGCCTCGTCGCGCGCCTCGCCGCGCTGGACGAGGGCGAACATGGCCGCGAGCGAGGCGGCGACGGCGAGCGCGGCGAAGCCGCCCAGGATCGCGCGCCGCCGGCGGGCCCGCTGCCGGGCCGCCTCGTCGGCCGCCGCGCGTGCCTCGGCAACGAACTCGCGCTCGCCCGTCGTCAGCGCCAGGTCGGTCGCAGCCGCCCAGCTCTCGAACTGCGCCAGGCGGCCCTCGCGGGGCAGGTAGTCCGGCGCGCGCCCGGCGTCTTCCCACTCCTCGGCCGCCTCGACCAGTCGCCGGTGCAGGAGCAGGTCCTCCCGCCGCTCGTCGATCCAGCCGCGCAGGCGCTCCCACTGCGTCAACAGCGCCTCGTGCGCCACCTCGACGGTCGGGCTCCGGGTCAACGGCTCGCGGTCGAACGAGAGGAGGCGGTGCTCGCCGTAGCGCGCGAGGATCTCCTCCAGCGCGTCGGGGTCGAGCTCGAGTCGCCGGAGCTCGCGCCGCCGTACGCGGCGGCGCGTGTCCTGCGCGGCCGGGTCGACGCTGACGAGCCGGAGGAAGACCTGGCGGGCGGCCGCCTTCGCGGGCTCGTCGAGGCGCTCGTACAGCTCCTCGGCGCGCCGACCGAGCGCGCCGACGACGCCGCCCGTCGCCTGGTACCCCTCGAGCGTAAGGACGTCGCTCGTCCGCGCCGCGAACAGCTCCGTCAGCGCGTACTGGAGGAGCGGCAGCGCGCCCGGCTGATCGTGGACGTCCTCGATGATCGCCGACACGAGGCCGGGCTCGAAGCGGGCGCCGACGCGCGCGGCCGGTCGCTCGATCGCCTCGGTGAGCTCGTCGTCCGACGGGGCGGCGACCGCGACCATGCCGCCGCGCAGCAGCTCGCCGAACTCCGGGTAGCGCAGCGGATGGTCGAGGAAGTCGGCGCGCAGCGTGACGACGAGGCGAACCGGCGAGCGTGGATCGGACGCGACCACGCTCAGCGCGTCCAGGAACCGGCGCCGCGTCTCCTCGTCCGCGGTCAGCGTGAACAGCTCCTCGAACTGGTCGACGACCAGTAGCACCTCCGTGCCCGCAGGAAGGATCCGCTTCGCCATCCGGCGCAGACCCAGCTCGTCGCGCGCGAGCTCCTCCACGAGCTCGTCCGGCCGCTCGACGGCGACGCGCAGGAGCGCCGCGGCCAGCTCCTCGAACGGGTACGCGCCCGGGAACAGGTCGGCGGCGACCCAGCGCTGCGAGCCCGGCAGCGCGCCGCCGCGCAGCGCCGGCACGAGGCCCGCCCGCACGACGGACGACTTGCCGATCCCGGACGGGCCGACGACGGCGACCAGGCGATGCGCGCCGACCGCGGCCACGAGCTCGCGCACGAGCGAGTCGCGGCCGTAGAAGTCGTCGGCGTCGGCCTCGCCGAACGCGCGCAGGCCCTTATAGGGGTTCTCGGCCGGCGTGAACGCCTCCTCCGCGGCGCGCGCGCCGGCGCCCGCGGCCGCCGCGAAGGCGGCGAGGAACTCCTCCACCGAGGCGTAGCGGTCGTCGGGCCGGGGCGCCGTCGCCCGCGCGATCACCCGGTCGAGCGCGGGCGGCAGCTCGGACCGGAGCTCGCTCGGCAGGGGCAGCGGGCCGTCCATCGGGGGCCGCCGGCCGGTCAGCAGCTCGAACGTCAGCAGGCCGAGCCCGTACAAGTCCGAGCGGGGCGTGTGCGCCTCGCCGGCGAGCTCCTCGGGCGGCACGTAGGCGGGGGACGAGGTCACCGGACGGCGCGGGTTCTCGGGGTCGGCCAGGCGGGCGGCGATGCCGAAGTCGGACAGGTAGGCGTGTCCCTCTTCGTCGAGGAGCACGTTCGCCGGCTTGAGGTCGCGATGGACGACGCCCTGGCGGTGGGCGTAGGCGAGTGCGCCGCCGACCTGCGCGAGCAGGCGCGCGGCCGGCTCCAGGTTCCACGGGCCGCGCTCGAGCGCTTGGCGCAGCGAGCCGCCCCGCAGCCAGCGCATGACGAGGTAGGCGCCCTCGGGGTCGCGCCAGTAGTCGTAGAGCGAGACGACGTGCGGGTGCTCGAGCTGGGCGACGAGGCGCGCCTCCGACTCGAACCCGCGCACGAACGCCGCCTGGTTGACCAGCTCGGGCCGGATCACCTTGATCGCGACCTCGCGCCCGACCGACGGCTGATAGGCGCGGTAGACGACGCCGAAGTCGCCCGTGCCGACCTGCTCACGCAGCTCGTACCCGCGCACGGCGCGGCCGAACGCGGCCGCCGCGACGGGAGGCGGCAGGCGGTCGATCCGGAGCGGCGGGAAATCGGCGGCCAGCCCGTCGAGGACGAGCTGGAACACCGTCTGCGGGGTGCCGATCCCCTTGAAGCGGAACTCGCCGAGCGCCTTCGCCTGCCAGCCCGCCTCGCCCGCGGCGAGGGCGGCGTGCGCGTCCCCCGAGAGAAGCACCTGGCCGCCGTGCGCCGCGGCGAGCAGCCGGCCGGCGCGGTTCAGCACGGGCCCGAAGTAGTCCCCCGCGCGCGCCTCGACCTCGCCGACGTCGACGGCCATCCGGACACGCAGGGGTCCCGTCTCGCCCCAGTGCACGGCGGCGAGCCCGCGCTGGATCTCCTCGGCGGCGGCGACGGCGCCGCCGACGTCAGCGAAGGCGGTGTCGAGCCCGTCGCCGACCCGCTTCACGACCCGCCCGCCGGCGCGCTCGATCGCCGCCAAGACGACGCGGTCGTGCTCGGCGACCGCCGCGCGCATCGCCTTCGTGTGCAGCTCCCAGAGGACGGTCGAGTCCTCGACGTCGGTCAGCAGGAACGCGAGCGTCTGCACATGCGGCTCCGCCTCGAGCAGCAGCCCCGCGTCCTGGTTGAGGATCCGCCGCTGCAGCTCCTGCAGCTCCGGCGACGGATCCAGGCCCAGCTCCTCCGCCAGGTAGGTCCGGGTCTTCTGGAAGGCGCGCAGCGCCTCCGCCTGGCGGCCGGCGCGGTAGAGGGCGAGCATGTGCTGCACCCGGAAGCGCTCGTGCAGCGGGAACTCCTCGCACAGCACCTCGAGCTCGGCGAGGAGGTCGGCGTGGTGCCCGAGCACGAGCTCCGCCTCGATCCTCGCCTCGACCGCGCGCAGCCGCACCTCCTCCAGCCGCCGCGCCTCGACGTCGAGCGCGAACGGGCCCGCCACGTCGGCGTACGGGTGGCCGCGCCAGAGGGCGAGGGCGGCGCGCAAGCGCTGGGACGCCTCGGCGGGCTCGCTCTCGACCAGCTCCGCGGCGCGCTCGACCTCGCGCTCGAACTCGACCGCGTCGACCACCTCCGGCTCGGCGGCGAGGCGGTAGCCGCCGTCCTCGCGAACGATCACGTCGCCGATCGCCGCCCGCAGGTTGGACACGTAGGTCTGGAGCGTCGAGCGCGCGCCGGGCGTCGGCTCGCCGGCCCAGACGCCGTCGATCAGGGCGTCGACGGCGACCGGCTTGCCGACGTCGGCCGCCAGGAGCGCGAGCACGGTCCGCTGCTTCCGGCCCCCCAGGCGGACGTCGGCACCGTTGGCGAGGACCTCGAGCGGTCCCAGAACCCGAACCTGCAAGTCCCCCTGACGATACGACGCCGGGGCGGCACTGCCCAGGGGCGCGGACGTCTCGAGCTCGGGGCTGGACATGGGATCACCGTAGGAGCGGGCGCTCCAGAAACGCTCCAGTCGCGAGTGAGGCCCGCTCGTCGCGGGCCTCCTCGCAGGCCGGCTCCGCGCATCGGCCTACCCGAACGGGATGCCGACGACCCGGCCGTCGACCTTGACCACGAAGATCTCGAGGCCGGAGTAGCTGTCGTGGCCGAGCGAGACGATCTCGCGCGTGCCGTGAAGGCGCGCCGTGGTCGCCGAGCCGGTCCGCTTGACCGCCGTCGGCTTCTGCTTCGGCTGGTCGGGGATCCGTGCCCGCGCGGCGGCCGTGGACGCCGTCGAGAGGGCGAGCAGGGCGGCGGCGACGGCGAGGAGGACGCGGATGCCGGTGGTGGGACGCGGGTGCATGTGCTGCTCCTTCCGCTGCGGGAGCCGCCCGGTGCGACTCCTTTGCCCACGAGACGCGCGCGCGCTCCAGGAGCGCGCCAGTCCTCCGCTGGAGGCGACGCTCGCGGCTCGCAGCCACGAGCACGCGCGCCCTTACGGGCGCAGGTGCTCGCGGAAGAAGCCGACGATCGCGTCGTAGCAGCGGACGCGGTTCGGCAGCTTCAGCACGTCGTGGCCCTCGTCCTCGAAGACCAGATAGTCGACCGCCTTGCCCATCCCGCGCAGCTCGTCGACCAGGTCGCTCGACTCCTGCTCGACGACGCGCGGGTCGTTCGCGCCCTGGATGACGAGCAGCGGGCAGGCGATCTCGCCGACGTACGTCCGCGGCGAGCGCTCGACCAGGAGGTCGCGGTCGCGCTCGGGGTGCCCGACGGCCAGCTCGAAGTACGGCTTCCAGGTCGCCGGGATCCGGTCCATGAAGCTGGCGAGGTCGTACGGGCCGAACATGTCGACCGCGGCCGACCAGAGCTCGGGGTGCCGGCCGGCGAGCATGAGCGTCATGTAGCCGCCGTACGAGCGCCCGACCACGCCGGCGCGGGCGGTGTCGACGCGGTCGTCGTTCGGCAGCACCTCGGTCATCGCGTGCACGTGGTCGAGCCGATCCTGGCCGCCCCAGTCGCGGTCGACCTGCTTCATGTAGTCCTGGCCGTAGCCCGTCGAGCCGCGCGCGTTGGGAACGAACACCGCGAACCCCTCGAGCGTCAGGACCTGGATCAGCGGCATCGAGAACCAGGCGAAGTTCGGCCGCTCCTGCGACTGCGGGCCCCCGTGGACGTAGTAGACGAGCGGTCGCGGGCCGTCGTAGCCGAGCGCCGGCGACGGGAGATAGAGCCGCGCGGAGACGCGCACGCCGTCGTGGGAGACGAAGGAGGCGTCCTCGCCCGGCGCGAGCAGGTCGGGATCGAGTCCGAGCGGGCGCTCCCGTGTCTGGCGCGCGGGCGGTGCGTCCTCGCGCCCGAGAACGTAGAGCTGCGTGGGCTCCGTGGCGGTGCAGAACGAGAGCGCGTAGCGGCCGGACGCGCGCTCGTGGAAGAGCCCGTGCAGCACGCCGCCGGCCAGCTCTCCCTCGCCGCAGAGGACGCGGCCGAGCGTGACGCGCCGCGCCGCCTCGTCGAACTCGGCCTCGTACGCCCACGAGACGCCGTCGATGTTGAAGGTCGCGACGAAGCGGTCCCCCTCCAGCCGCTCGAACCCCTCGAGCTCGCCGTCGCCCTCGTGCGCGACGCCGACGAGCTCGACCGGCTCCACGTCGGCCCCGTCCGCGAGCGCGAGGTAGCCGGGGGCATAGGCGTCGTCGTGGAGGCTCGTGGTGAGCAGGAGGCCGCGCGCGCTCGCGGTGAAGCCGATCGTCTTGAAGCCGGAGAGCGGGTATTCCTCGCCCTCGCGGCGGGCCTCGATCGGCGTTCCCCAGACGACCCGTCGCTCGCCGGTCTTCGCGTCGGGCTCGTACAGGATCGCGTCGCCCGCGGTGTACCCGTCGGCGAGGACCACGCGGGCGTGATCGGGCGTCCAGGCAGCCGGGAACGCGCCGTAGCGGCTCTCGTGCAACGTCTCGGCAGCGCCCGTCGCCAGCTCGACGCGGACCGCCGCCGTGACGGCCTCCTCGCGGGACTCCGAGCGGACGTACGCGACCGCGGCCTCCTCGTCGACCTGGACCAGGTGGACGCGGCGGTTGACGAAGACGTCCTGGTTCAGCGGCTCGGGGAACCCGCCCTCGAGGGGCACGACGAGCGGCTGGTAGTTCTCGTCGCCGTCCCGGTCGATCATCACGACGATCCGGCCGAGCTCGGGAAGCACGTAGAAGGGGTAGCCGCCGACGAGCTCGGGGTTCTGGAGCGCGATCCCCGGCGGCAGCAGCGGCTGGGGCACGCTCCCGCCGACGTCCATGGCGTACAGGCTGAGCCGGCCCGCGAGGTCGCTGACGAAGTAGAGGCGGTCGCCGGCGAGCTGCGGGTTGACGAAGAGCCGCGCCGACAGGAGCGACTCGATGCGCAGGTCGGTCCGGGTCGCGACGGCCACGCTACGCGGCCTCGACGAGCTCGATCACGTGCTCGGGGATGTCGAAGTTCGCGTACGCGTTCTGGACGTCGTCGTTCTCGTCGAGCGCGTCCATCAGCCGCAGCAGCTTACGCGCGACGGCCTCGTCGTCGATGGCGAGCGTCGTCTTCGGGACCATCGTCAGCTCGGCGGAGTCGGCGGCGAAGCCCGCGTCCTCGACGGCGGCGCGCACGGCCGCCAGGTCCTCGGGCGCGCTCGTGATCGTGAACGTCGAGCCGTCGCGTGCGACGTCCTCGGCGCCGCCCTCCGCCGCCGCCAGCGTCAGCTCGTCCTCGTCGACCGCATCTCCGTCGGCGAGCACGACGCCCTTCCGCTCGAACAGCCACGCGACGGAGCCGGACTCACCCAGGCTGCCGTCGTGCTTGGTGAAGACGTGGCGGACCTCGGCGGCCGTGCGGTTGCGGTTGTCGGTCAGCGCCTCGACGAAGATCGCCACGCCGCCCGGTCCGTAGCCCTCGTAGGTGACGTGCTCGAACGCGGCGCCGTCCGCGCCCGCACCCGCGCCGCGCGCGATCGCGCGGTCGATGTTCTCCTTCGGCATCGACGCCTCGCGCGCCTTCTCGATCGCGTTCTGCAGCGCGAGGTTGCCCGCGGGGTCGGGACCCCCCTCGCGCGCGGCGACGATCAGCGCGCGGGAGAGCTTCGAGAACAGCTTCCCGCGGCGCGCGTCGGTCGCCTTCTTCTTGTGCTTGATCTGCGCCCACTTGGAGTGGCCGGCCATCAGGCGGTCGCCCCCGCGCTCGCGTGCTCGCGGACGAGCTCGAGGAAGCGCTCGTGGACGCGCGTGTCGTCCGTCAGCTCGGGGTGGAAGGACGCCACCAGGAAGCGCCCGACGCGGAGGAGGACGGGCTCGCCGTCGTACTCGGCCAGCACCTCCGCGTCCGGCCCGACCTCGCGCACGCGCGGGGCGCGGATGAAGACGCCGCGGAGCGGCTCCTCCTCGTCCTCGAGCTCGAGGTCGGCCTCGAAGCTCGCCACCTGGCGCCCGTACGCGTTGCGCTCGACCGCGAGGTCGACGAGGCCGAGATGCTCGCGGTCGAGGACGATCATCCCGGCGCAGGTGCCGAACACCGGCCCGGTGAAGCGGCGGACGGCGTCGTCCAGGCCGTAGAGCCGCATGAGGCGCATGAACGTCGTCGACTCGCCGCCCGGGATGACGAGTCCGTCGAGGCCGTCCAGATGGCCGGGTGTGCGAACCTCGACTACGTCGGCGCCGAGCCGGCGCAGCATCGCCGCGTGCTCGCGGAAGTTCCCCTGGACTGCGAGGACGCCGATCTTCACGGATGGCCATTCTACGGCGGGCGGCGCGCCGCCGATGCTCGGCGGGCACGTCGCGCGCTCCTCCTCGGGAGGCTGCAAGGTCGGTGCACGCCGGTTTTGCTCCGGCGACGCTCGTGGAATGTCCCACTCCTATGCGTCCGATCTCGGCGCTCCGCCGCTATGTCGTTCCGCGGCTGTGGTTCATGCCCGTTGTCGGCGCCGTCGCCGCGGTCATCGTGTCCTTCGTGACGCTGACCCTCGACGACCAGTTGACGGGCGTCAGCATCCCGATCTTCGGCGCGGCCCCGGCGCAGATCGCGAGCGTCTTCGCCGTGATCGCAACCTCCATCCTGAACCTCCTCGCGCTCGTCTTCACGATCCTGATCGTCGTCCTCCAGCTGACGAGCAGCCAGTACTCGCACCGGGCGCTCCGGACGCTGCTTCAGGACCAGCAGAGCCGGATCACGCTCGGGATCTTCGTCGCCACGTACATGCACTCGCTGATCGTCCTCGCCGCGCTCGGGACGGCGAGCCGCGGGGAACGCGTGGCGGGGTTCTCGATGCTCTCGACCTTCACATTGGCGATCGTCAGCATCGTCGCCTTCCTGCTCTTCATCGACCACGTGGCGCAGTCGATTCGCGTGACGTCGATCATCACGTCGATCGGGTCGGAGACCCGCGTCATGATCGAGCGGATGTATCCGGATCCCGTGGACGCCGACCGTCCAGCGGATCCCGCTCCCCGTGCGAGCGGACCTGCGAGCGAAATCGTATACGCGTCCGAGGCAGGGATCCTCAACCGTCTCGACGCCGAGCAACTGCTCCAGGCGGCGTGCGACAGCGACTGCGAGATCCACGTGCTCCGCGCCGTCGGCGACTTCGTCCCGTCCGGGTCTCGGCTGATCGCGATCCACGGAAGCAGTGATGCCCTCGACGACATCACGGACTACGTGGAGCTCGGTCCCGACCGCCTGATGGAGCAGGACGTCGGCTTCGGGCTCCGGCAGCTCGTCGACGTCGCCGAGCGGGCGCTCTCGCCGGGAACCAACGACCCGACGATCGCCGTGCACGCGATCGACCAGCTCCACGACCTGCTCCGGATGCTGGTCGGCCGCCGCCTGGCCACGGGCGCCTTCCGGGACGGCAACGGAACGGCTCGCCTTTTCCTCCCTGCGCGGCGGTGGGAGGACTTCGTCGGCCTCGCGGTCGACGAGATCCGTCACGTCGGCGGCCACTCGATTCAGGTCACGCGGCGCCTTCGCGCGATGCTCGTCGACCTGATCGACGTCGCGCCACGCGAGCGCGTCGCGCCGCTTCGAGAGCAGCTCGAGCTCCTCGACGCGGCGGTCGCCCGGAACTTCCCCGAGGAAGCAGATCGCGAGCGGGCACGTCGGCCGGACTTGCAGGGACAGGGGTTCTCCGACCCTCGTCCCTGGGCGCGCTCGGACGCGTACGACGGGGAGCACGAGCGCGCGGCGGGCGAAGGCGCGCGCACGCGGCCGCGCGGACGAGGGCGCGGAGCGTCGACCGCGCGGTGAGACGAGGACGGCTGCGCCGGACGCGCGCCGCACGTCGCGCGCGCTGCGCTTCTACCAGCCGCGCGTCTCGAGCAGCTCTTCGGCGCGGAGCGAGGAGGCGGAGATGCCGACC
>JACVRR010000079.1 GCA_014534345.1 Thermoleophilia bacterium | reverse complement strand
CGGCGTGGGCGGCGAGCAACTGCCTTCAGGCGGCGATCGGCCGGCCGGAATGCCGGACGAGGGACGAGCCCCCATTCCGGCCGCGCGCGAGGCGTCAGGAGTCTTCGCAGGAGTTCCTGGCCTGCGCGCGGCCCCCGCCGCGCAGGCCTGCAAGACAAAGGGGCCGTGCAACGGCGAGGCGGTCCCTTGCGCGAAGCGGAGCTTGCCTCCGCGAGAGCGCACGCAGCTGTCAATCACCACGAGGTGCAAAGGGAGGGGGGCCCGTGGGGGGAACCGTAGGTTTCCCCCGCGCTCGAACCGTAGGTTCCCCCCGCGCCCGGGTTCGCGCCACGCCCCGATATGCTCCCGCGACGTAGGGGAGTATCCCTCCGCGCTGCGTCGTCAATCCGGCCTGCGGGCCCGGCGGAGCGGCCCACTGGGGCGGGAGAGACCTACGAGGGACGTCCCACCGTCTCCTTCGGGGGTTCTCGTGCAGGCATCGACGCGCAGGCGCTCAGCCGACGGAAGAGTGGAGGCGAGCGCGGCGTGGGCCGGCGTGTCGGACGAGCGTGACGATGGCTAGCTCCGGGCCGCCCGCTCCTCCCGTGGGCGTCGGGTCGCCGGTCGAGGCGGCAGCGCCCGCCGAGCCGTGGTACGGGCTCCCCGTCGAGGAGGTGGCGGCGCGGCTGGACACCTCCCCGGAGACGGGCCTGGGCGCGGCGGAGGCCGCCCGGCGGCTGGCCGATTACGGGCCGAACGAGCTCCAGGCCGCCGAGACGGTCGCACCGTGGCGGCTCCTGCTCGAGCAGTTCAAGAACGTCCTGATCCTGATCCTGCTCGGGGCGGTCGGACTCTCGGTCGCTCTCGGCCACGCGACCGAGGCGATCGTGATCGCGGCGATCGTCCTGCTCGCCGCGGTGCTCGGGTTCGTCCAGGAGTACCGGGCCGAGCGGGCGCTCGAGGCGCTCCGGCGGATGGCCGCGCCGACGGCGACCGTGCTGCGCGACGGGAGCGAGATCGACGTCCCGGCGCGGGAGCTCGTCCCGGGCGACGTGGTGCTTCTCCACGCCGGGGACAAGGCCTCGGCCGACGGCCGGCTGATCGAGAGCGTCAACCTGCAGGTCGAGGAGTCGGCGCTGACCGGCGAGTCGCTGCCCGTCGAGAAGCAGACGGAGGAGCTCGCGGCCGCCGACCTGCCGCTCGGCGACCGCCGCAACATGGTCTATTCGGGCACGGCGATCGCGTACGGCCGGGGGGCGGCGGTTGTCGTCGCGACCGGCATGGAGACCGAGTTCGGCGGGATCGCGCGCATGCTGGAGTCGATCGAGCGCGCGAAGACGCCGCTCCAGATCAGCCTCGACCGGGTCGCGATGGTGCTCGCGCGCGCGGCGTTCGTGGTCGTGCTGCTCGTCGTCAGCCTCGGGCTGCTCCGCGGGCAGCCCGTGCTCGACATGGTGCTGTTCGGGATCGCGCTGGCGGTCGCCGTGGTCCCCGAGGCCCTGCCCGCCGTGATCACGATCTCGCTCACGCTGGCCGCGCAGCGGATGGTGCGCCGGCACGCGCTCGTCCGCCGCCTGCCCGCGATCGAGACGCTCGGCAGCGTGTCGGTCATCTGCAGCGACAAGACGGGGACGCTCACCCGGGACGAGATGACCGTCCGCAAGCTCCTCGTCGCCGGAGAGGTGCTCGACGTGTCGGGCGCCGGCTACGAGCCCCGCGGCGAGTTCGCACGCGACGGCTCCCCCGCCGACCCGTCGGAGGCGCTGCTGGAGGCGCTCCGCGGGGCGACGCTGGCGTCGGACGCCCGGCTCCTCCCCGCCGGGCAGGAAGAGCAGTGGCGGATCCGCGGCGACCCGACCGAGGGCGCGCTCGTCGTCGCCGCGGCGAAGGCCGGCCTCGAGCGCAAGGAGCTCGAGGCGCGCTTCCCGCGCGTGGCCGAGATCCCGTTCACGTCCGAGAGCAAGCGGATGACGACGCTGCACGCGACGCCCGACGACGGCGTGGTCGCCTACGCGAAGGGCGCGCCCGAGGTCATCGTGGCCGCCTGCACGCGCCAGCTCACCGCCTCGGGCGAGGCCGAGCTTGACGCGACGGGCCGCGAGGGGCTGCTCGCGACCGCGCAGGAGCTCGCCGGCCAGGCGCTCCGCGTGCTCGCCGTGGCGCGCCGGCGCGACGCGACGGTCGAGAACGCGGAGGGCGAGCTCACGTTCCTCGCGCTCGTCGGCATGATCGACCCGCCGCGCCCCGAGGCGGCGGAGGCCGTGGCGACGTGCAAGCGAGCGGGCGTCCGGCCGGTGATGATCACCGGCGACCACCCGCTGACGGCCGAGGCGATCGCCCGCGAGCTCGGCATCCTCACCGACGGCCGCGCGGTTACCGGCCCCGAGCTCGAGTCGATGGACGACGACGAGCTCGCGCGGGACATCGAGGAGATTCAGGTCTTCGCACGCGTGTCGCCGCTGCACAAGCTGCGCGTCGTGACCGCTCTGCAGGCGAGGGGGCACTCCGTCGCGATGACTGGCGACGGGGTCAACGACGCGCCGGCGCTGAAGAAGGCGGACATCGGGGTCGCGATGGGGGTGACCGGCACCGACGTCGCCAAGGAGGCGGCGGCGATGACGCTGACCGACGACAACTTCGCCTCGATCGTCGCTGCGGTCGAGGAGGGCCGCGGCGTCTTCGCCAACGTCAAGAAGTACCTGATGTACTTACTCTCGGCCAACCTCGGCGAGATCGGGCTGCTGCTCGGGGCGTCCGTGCTCGGCAGGCCGCTCCCGCTGAGCGCGGTGCAGATCCTGTACGTCAACCTGGCCACCGACGGCTTGCCCGCGCTCGCGCTGTCGGTCGACCCGCAGGAGCGCGACCTGATGGAGCGCCCGCCGCGCGACCGCAGGCAGGGCATCTTCACGCGGCCGGTCGTCACGCTGATGGCCGTCGGCGGCGTGTGGTCGGCGTTCACGACGCTGACCCTGTTCGTGTGGGCGCTCTCCAGCGGGCGCGTGCTGGAGGAGGCGATGACGCTGGTTTTCGCCACGCTCGTGCTGGTGGAGTTCTTCAAGGCGTACAGCTTCCGCTCCGACCGCAACTCGCTGGTCTACCGGCCGTTCGCGAACAAGTGGCTGAACGTGGCGATCCTGTGGGAGCTCGTGCTCGTCTCGCTCGTGATCAACGTGCCGTTCCTGCAGGACGCGTTCGGGACGCGCTCGCTGTCGCTCGAGACGTGGCTGCTGGTCGCGGCCGCCGCGTTCACGATCGTCCCCGTGCTCGAGCTGGCGAAGCTCGTGATCCGGCGCGTCTACGCGGACGTGGCGCGGAGCTGACCGGCGTCAGCGCTGCGGGTCGCCGGGCGCGGCGGCGGACTCGCCCCAGGGTTCTCCGCCGGTGTCCCAGCCGACGAGGCAGTAGGGCGAGATCAGCGTCGCGACGCGCTCCAAGAACGCGCGGTCCTCGTCGCCGAACGCGGCGGGCTCGTCGGAGTCGACGTCGATCTCGGCGACGACGCGGCCGTCGTACGTCACGGGGACCACGATCTCCGAGCGCGTCGACGGGAAGCAGGCGAGGTAGCGCGGGTCGGCGTTCACGTCGTCGACGACCTCGGTGCGGCCGCTCGCGGCGGCGGCGCCGCAGACGCCCTCCCCGACCGGGATGCGCACGTGCTCGGTCGCCTGCGGGCCCTTCCACGGGCCGAGCACGAGCTCGCCGTCCTCGACGAAGTAGATGCCGATCCATGAATAGTGCGAGAAGCCGTCGTGGAGCAGGTCGACGACGGCGCGCAGGAGGTCGTCGGCCTCGCCGCCGCGGTTGACCAGCCGGTCGACGGCGTCGAGCGCGCCCCGGTAGGTGTCGGCCGCCGAGCTCATGCGGCCGCGACTGCGAGCTCCAGGTCATCGCCTTCGAAGGCGCGCATGCGCTCCTTGAACGCCTCGGGGATCGGGCGCGCGCGCCGCTCGCCGACGTCGAGCAGCACGAGCGTCTGGCGGGCCGTGACCATCAGCAGGTCGCCCTCGACCCGGTAGGCCGCGAACTCGTAGGTGATGCTCGTCCGCCCGATCCGCTCGAGGCGGACGAACACCTCGAGCAGGTCGTCGAAGCGCGCCGGCGCGAAGTACTCGACCGTCGAGGCGCGCATGACGAGCTCGTGCTCGCTGTCGACCCGGAACAGCTGCAGGTGCCGGTGGTACTCGACCCGCGCCAGGTCGAAGTACGGCAGGTAGCGGCCGTAGTAGACGATCCCCTGGGCATCCGTGTCCGAGAACCCGACGCGCGTGTACGCCGCGTACTTGAACGGCGGCTTGCGAGGGGTCGCGTGCCCGAGCTCGAGGCTCACCGTGCCGATGCTAGGCCAGAATGTCGGCATGAGTCAGACGATCGAGGCGCCCGTCCGCGTCGAGCGGGCGGAGACGGAGGAGGAGCGGGACGCCGACCGCCCCTGGATCGTGATCGTCTGGAACGACCCGGTCAATCTGATGACCTACGTCACGCTCGTCTTCCAGAAGCTGTTCGGCTACTCGCGCGCGAAGGCGGAGCACCTGATGCTGCAGGTGCACAACGAGGGCAAGGCGGTCGTCTCGAGCGGCACGCGCGAGAAGGCGGAGTACGACGTCTCGCGCCTTCACGCGCACGGTCTCTGGGCGACGCTGCAGGAGGACTAGCGCGTGCGGTGGCGCCCGATCACGGCCCTCCCCGACGGGGGCTACGCCGTCGAGCTCGGCGACGCGGAGCGCGAGGTCCTCCGGCGGCTGGCGGAGGAGCTGCGCGAGCTGCTGACGGCCGACGACCCAGCCGTCGCGCGGCTCTTCCCGGCCGCGTACCGCGACGACCCGGCGGCGAGCGCCGAGTACGAGGGGCTCGTCCGGGACGGGCTCCTCGGGGGCCGCCTCGACGCGCTCACGCGCCTCGACGCCACCGCCGGGGCGAAGCGGCTCTCGCACGCCGACGTGGAGGCGTGGTGCGGCGTGCTGAACGACCTCCGGCTCGTGCTCGGCGAGCGGCTCGGGGTGACGGAGGACCTGTACGAGGAGGACATCGACCCGCGCGACCCGCGCGCGCCCGAGCTGGCCGTCTACGGCTGGCTCACCTGGCTGCAGGGCGAGGTCGTCGAGGCGCTCTCGACCCGGCTGGAGTGAGCCCGCGCCGCGGGCGCGGCTACCGGGCGCGCAGGAAGGCGAGGACCGCGAGCACGCGGCGGTGGTCGTCCGCGGCCGGCATCAGCCCGAGCTTGAGGAAGATGCTCTTGACGTGCGTCTCCACCGTCTTGGGGCTGAGGAAGAGCTTGCGGCCGATCGCCTGGTTCGTCCGCCCCTCGGCCATCAAGCCGAGGACGTCGCGCTCGCGCTCGGTGAGCTCGTCCAGCGGGCTCGCCGTCCGGCGCCCCATCAACTGGGCGACGACCTCCGGATCGATGGCCGTGCCGCCGCGCGCGACGCGGCGCACCGCCTCGACGAAGTCGTCGATCTCGAGGACGCGGTCCTTCAGCAGGTAGCCGAACCCCTCGGGTGCCTCCTGGAACAGCTTCAACACGCGCTGGGCCTCGATCACCTGGGAGAGAAGCAGCACCGTCGTGCGGGGGTGGCGCTCGCGGATCTCCTCGGCCGCCCGGATTCCCTCGTCGGTGTGAGTCGGCGGCATGCGAATGTCGACGATTGCGACGTCGGGGTCGTGCTCGAGCACCCGGAAGACGAGCTCGTCCGCCGTCCCCGCCTGCGCCACGACCTCCATCCCCGCGTCCTCGAGCAGGCGCGCGACGCCCTCGCGCAGGAGCACCGAATCGTCGGCGACGACGACGCGCTGGGTCGGCCCGCCCGTCTTGCGCGCGTGCCTGAGCGGCGGGAACTCCGAGGGCAGGTCCTCGGCCACGAGCTGGAACACGCGCTCGGGCGCCGGCAGGCCGGCGAAGGCGTACTCGCCGAGGTCTCGCACCGCCGCCGCCGCCTCGGCTGCCGCCGGCGCCGAGAGCAGGATCTCGCCGCCGTGCGCGCTCTGCGCGATCCGCGCCGTCCGGTGCACCTCGAGTCCGACGTACCCGGTGGCCGACGGCGTCGCGTCGCCCGTGTGGACGCCGACGCGGACGCGTACGCCGGGCTCCGGCCAGCCGTGCGCGTGGAACGCGCGCTGCAGCGCGAGCGCCGCCTCCGCCGCCGCCGGCGCGCCGGTGAACACGGCCAGGAGCTCGTCGCCGTGGCAGTCGACCTCGCGGCCGCCCGCCTCCGCGACCGCACGCCGGATCAGGCGGCGCGCGTCCTCGAGCACGGCCTCGTACGAGGCGCCTAGCCGTCCGGCGAGCTTCGTCGATCCCTCGAGGTCGGCGAGCAGGAACGTCACCCGGCCGCCCGGCAGCGCGTCCACGGTCGTCACGGCGAGCCGAGTGGGATGTCGGCGGCGACGCGAGTTCCTTCGCCGGGGCGGCTGTCGACGGCGAGCCGGCCGCCCACGGCGTCGATCCGGTCGGCGAGCCCGCGCAGCCCCGAGCCCGCGGGGTCGGCGCCGCCGACGCCGTCGTCCGTGACCTCGACGCGCAGGGACCCGTCACGCTGCGCGGCGGTCACCGTCACGGTGCGCGCGGCCGCGTGCTTGACGACGTTCGTCAGCGCTTCGCTCACGACGAAGTAGGCGGCCGCCTCGACCGCGGGCGGCGGCCGCTGGGGCACGTTCACGTCGAGCTCGATCGCGAGCGGCATCCGGGCCGTCAGCGCGCGCAACGCTGCCTCCAGCCCCTGCTCGGCGAGGAGGGTGGGGTGGAGCCCGTGGGTGAGCTCGCGGAGGTCGTCCACGGCGCCCTGCAGCTCGGCGACGGCGGTGTCGAGGACGTGCTCGAGCTCCGGGTCGAGCGTGCCCTCGTGGCGACGCTCCGCCGAGCGGAGCGCCAGCGCGAGCGCGAGCAGCCGCTGCTGCGCGCCGTCGTGGAGGTCGCGCTCGATGCGCTGCCGCTCCGCGTCGGTCGCCGCGACGATGCGGCCGCGCGACTCCCGCACGGCGATCAGCTGCGCCTGCAGCTCGGCCTGCAGGCGGGCGTTCTGGAGCGCCAGCCGGGCCGCTGCGCCGGCCGCCTCGACGAGCTCCGGCTCCTCGCGCAGCGTCGGGTCGTGGACGAGTGCCGCCACGGGCTCGCCGTCATCCTCGAGGCGCGTCACCGCGCGGCGGCGGTCGTCCGGCGGCAGCTCGACCGGCCGGCCCGCGGCGTCGACGAACGCCCGCCGCTCGGGCAGCCAGAACGCCACCGCGAGCGTCGGGTCGCCGAGGGCGCGCGCCAGGGCGTCGCGCAGGCCCTGCGGCGGTGTCCGCTCGAGCTCGAGGACGAGGCTGCCGACCTCCGCGCGTGCCAGCCGCGCCCGCAGCAGGCCGGCCATCAGCGCCAGCGGGAGTGCCGCGATCGCGGCGATCTGCCACCAGAACAGGGTGTAGTACGCGAACGGCCGGTCGACGAAGGTGAAGACCCCCTCGAAGACGGCGCGAAGGGCGACGGCGATACCCGCCAGGAGGAGGGGCGCGAGGACGCGGCGCGCGCGCGGCGTCGCCCGCACGAGGCGCCGCACGATCAGCGCGATGAACAGCGTGGCGAGGATGCCGTACAGCACGATCACCATCGCGTTCTGCAGGCCCTCGACGACGTCGGGATTCCCCGATACCGCGAGGACGCTCTCGCGCGGCGTCGGGTAGGTGAGCAGCGGCCGCGTCCCGTCGTAGAAGAACAGCGCCGTGAGCGGGAAGGTCAGCACGGTCGCGTAGCCGGCCTTGACCAGCGCACGCTCGGCCCGGTCCGTCACGCGGCCGGTCGGGTAGGCGAGCACGCAGTGGCCGACCAGCGCGTAGGCGACGTCGCCGAGCGCGAAGAAGGTGGTGAAGACCAGCGGGTCGTCGCTGTAGCGAAGCTGCCGCAGCAGGAGCGCGAACGCGGTGACGAGCATCAGGGCGCCGAGGCGGTTCGCGGGCCGCCGCGACCAGGCGACGAGACCGGCGAGGAGGAACGCCCAGCCGACTGCGACCGTCGCCAGCGCCCGGTTGCCGGGCGAGGCGATGTCCTCGACCTGCACGCGGTAGGCGACGATCCCCAGCGCCACGCCGCCGACCGCGAGGAACAGGCGGATCAGGTTCAGCACGAGCGCACGCCTCCGCTCGCATCGTCACACACCCCGCAAGCCGTGAACAGGGCCCGAGCGGTCACGCCACCGACGCTAGGCGGTCGTCGCGCGACCGCCTCGCTGGCGCCCCCGAGAGCCGCTCAGGGCTGACCCCTGACCTCCCCGCTAGCCATTCTCGCCTCGGGCCCGGCCCGGCCGGAACCGGACGCTACGGCTCTCGGCCCGAGGCGAGAATGGCCAGGACCTCGTCGCGCTTGCGCTCCATCAGCTCGCGCGAGCGCGCTTCGAGGTTCAGCCGCAGCAGCGGCTCGGTGTTGGACGGCCGCACGTTGAAGTGCCACTCCTCGGCCTCGATCGAGATGCCGTCCAGGTGGCTGACGCGACCCTCGGCCGAGAAGCGCTCCTTCAGCTCCTGCAGCTTGAGCGCGACGTCGGCGACGCGGGTGTTCAGCTCGCCGGTCAGGAAGTAGCGCTCGCGGTACGGCTGCAGGATCTCGGAGAGCTTCCTGCCCTTCCTGGAGATCTGCTCGAGCACGAGCAGGAAGGGGACGACGCCCGAGTCGGCCTGCGAGAAGTCGCGGAAGTAGTAGTGCCCCGACACCTCGCCCCCGAACGCGGCTCCCTCTTTCCGCATCCGGTGCTTGATGAAGGCGTGGCCGACGCGGTTGACGAGCGGGACGCCGCCCGCCCGCTCAATCGTGTCCGGGACGGCCCAGCTCGCCCGGACGTCGTAGATGATCTTCGCGCCGGGCTCCTTCTCGAGCACCGCCTCCGCGAGCAGGGCGGTGACGAAGTCGCCGGGGACGAACTCGCCCGTGTCGTCGACGAAGAAGCAGCGGTCGGCGTCGCCGTCGAAGGCAACGCCCAGGTCGGCCTCCTCCTCGAGCGTCCGGCGCACGATGAACTCGCGGTTCTCCGGCAGCAGGGGGTTCGGCTCGTGGTCGGGGAAGGTGCCGTCGGGCTCGAAGAAGTACGGCCGCGCGTCGACCGGCACGCGCTCGAGGACGGGCGGGAGCATCGCGCCGGCCATCCCGTTGGCCGCGTCGATCACGACGCGCAGCGGCCGGATCGCGTCGGCGTCGACGAACGAGAGGACGCGCTCGCGGTACGCCGGCCAGACGTTCTCGTCCCGCACGTCGCCGCGCCGCTCGCGCCGGCCGAAGCCCGCCAGCGCGCGGTCGCGGATCTCGGGGAGGCCCGACTCGCCGCCGACGGGGAGCGCGCCGCGGCGGACGATCTTCATCCCCGTGTACTCCTTCGGGTTGTGCGAGGCGGTGACGCAGATCCCGCCGTCGAGCCCCAGCTCGCCGACGGCGAAGTAGAGCATCTCCGTCCCGACCATCCCGATGTCCAGCACGTCCGCGCCGCCGTCGGCGGCGCCGTCGATCACCGCCCTGGCCATCGCCGGCGCCGACGTGCGCATGTCGCGCCCGACGGCGATCCGGCGCGGCTCGAACTGCTGGACGTACGCGCGGCCGATCGCGTACGCGCCCTCCTCGTCCAGCTCGGTCGGGTAGACCCCGCGGACGTCGTAGGCCTTGAACACCTTCGGGTCGAGCACGCGCGCCGATGCTAGAGGAACCGCTGGGCGCGGTCCCTCCGGGGAGGCGCGGAAGCCCGCGTCGGCGGCGAGCGTTCCTACACTTACGGGCATGGAGCGGAAGCTCGCGAGCGTCCTGTTCGTCGACCTGGTCGAGTCGAGCGCCCTGCTCGCGGCGCGCGACCCGGAGGTGGTTCGGCGGCGGATCACCAGCTTCTTCAGCGACGTGTCGCGCTGCATCGAGCAGCACGGCGGCACGGTGGAGAAGTTCGCCGGCGACGCCGTCATGGCGGCGTTCGGGATCCCGCGCGCGCACGAGGACGACGCCGTCCGTGCGCTGCGCGCCGCGCTGGCCGTCCTCGAGCGCGTGCGCGAGGTCGGGCTCGACGCGCGGATCGGCGTCGAGGCGGGCGAGGTGGTCGCCGACTCGAGCGACTCGACGTTCGCCACCGGCGAGGCGGTATCGCTGGCGGCGCGCCTGCAGCAGGCGGCCGCGCCGAACGAGATCCTGGTCGGGCCCGGGGCCTACCGGCTCGCGTTCCGCGCGATCCGGCTCGAGTCCGCCGGCAAGCGCGACCTGCGGGGGTTCGGTGACGCGCTCCCCGTCTGGCGGGCAGTCGGCGAGCTGGAGGACGCGAGCCCCTTCGGCACGCTCGAGGCGCCGTTCGTCGGACGCGACGGCGAGCTCGACCTGCTCCACAACACGTTCGACCGTGCGGTGCGCAACCGGCGGGCGCACCTGGTGACGATCTTCGGCGAGCCCGGCGTCGGCAAGAGCCGGCTCGCGCACGAGTTCGTGGAGGGCGTCGAGGGCGCGGTCGTGCTCTCGGGGCGGGCGCTCCCCTATGGCGAGGGGATCACCTACTGGCCGCTGGCGGAGATGGTCAAGGCCGCCGCCGGGATCTCCGACGACGACCCCGTGGACGAGGCGCACGAGAAGCTGCTCGTCTGCTGCGAGGACGAGGCGGTCGCCGACCTGATCGGGCTCGCCTCCGGCGTGCTCGAGGCGATGGAGGGCGAGCGGAGCCGCGAGGAGATCGCCTGGGCGGCGCGGGAGTGGGCCGAGACGCTCGCCTCCGCGATGCCGCTCGTGCTGGTGTTCGAGGACATCCACTGGGCCGAGGACGCGCTCCTCGACCTGATCGAGCACCTCGCCGACTGGGTTCGCGACGCGCCGCTGCTGCTCCTCTGCCTCGCCCGTCCCGAGCTGCTCGACGAGCGCCCGGGCTGGGGCGGGGGCCGGCTGCGCGGCGTCTCGATCGAGCTCGATCCGCTTCCGCCCGACGAGAGCGAGGAGCTCGTCGACACGCTGCTCGAGCAGTCGCAGCTCGACCCCGCGTGCCGCGCGGACATCCTCGCGACGACCGAGGGCAACCCGCTGTTCGTCGAGGAGACGGTGCGCATGCTGGCCGAGAGCGGGGACGGCAAGCTGGGCATCCCCGGGACGCTGCAGGCCATCATCGCCGCCCGCATCGACGCGCTGCCGCCGCCGGAGAAGGCGGTCCTCCAGCGCGCGGCGGTGGTTGGGCGCACGTTCTGGCTCGGCGCGCTCGCGGCGCTCGCCCCCGAGCTGGGGCCGGTCGAGGAACTGGTCGACGACCTGCTCCGGCGCGAGTTCGTCCAGCGCGAGCCGCGCTCCACGATCACCGGGGAGCGCGCGTACCGGTTCAAGCACGTCCTCATCCGCGAGGTCGCGTACGCCGGGCTGGCGAAGGCGTACCGCGCGGAGTACCACCGCGGCTTCGCCGAGTGGCTACGGGAGCGGGCCGGCGACGAGCTGTTGGAGATCCGCGCCTACCACCTCGACCAGGCCGTCACCCTGATCGCGGAGCTCGACGGCGGCCCACCGGAGGAGCTCGCGCGCGAGG
Source organism: Thermoleophilia bacterium (assembly GCA_014534345.1). Taxonomy (GTDB): domain Bacteria; phylum Actinomycetota; class Thermoleophilia; order Gaiellales; family Gaiellaceae; genus JACVRR01. The sequence goes on along the minus strand of JACVRR010000079.1, from coordinate 186 downwards.
CGGCGACGGCGCTCGAGTCGGCGGGCAGGCGCGCGCTCGCGCGGCAGGCGAACCGGGCGGCCCGCAAGCTGCTCCTGCGGGCGGTCGAGATCGAGCCGACGCTCGGCCGGCGGTGGAAGGCGTCGGTCTCGGCCTGGCGGCTCGGCGACTACCCGTCACTCGCGGCGGAGATCGAGGTGGTGCTCG
>JACVRR010000067.1 GCA_014534345.1 Thermoleophilia bacterium | reverse complement strand
GGGGGAAACTGGTTTCCCCCGTGCTCGAGGGGGGCCCGCGGGGGGAAACGCAGGTTCCCCCCCCGGACCGTTCAGCTACGCTCTCCCGGTGCAACGGGGGGGGATCCTTCTGCTGCTCGCGGGTGCACTGCTCGCCGGCGGGTGCGCCGGTGATGACGACGGGCCGGACGAGGCGGCGCCGCCGTTCATCACGACGCCGTCCGAGATCCGCACGGCCGTCTGGGAGCGCGCGTACAGCGAGTGCGCTTCGAACGACCTCGAGATCCTGGCCGGGAAGTACAACACTCGGCAGGAGCGCGGCCCCGTGGCGACGGCGGTTGGCGCCGGCTGGGCAAAGTCGTTCGGCGGCGGCGAGGACGCCGCCCGCGAAGGCCGGGCCGGTTGCCTCGCGGGGTTCAAGTCCGAGTAGCCGTCCGCGGCGCGTGGTCGACGAGGTGCACGACGCAGTCGCGCCGGCGCCCGGGGTCGGCGGGCTGCGTGCCGTGACCGACGGCGCCGACCTCGCGGCGAGGGCGATCGAGCACGGCGCCAACCAGAAGGCGGAGGAGCTGGCCGCGTTCCTCGACTTCCTCGCGCGGCGCGAGCTCCGCTGCGTGGTCGAGATCGGCACGCAGCACGGGGGGACGTTCTACGCGTGGTGCGAGGTCGCGGCCGACGACGCGACCGTCGTCAGCATCGACCTGCCCGGCGGGCCGTTCGGCGGCGGCTACCCCGAGGAGGCGGTCGAGCGCTTCCGCGGCTACGCGCGCGGCACGCAGGACCTCCACTTCCTGCGCGCCGACTCGCACGACCCCGCCACGCGGAGCGCGCTGGAGGAGATCCTCGCGGGCCGCCCGATCGACTTCCTGTTCGTCGACGGCGACCACACGTACTACGGCGTCCGTCGCGACTTCGAGCTCTACAGCCCCCTGGTCGCGGACGACGGCGTGATCGCGTTCCACGACGTCCTCCCGCATCCCGAGGTGCCCGAGGTGAAGGTCGACGTCCTCTGGCGCGAGCTCAAGAAGCTCTACGACCACCTCGAGTTCGCGGCACCGGGTGACAACCGGGGGTGGGGCCCGTGGGGCGGGATCGGCGTCCTGGTGGGCGCGCAGCCGCGGAGGCGCGCCCGGTCGCTACCCGCGGCTGCGGCGGCCGCGCTGATGGAGGAGGTGGCCGCCGCGCGTACGGAGCGGGGCGGCGTGGAGCAGCAGGTGCGAGCGCTCGAAGAGGTTCGCGCCGGGCTCGAGGAGCGTGTCGCCGCACTGGCGAGCGAGCTCGACCGTGCGCAGGAGCGCGAGCGCGCGGCCCGCGATGCCGTGACCGCGCTCCAGAGCGAGCTGGAGGCGCTGCAGCGAGAACTCGCGGCCGCGCACGAGCGCGAGCGTACGGCGGTGGAGACGATCGCTGCGGCGACACAGACGATCGCGGAGCAGACGCAGACGATCGCGGAGCAGACGCAGACGATCGCGGAGCAGACGCAGACGATCGCGGAGCACGAGGATGCGCTGGCGCGGGCGCGCGAGGCCGAGCGCACGCTTCGGGAGACGCTCGAACGCGCCGAGGGAGAGCTCGACCGCACGCGCAAGCGCGCGCGGCGCGCGCGGAACGACGTGGCCAGGCTCGAGCGCGAGCGCGAGACCCTGCGGTCGCAGGTCGCGGCGCTCGAGGAGGAGGTTGCCAGCGTCGGGGGCCAGCGCGAGCGGGCGCTTTACGAGGCCGCTGCCGCCCGTGCGCGGGCGTCGGTCCTCGAGGAGGAGCTGGACGGCGAACGGCGCCGGCGGGCCGCCGAGGGTGAGGCGGCGGCGGCCGAGATCGCGGCGCTCGCCGCCGAGGCGGCCCGCGGCCGCGACGCGGTCGCGTTCCTCGAGCTCCTGTTCGCGACCCGCGGGTGGCGCGCGCTCGACCGGTACCGGCGGGCCCGAACACGACTGCGCACGCTGCGGCCGCCGCCTCTCCGGCGGGCGTCCGCGGCCGACCCGGCGGCCGACGGCTCATCTCCGGCGGCGGTGGCCGCCGAGGGCCACGCCCCGCACCCGGCCGACATCGCCTTCGCGGAGGTGTCCGATCCCGCCGTCTCGATCGTCGTGCCGGTGTACGAGAACCTCGAGCTGACGCTCCGCTGTCTCGCGTCGCTTGCCGCCACCCTCCCGGAGGGCGTGGCCGAGGTGATCGTGGTCGACGACGGGTCGAGCGAGGCGACGAGTCGGCAGCTCGCCCGCGTGGAAGGGCTGCGTCTCCTCCGGAACGAGCGCAACGTCGGCTTCCTCGCCTCCTGCAACGCGGGCGCGGCCGCGGCCGCGGGTGAGTACGTGCTGTTCTTGAACAACGACACGGAGGCGACCGAGGGCTGGCTCGAGGCGCTGGTCGACGCGGCCCGCAGCGCGGCCGACGTCGGCGCCGTCGGGAGCAAGCTGGTCTACCCGGACGGGCGCCTGCAGGAGGCGGGCGGCGTGATCTGGTCCGACGCCACGGGGCTGAACTTCGGCCGCGGCGACGACCCCGACGCGCCCGAGTACAACTTCCGCCGCGAGGTCGACTACTGCTCGGGCGCGTCGCTGCTGGTGCGTCGCGACGTGTTCGAGCGCCTCGGCGGGTTCGACGTCCGCTACGGCACCGGCTACTACGAGGACACCGACCTCTGCTTCGCGCTGCGCCGGGAGGGGTTCCGGACGCTCTACGAGCCGGGGTCGGTCGTGATCCATCACGAAGGCGGCACCCACGGGACGGACGAGCGGCCGGGCCTTCCGGGCGCGCACTCGAAGGCGAGCCAGTACAGCAACCGGCACGTGTTCCGCGTCAAGTGGGCGGTCGAGCTCGCGCGTCACTGGCCGCCCGGGACCGCGGGCGGCCTGCGCGGGGGCCGCGTCGAGCGCCGCCCGCACGTGCTCGTCGCCGACACGTGGCTCCCGGCGTACGACCGGGACTCCGGGAGCCTGCGGATGACGTGGATCCTCCGGTTGCTCCGCTCGCTCGGCTGCGGCGTCACGCTGTTCCCGCTGAATCGCGAGCGGCGGGAGCCGTACGCGCGCGCGCTCCAGCGCCTCGGCGTGGAGGTCCACTACGGCCCGCGGACGTTCCAGGAGCTTGCGGCCGGTCGCAGTGATCTGTACGACCTCGTCATTCTCAGCCGGCCGGACGTCGCGTCCGTGCTCTTGGCGGACGTGCGGGCGGCGTTCCCGCGTGCGACCGTCCTCTACGACACGGTCGACCTCCACTTCCGGCGCGAGCGGCGTCGGCTCGAGCTCCTCGGCGCCGCGCCGAGCGAGGAGCACGTACGCGCCCGCGACATCGAGCTCGACTGCATGCGGCGGAGCGACCTCGTCGCGACGATCAGCGACGAGGAGGCCCAGATCGTGCGGGAGCAGGTCCCGACGGCGCGGACGGTCGTACTCCCGAACGTCCACGAGCTCGACCCGTCGCCGCCTCGCCCGTTCGCGGAGCGGGCCGACCTCCTGTTCATCGGGAGCTTCCAGCACCCACCGAACGTCGACGCGGTGCTGCACCTCGTCGGCGACGTCCTGCCCCTCCTCGCCGAGTCGCTGGACGCCCGCCTGCTCGTCCTGGGCGCCGATCCGCCGGACGAGATTCGGCGGCTCCAGTCGCCGCGCGTCGTCGTCACCGGGTACCTCCCCGACGTCGACGAGTACTTCCGGCGGGCGCACGTCTTCGTCGCGCCGCTGCGCTACGGGGCGGGGATGAAGGGGAAGGTCGGCCACGCGCTCGCGTTCGGACTCCCGGTGGTTACGACGCCGATCGGCGCGGAAGGGATGGACCTGGTGGACGGCGAGCACCTGCTCGTCCGCGACGGCGCCGACGCGCTGGCCCAGGCGGTCGCGGCCGTGTACCGCGACGAGGACCTGTGGGGCCGCCTCTCCGAGGGGGGTCGCGCGGTCGTGCGTGAGCGGTGGACGCCCGAGGCAATGCGGCTCCGGCTCGAGCGCCTCCTGCGGGAGACGGCGGTGGAGCTCCCCGAGACTCCTCAGCTCGCCGCCGGGGCGGCGTAACGACCTCTAGACTCGTGCCTGCCGTGCCCCCGCGTGCCCTGCTCGCCCTGCTCGTGTGTACGCTCGCTCTCGCATCGTGCGGTGGCGGCGGCGGTGGGGATGACGCACGTGAGGAGCCGCTCCCACTCGAGCGGCGGCTCCTGCTCGCTGGCGACGTCGAAGGGGCCGACGCGGGCGCGGCTCAGAGCTGGACCGAGGTCGACGCGTTCTCGCGCGACTACCGTGTTGTCGCTCCGCGGAAGCTCGCGCAGCGTCTCGGAGCCGCTGGGTTTGTCCGCGCCGCCGGGAATGAGCTGACGTTCCCTGGCGGCGGACGGAGCGTTCGCTCGGTCGTCGTCAGGCTCGAATCTCGGGCCGCTGCCAGGCGGCAAGTCGGGCCGCTGTACGAGGACGCGGCTTCGCCGTGCCCTGCCGGATGCGGGACGGACGCGCGCAGGCTCGACCTGTCGAGTATCCCCGGTGCGCGCGCCGTCGAGGTCGTTGCTCGCCGTGCGACTGTGCTCGGTCCGCCGTTCCAGTCGCAGTTCGTCATCTTCGCGGACGGGCCGTTCCTGTACACCGTCTTCGGGTACGGGCGGCCGCGCTCGGTCCCGACCGCCGAGATACTCCGCGCCGCCGAGCGGCTCTACGGTCGCGTCCGGGCCAGACCCGCGCCGGGGTCGGCGTAGAACGCCCCGAACGCCTCTCGGGCGGCGTCTCGACGCACGATGCGAGCGGGGTGGGGTCCCAGCTCGCCTCGGTCCGGGGCACCACGACGGCCGTCAGGCCGACCCGCTGCGCGTCGCGGTGCGTGCCGAGGACTTCGTCACCGCGCGGGCGCTCTGGCCGTAATCGGCAGCGACCACGGCTCCGGCCAGCCGATCCCGTAAACAGGGTTGCCGTCGCGGTGGATGTGAACGTCGACGAATCCGGCTCGCTCGAACTCGCTCACCAGGCCTCGCTCCGAAAAACGCCGCATCTCGAGCGTTTCGCCGGGGCCGCCGTGAAAGACGAGGTCGTGGAAGATGCGCACCTCACCCGAGCGAGTCACGCTCCGCAGCACCGTCCTTCCCTCTTCCGTGACCAGCTCGTAGTCGTGGAGGTCGGGGAAGTGCTCGACCGTCTCGTCTTGGAGCCCGTACGGAACCGTGACGACGGCCACGCCGCCCGGACTGAGGAGTCGCCGCAGATTCACGAAAGCGGTCGAGACGGGCGGGGGGACGTGCTCGAATACTTCCGACGTGATGACGAAGTCGTAACGTCCTTCGAGCCGCGGCTCGATGTCGCAGATGTCGAGGCGCGGCTCCTGATGGTAGAAGGTGTTGACGTAGTCGAACCTCTCTCGGAGTCGGACGGCGTAGCCTTCCCAGTCGCTCATCCCGACACCGGAGACATGCCGACTCACCGGGAAGTCGGACAGCGCGAGGCTGCGTCCGAAGAGCTCGCGTGAGAGAGCGTCGATCACCGCGCGGAGGCGTGCGGACGAGCCGCACCTACTGCAGGACGCCACCTCTCGCTGGAAGGTCTGCGGCGTCACGTCGCTTCGCGCGGCGCAGATGTTGCAGCGAAACATCGGGTGGCGGTCGACAACTGCTCGCGCGGCCGCTCGAGCGCGTAGGCGGAGGGATGCAGTCATCTCTCCGTGCGCATTTCAGCAGCGCGTTCGCGTCCGGGACGGCGTTGGAATAATCGTGCCGCCGCCGAGCGCTCGCCGTGCGTGACTCACGCCAGGAGAACGCCTCACTGCGTCGGTTCTAGCGCGGCGCCGACGTACTCCTCGATCACCTCGGGGGTCGGACCCAGCGCCTCGACGCGGCCGGCGCGCAGCAGCAGAGCCCGGTCGCAGAAGCGCGCGACCGAGTCGAGGTCGTTGCTGACGAAGACGATCGTCTTCCCCTCGGCGCGGAAGCGGTCGAAGGTGGCGAAGCACTTCTCCTGGAAGGCCTGGTCGCCGACGGCGAGCACCTCGTCGAGCAGCAGCACGTCAAAGGGCACCTGGATCGCGATCGAGTACGCCAGGCGGACGAGCATCCCGGAGGAGAAGTTCTTCAGCTTCTGGTCGACGAAGCGCTCGAGCTCGGCGAAGGCGAAGATGTCGTCGAACTGCTCGCGCAGCTGGCCGCGAGTCAGCCCGAGCAGCGTCCCGTTGATGCGGACGTTCTCGCGCGCGGTCAGCTCCACGTTGAAGCCGACGCCGAGCTCGATGAACGGCGAGAGCTGACCGTGGAGGCGGACCACGCCCGTGTCCGGCCGATAGATCCCGGCCAGGATCTTCAGCAGGGTGCTCTTGCCGCTGCCGTTGGGCCCGATGACGCCGAAGAACTCGCCCCGCTCGACGGTGAAGGTGATGTCGGCGAGCGCGCGGTTCTCCTCCTCGGCGCTGCGGCGGAGCGGGTGCAGGAAGTACTCCTTGAAGGTCGTCCGGCGCTCGTGCGGGATGGCGAACGTCTTGGAGACGCCGAGCGCCTCGATCGCGGATTCGCGCACGGTCGCGGCGTCCACGTCAGATCCGCTCCGCGAACGACCGCTCCTCGCGCCGGAACAGCAGCAGCGCGAACGCGAGCGTGAGCGCGAGCACGCCGAGCGGGACGGCGTGCCCGAACGCGCCGAGCTCGTCGGTGACCGTCGTGACGTCCCCGCCGATGATCACCGCGCGGACGTCCTGCATCGCCTGCACGAACGGGTTGAGGAAGACGACCGGCTGCGCCCACGGGGGCAGGAACTCGACGGGGTAGATGATCGGCGACGTCCAGAAGAGCAGCGTCGAGGCGAGCTCCCAGATCTGCCCGGTGTCGCGGAAACGGACGAACAGGGTTGCGAGCAGGACCGACACGGCGAACATGAAGATGTAGAGCTCCACGAACAGGGGAAGCAGCGCGAGCCACTCGGCGCGCGGCAGGATGCGGTTCCCCGCGACGAAGGCGGCCAGCGCGACGAGGTTGACCGCGAAGGTCATCGCCACGGTGACGGTTGCGGAGGCGGGGATCAGCAGCCGCGGGAAAGCGAGCTTCTGCACGAGCGACGCCTGCGAGACGATCGAGGGCATCGCCACCCACGTCCCGTCCGAGAAGAAGTACCAGAGCACGAGCCCGATCAGCAGGTAGAGCGGGTAGTGGTCGATCCCGACGGTCAGCTTGAAGAAGCGCCCGAAGACGACGTACAGGACGGCGAACAGCGACAGCGGCTTGAGCAGCGTCCAGACGTAGCCGAGCGCCGAGCCGGCGTACTTCTGCTTGAACTCGCTGCCGGCGATGACTGCCAGCACGCGCGCCCGGTACGCCAGCCCGCCCGCCCGGGGGCCCGAGTGCACGGCGGCGGGCGCGGTCGACCGCACGCTGCCTAGCGTACCCAGGGGATGCCCCTCTACTCGCCCGGCCGTCGTCTCAGCGGCGGAGCCGCCAGCGCGGCGGTCCGGCTGCCGACGCGGCGAGCAGGGCCGCGCCCGCGAAGGCGAGCACGAGCCATGTTGCCCAGCCGAGCGGGGGGCTCCACTCGGCGTGCGGGAGGAAGTAGCGCGGGCCGGACGTCCCGACGCTCTGCCGGTACGCGTTCGCGTACCAGCCGACCGCGTGCATGACCGCGGCGAGCGCCGCGAACCAGCTGAAGAGGGCGCCCAGGTCGACGAGCGCGAGCCGGGCGCGATTCCGGTAGACGAGCTCCCCCGCCAGCAGCGGGACGACGACCGCGAGCGGGAGCACGTGCCGTCCCTGGACGTCCTGGTTCGTCGCCGCGACCAGGGTGGCGGACGCGACGGCTGTCACGCCGAGGACGGCGACGACGGCGCCGGCGAGCACCCAGCGCTCGCGGCGGCGCGCGGTGATCAGCGCGACGACGACGAGACCCGCCACCATCGCGTGCCAGGCGGGATAGAAGACCTTCGGCATGATCGTGTCCAGCCAGCCGAAGACGCCGACCTGCTCGTTGAACGTCCGCGGGAGCTCCTGGATCCCGTGCCACAGCCAGAAGCGGATCTCGGAGAGGCCGCCCGCCGCCGCCGGCCCCTGCTGCGTGATCGGGTTCCCGTGCGCGTGCTCCCACAGCCGGCTGGCGACGATGCCGACCGCGACGACCGCGGCCGGCACGACCGCCCACGGAGGCGCTGCACGGACGGCGCGCAGGGCGCCGCGCGCGCCGACCAGGGCGGCGAACAGCACGAGGTCGATCCCGATCCAGAGCATCCCCGGTGCGCGCGTCAGGGCAAGGGCCGCGCCGGCGGCGAAGGCCGCGCCCCACACCCAGCGGGCAGGGTCTCCGCGCGCGAGGCGCAGCAGCGCCGCGAAGAAGGCGATGCCGGCCGGGATCTCCAACCCGCTGGAGTTCAGCGAGCTCTGGACGAACACGACCATCGGGGTGACGGCGACGAGCAGGCCGAGCAGCGATACGCGCGGCGCGTCGCGCGCGACGAGCAACGCGACGGCGAGCGCGAGGAACACCAGCCCGACCAGTGCTCCGCCCATGCGTCCGAGGCGGAGGGCCGAGAAGGGGTCGTCCGCCAAGTGGAGGAGCGCACCGGGGAGCACGTAGTAGAGCGGCGGGTAGGCGCCGGCCGAGGTCGCGACCTTGACGTCGGCCGTCAGCCGGTCGACGTCCTCGACGCAGGTGGCCGGGACGTCCGACTGGCCGGCGTTGCAGGTCGACCCTGCCGGGTGGCGCCATGCCCCCCAGAGGCGCGCGGGGACGGTCGGCTCCAGGTCGGCCCCGAGCTTGCCCTCGCCGACCGCGACCGCCCGCAGGTAGTGCGCTCCCTCGTCGGGAGCGAGGAACGGCGGGTTGCCGAACGTCCAGGCAGCCAAGAGCAGCGTCCAGCCCGCGAGCAGCAGCGCGGCCGGGGCCGGGATGCGGGGAAGCACGATCGCGCCCGGGGCGCGCGTCAAGCGGCGGGGGAGCCGCCGCTCGGGCGGCAGGGCGACGGTCACGGCCGGCCAGCCTAGCGCCGGGCGTCGGCGTCGGGCGCGAGCAGCCGCGCGAAGGTCGCTCCTTTGGGGCCGAGCGACCGCCGCGCGCGCAGGATCTCGGGAAGCTCCCGACCGACCCGGGCGAGCGCCGGCGCGACCAGGGTCGGGTGGCGCGGAAGCCGGAGGAGCTCCCCCGCCAGCACGACCGCCGCGGCGCGTGCGGGCAGGCACTTGAGCGCGAAGCGGAGCAGGTTGTGGTGCGCCGAGCGCAGGCGGCGGGCACGGAGCGCAGACGAGGTCACGGCGCCGACCCGGTGGCGAACGCGGGCGTGTGGGACGTAGACGGTCTCCAGCCCGGCGAGCCAGGCACGCCAGCAGAGGTCGATCTCCTCGAACTCGAGGAAGAAGGTCTCGTCGAACCCGCCCAGCCGGAGCAGCTCCTCGCGGCGCACGAGCATCGCGGCTCCGTTCGCGAGCAACGTCGGCACGACGTCGTCCGCCGTGACCGTGTCGTCGAGCGCGAACCCGGGCAGCGGCCGGCGGAGGAGCGGCCCGCGGCGCAGCACCGTGCGCGCGTGCACGACCTCCCGTCCCTCCCAGTCGAGCTGGGTCGGGTCGGCGGCGAAGCGGCACTCGCTCTCGGCCAGCGCCGCGGCCAGCAACTCCAGGCAGGGCGGCTCGAGCGCGACGTCGTTGTTCGCGAGCAGTACGAGCTCGGCGACCGCGGCGCGAGCGCCCTCGTTGTAGAGGTGGCCGAGGCCGCGGTTCTCGCGCAGCAGGATGCGCGCGCCGGCCGCCGCCGCGAGCTCGCGGCTGCGGTCGCGCGAGCCCGCGTCGACGACGATCACCTCGGCCGGCGGCGCCGTCTGCTCCTGCAGGCTCGCGAGCAGGTCGGGGAGGACGCGCTCGCCCTCGTAGTTGCCGACGACGACCGCGACCTCAGGCATCGAGCTCGGCGAAGGCGGCGGCGAGGATTGATTGCAGTCGCTCGGGCGAGTGCTCACGCTCGACGTACGGACGGGCCCGCGCCCGCAGGTCGAGTAGCCGGGCCCGGTCGGTCAGCAGGCGCTCCGCGACGCTCGCCAGCTCCTCGGGGTCGAACCCGCCCAGCACCACGCCGGCGCCCGACGTCGTGACCAGGTGCTCCGGCCCGCCGCATGGCGTGACGACGGCCGGCACGCTGCACGCGAGGGCCTCCGCGACGACGATCCCGAATCCCTCCTGGTGGGAGGGGAGGACGAACAGCGCCGCCGAGCGCAGCAGCTCGGCGACCGAGGCGACCTGGCCCGCCGCCTCGACGCCGGCCGGGAGCGGGCCGGTGGGCGGGCGGCCGATCAGCACGAGGCGGGCGGCGGGGACGCGCGCCCGCAGGAGCGCGAAGGCGTCGAGCAGCAGCGCGACGTTCTTGCGCGGGTCGTCGGCGCGCCCGGCGAAGGCGAGCAGGGGCGCGTCCAGCCGCTCGCGCCAGCGCTCGTCGGGCTCGGGGCGGAAGCGCTCGAGGTCGACCGGCATCGGCAGGATCCGCACGGCGTCGGGGGCGAGGGCTCCGGCCCCGGCGACGGCGCGCGCGCTCGCGGGCGAGGTCGCGTACACGGCGGCCGCACCGCGCAGGACGCGTCGCTCGAGGCGGTCGAGGACCGGTGCGTTCGCCCGAGCGGCGAGTCGGCGGGAGCGCGGTAGCGGGCCCGCGAGCCGCCCCCGCCGCTCGTCAGCCAGCGTCGTCCCGATCCAGCAGGCGTAGCGGCGGCGCGACGCGGGCGCCGCGGCACCGTAGTGCGCCGCCGAGGCGACGACCCACAGCGAGCGGGCGTCCCGGGCCGCCCGGGCCATGCGGACGGCGAGGAGCTGGTTGAGCGCGTCGACCCGGGGAAGGAGGGAGCGGTAGGCGCCGGGGCGGTGCGGGGTGCCGCGCGCGAGGTAGAGCGCGGTCGGCTCGCGGCCGACGGCGCGCGCCGCGTCGCAGAACGCCTCGAGATGGCGCCGGGCGCCTCCGCCGAACCAGGGGTCCTGCGCGAGCACCGCGAGGTCGAGAGGGGGCGTCACCGGCGCTATAGCCTGCCTGGCCGATGGCGGCGACTCCGCAGCGCCGGCGCGTCCTGGTCGTCTCGAACGACGTCGTCGGCCGCTCGATGGCCGGGCCAGGAATCCGCTACTACCACTTCGCCCGCGAGCTCGCCCGCCACCACGAGGTCACGCTCGCCGTGCCCCAGCCGGTCGACATCGAGCTCGACGGAATCCAGACGGTCGTCTGGCGCGGCCTGCGCACGCCGGAGCTGAAGCGGCTCTGCGAGGGGTTCGACGCGCTCGTCGCGCAGCAGCTTCCCCCGCGGGTGATGCGCCACCTCGCGCGTACGCGCGTCCGCGCCGTCTACGACCTGTACGACCCCTACCTGCTCGAGAACCTCGGCTTCTACGCGGCGCGGGAGCGCGGCGACGGCGTCGAGCGGCTCGAGCACCGCTCCGGCGGGCTGCTACAGGAGATCGCGCTCGCGACCGGCGACGCGTTCGTCTGCGCAAGCGAGCGGCAGCGCGACCTGTGGCTCGGGATGCTCGGCGTGCTCGACCGGATCGACCTCGACCGCTACGCCGGCGACGAGCAGCTGCGCGGCCTGGTCGACGTCGTCCCGTTCGGGCTCGACCCGGAGCCGCCGCGGGCGGCAGCAGGGGCCCTCAAGGGCGTCGTCCCCGGGATTGCGGCCGGCGACCGGGTGCTGCTCTGGGGAGGCGGCGTCTGGAACTGGCTCGACCCGCTGACGCCGATCCGCGCCGTCGGGCGCCTGGCCGAGCGGCGCGACGACGTCAAGCTCTACTTCCTCGGCCTCCGCCACCCGAACCCCGACGTGGCAGAGATGGCGATGGCCCAGCGCGCGGTCGACCTCGCCCAGGAGCTCGGGTTGCGCGACCGGCACGTGTTCTTCAACTTCGGCTGGGTGCCGTACGCCGAGCGGCACGGCTACCTCCTCGACGCCGACCTCGGCGTCTCGGCCCACCTCGACACCGTCGAGGCGCGCTTCGCCTTCCGCACCCGGATCGTCGACTACTTCTGGGCGGGCCTGCCGGTGGTCGCGACGCGCGGCGACGCGCTCGCCGAGCTGGTGGAGGAGCGGGGGCTCGGGCGCGCGCTCGAGTTCGGCGACGTCGACGGATGGGCGGCCGCGATCGAGGGGTTGCTGGACGACGCCGAGGCGCACGCGCGAGCCCGCGCCGAGCTGGCGCGCGTGCGGGAGCAGTTCGCCTGGCCGCGCCTGGTCGAGCGGCTGGCCGCGCTCGTCGAGGCGCCGCCCGGCCGGCGCGCGCCTCGCCGCGCCGACGCGCTCGTGCTGCGCCACCTGTGGCTCTACGGGCGGATGTTCCAGCGGCGCGCGGGGACGAGGTCGGTGCTCGAGCACGCCGCGCTCGCGGTGCTGATCAAGGCCGGTCTCGTCGACCCCAGTCCCGGCGCCCGCTCGCGCTGGCGACTCGGCGGTAGACGGCCTCCTGACGGGCGACGATGACGTCCCACGACAGCTCCGCTGCGACGGCGCGCCCCTGCTCGCCCAGGGCGCGGCGGAGCGCCGGGTCGGCGAGCAGTCGCGCGACGGCCTCGCGAACGGCCCGGGGCTCATAGGGGACGACCAGCGCGCCGCGCCCGCCGAGCACGTCGGCGACGCCGCAGCGGTCGGTCAGGACGACCGGCGTCCCCGCCGCGGCAGCCTCGGCGGCCGACATGCCGAAGCTCTCGCCCTCCGAGGCGAGCACGAACACTTCCGCGTCGGCGTACCAGTCGAGTGGGCGCTCGGAGGCGGACGGGGGAGGCAGGTGGTGCACGCGGCCGCGCAGCGCGGGCTCGGAGCCCGCCGCCCGCACCGCGGCGGCCGTCCCGTCGCCGCCGTCGGGGCCGACCAGCGCCACGTGGACGCCGTCGAGCGAGCGCGCCGCGGCGAGCAGCAGATCGATTCCCTTACCGCGGGCGACCCGGCCGACGTACAGAAGGAGCGGCGCCTCGCCGACGCCGATCCGCGAGCGAAGCGCGCCGCGCGTCTCCCCGGCCAGCGGCGGCGGGAAGCCGTTGCCGCGGATGTCGATCCGGCTGGGCGGGATCCCGGCCTCGACCAGCTCGCGCCGCTCGAACTCCGACGTCGCGACGACGGCCGCCGCGCCGCGCGCGACCCGGCCGGCGACGAGCGCGTCGAGGAGCCGCTTCGTGCGCACCTTGCGGAGCTTCGGCCGGTGCATCCCCAGCGGCTCGAACACGTAGGGCACCCCGAGCAGCGCGGCCCAGGCCGCGACGGCCGTCCCGACCGGGTCGCGGTAGCCGAACACGTGGACGACGTCCGGCCGCGGCAGTCGCCGGAGGACGAGCGGGAGGCTGGGAGTGACCCCCATCCAGCGGTAGCGGGCGGGCGTCGCCAGGTAGTGGACGCTCACCCCGTCGACGCTCCGCGTGGCGGTCCGTCGGGCGCCCGGCCGCTCGAGGTCGACGAGCGAGGTGGTCACGACGTCGACCGCGTGGCCGCGGCGGATCATCCCCTCGTTCAGCTCGCGGGCCATCCAGATCGGCCCCCCGAACGCGAGCGCCGGCCAGTACGCCGGCGACGCGAACAGGATGCGCAGCGAGGGGCCGGTCACCGCGCGGAGGGTAGATTCGCCGCCCGTGCCCCCGCCGGCCGAGCGTCCGCGTCTCCTCGTCTTCAACCAGTACTACCGGCCGGGGGTCGAGGCGACCGCGCGCGTCCTGACGGAGCTGTGCGAGGCGCTGGCGGACGAGTGGGAGGTGACCGTCGTCGCGGGCACCGTCGCGAAGCGGGCGGGCGCGGGGCGCGAGCGGCGGAACGGGGTCGACGTGATCCGCGTCCCCTCGACCGCCTTCGCGCGGCGCCGGCGCGCCCTGCGCGCGCTCAACTACGTCAGCTACCTCGCGCTCGCGTTCGGCGCCGGCGCGCGCGCGTCCCGCCCCGCGGTCGTGCTGTCGATGACCGACCCGCCGTTCGTCGGGATCGTG
>JACVRR010000059.1 GCA_014534345.1 Thermoleophilia bacterium | reverse complement strand
CGGCGCCCGCCCCGCGCGCGCGCGGCCGCGGGAGGTACGGGGTCGCGATGGTGTTGCCCACGACGACGCGCGCGCCGACGCGGTGGCCGGCCTCGGCCACCGCGCGGACGTCGACGACGTTCAGCAGCGGGTTCGTCGGGGTCTCGATCCACACCAGCCGCGTCCGCTCGTCGAGGTGCTCGTCGAGCCGCTCGTTCAGCTCGCCCGCCGGCAGGTAGGTGAAGCGGTAGCCCTTCGGCTCGTACACCTGCGAGAACATCCTGTAGACGCCGCCGTAGACGTCGTTGACCGAGACCACGTGCTCGCCGGGGTTGACCAGGTGCATCAGCGTCGTCGTCGCTCCGAGTCCGGACGAGAAGGCGACGCCGTGCTCGGCCCCTTCGAGCGACGCGAGGCAGGTCTGCAGGGCGTCGCGGGTCGGGTTGGCGACCCGGGAGTAGTCGTAGCCCTTGTGGACGCCGACCGCCTCCTGCGCGTAGGTCGACGTCTGGTAGATCGGGGTGGTCAGGGCGCCGGTCGCGGCGTCGGGGTCCTGCCCCTCGTGGATCGCGCGTGTCTCGAACTCCACGCCGCCGATGCTACCCGTGGCGGCTGGCGCCGGCGACGCCGGCCGTGCGCCTCGGTGCACCGCACGCGCGTTCTAGGCTGGCGCATGGACGTCGCACCGCTGCTGGCGTTGCGGCTGGTGACACCGCGGCTGGAGCTCCGCCTGCCGTCGGACCCGGAGCTGCACGAGCTGGCCGCCGTCGCGGCCCGCGGCGTGCACCCGCCCGACGAGATGCCGTTCGCGGTCGCCTGGACGGACGACTTCTCGCGCGAGCGGTTCGTCGCCCACCACGAGGCGGCGCGGACGCGGTGGCGGCCGCACGCCTGGTCGCTCCTGCTGGGCGTCTGGGCCGAGGGGCGGCTGGCCGGCTGCCAGGAGGTGGCGGCCGACGACTTCGCGACGCGACGGACGGTCGCCACGGGGTCCTGGCTCGGCCGCGAGTTCCAGGGCCGCGGGTACGGGACCGAGATGCGGGCGGCGGTGCTCGAGCTCGCGTTCCGGGGCCTCGGCGCGGTCGCGGCGGAGTCGGGCGCGCTGGCCGGGAACGCGGCGTCGGCGCGCGTCTCGGAGAAGCTCGGCTACCAGCCCGCCGGAGAGGGCGTGCAGTCGCCGCGAGGTGAGCCGGTGCGCGAGCAGCGTTACCGGCTCGAGCGCGCCCGCTGGGAGGTGGTCGAGCGTCCGCCGGTTCGGATCGAGGGGCGCGGCGGTGCCTGCCGCTGTTCGGAGTGGGAGTTGCGCGCGGTGGCGCCACGGGTACGTCGCCCGCGTGACGAGAGAGGTGACCGTCCAGCGCGTCGAGGAGCATCAGACTCGCTCCGGAAACACTCGCTGGGTGCTGCGCGACGCCGACGGCAACGAGTACACCACCTTCAAGCCCGAGATCGGCGCGCGGGCGCGCGAGGCCGAGGGGCGCCGCGCGCGGATCGAGTACCACGAGACGCAGCGGGGCAACTGGACGAACGTCTACCTCGACGCCGTCGAGCCGCTCGAGGAGGACGCGCCTGCCGTCGAGGGCGACGACCGCGCGGTCGACGAGACCGCCTGGAGCACCGCGATCGAGGCTGCGCCGTGGTTGCTCGGCTCGCAGCCGCCCGACCGCGAGGTTGCGCCCGAGGAGCTGTTCGAGAAGCTCAAGCCCTTCAAGGACCTGGTCGCCGAGGATATCGGCGACGCGGACGACGCGGCCTAGGCGGTCGCGCCCGCGGCCTCGTCGAGCGCCGCCTTGACGTCGTAGTACCGCGCCCGCGCGTCGTCCAGCGTGTCGCCGATCGCCGTCAGTCCGACGCGCCCCGCCACGGCGAGCGCGCTCACCATGTGGAGGACGACGCCCGTCTCGCGCTCTCCGTCCCAGCCCAGCCCGCGCTCGCTCACGACGTCGAGGAGGTCGTCGGGGGTGAGCGACTGGTAGGCGGGCGAGTCGAGGTGGTCGGTGGCGGCGTAGTGCTTCAGCATCCCGTTGCGGTTGCGGTACTCGCCCGCGAGCGGGTCGTACTTCCCGTCGGTGAGCGCCTGCAGCGCGAAGAAGGGATGCGTCGTGCCGCCGCAGCGGAGGTTGATCTCGAGCGCGTACGGGTGCCAGCCGCCCTCGTCCTTCACGGCGACGAAATCGACCGCAGCCCGGCCGATCACGCCCTCCCGCGCCAGCCGCCGGCCGACCTTCAGCCCCTCGACCGCGATCTGCGCCGTGTACTCCTGGTCGGCGGGGAAGTGGCAGCCGAAGTAGGTCTGTCCGTGGGGCCCGCCGAGGACCTGGTCGTGCGTCGACATGATGTCGACCTGACCGGCTGGGCTCATGCGCAGCTGCACGCTCGGGCTGCGGAACACCTCGCCCTCGATCAGCTCCTCCACGATCCCGCCCTCGCGGTCGAGCGCGGCCAGGTACTCGTCGAGCCGCTGCTCGGTGTCCTCGAGCTGGAGCGCGGAGCGGAGGTCGCTCTCCATCCGGTCGAGGTCGAGCAGCGCGTTGCCGAGCCCGCTGACGCCGCGGTCGAGCTTCACGATCGCGCGGCGCGCCCGCGGGCTTCGTCCGCGCAGCTCGCCGACCGCAGACCCGAGGTCGTCGCTGCCGCGCACGTCGAGCCCGATCGGGTGCGGCACGTCCTCGTCCGCGAAGACGCGCCGGCTTCCCTGCTTCGTTCCCAGCCAGTTGAGCTCGGGATCGGCGCCGTAGATCGGGAGGCCGAGCCGCAGCGCCAGCTCGCGCTCGTACTCCGACATCGCGAACGGGAGGATGAACCCCACCTCCGGCGTGCCGGTCAGCTCGCGGATCCGGCGCAGCGCGCCGGGGCGGCGGAGCAGCTTGCGCGCGAGCGGCTCGTTGCGCCCGTCCACCAGCGAGACGGTCAGGAAGCGGCTTCGTGCCTCCGGAGTGTCGAGCTCGGGCACGAGCCCGAAGTAGTAGTCCGTGACGCGCGGGTGGATCGGCTGCGAGGTCACGTACACGACGCGCGAGCGCGGCGCGCGCAGCAGGCTGAGGGCGAGGCAGAGGAAGCGCTCCTCGTAGGCGGGGAAGACCGGCACGAGGTGTTCGGGGACGTCCATGCTGATCGAGTGCACGACGACGACCGTCCGCTTCACGTCGCCGATCGAGCGCAGGGTCACCGTCGGCCAGACGGCGCGCAGACGCTCCTGGAGGTCCGCGAAGCCGTCGGGCGTCGCCTCGACCGCCGCCTGAGGCTCGAACCGGCTCAAGCCGCGGATCCTCGCTGAGCGCCGCTGCCTGCGCAACTGCCGCTGCTAGCGTCCGTCAGGTGACGGCGGGCGCGGTGGCGGGGCGGCTGGAGGACCCGTCGCACGAGCTCTGGCAGCCGGCCGCCCCCTACCTCGACACGGCCAGCTACGGGCTTCCGCCGCGGCCGGCGTTCGAGGCCGTCGAGTCCGCGCTCGGCGACTGGCGGGCGGGGCGGATCGGCTGGGAGCACTGGGACGCGAGCACCGGCCGGGCGCGCGAGGCGTTCGCGCGGCTGGTCGGCGTCGACGCGCGGCAGGTGGCGACGGGCGCGACGGTCTCGCAGCTCGTCGGCCTGCTCGCGGCCTCACTTCCCTCGGGCTCACGGGTCGTTGCGCCGGAGGTCGACTTCGCCTCCCTGCTCTTCCCCTGGCTCGCGCACGCCGATCGCGGCGTCGAGGTCGCGACCGTTCCCCTCGACCGGCTCGCGGAGGCGGTCGACGCGCGGACGACGGTGGTCGCGTTCAGCGCCGTGCAGTCCTCGTCCGGCGAGGTCGCCGACCTCGACGCGGTGACGGACGCCGCACGCCGGCACGGGGCGCTGGTCGTCGTCGACGCGACGCAGGCGTGCGGCTGGCTGCCGCTCGACGCCTCGCGGTTCGACGCGCTCGTCTGCGGCGCGTACAAGTGGCTCATGTCGCCGCGCGGCTCGTCGTTCCTGGTCGTGAGCGACGCGCTGCTCGCGCGGACGCGCCCGCTGATGGCCGGGTGGTACGCGGCCGACGATCCGCGCGCCACGTACTACGGGCCGCCGCTGCGGCTGGCGGCCTCGGCGCGCCGGCTGGAGACGTCGCCTGCCTGGTTCAGCTGGGTCGGGACGGCGCCGGCGCTTGAGCTCCTTCTCGAGCTCGGCGTCGAGGCCATCCACGCGCACGACGTCGCGCTCACGAACCGCTTCCGGCGCGGCCTCGGGCTTCCCGACGGCGACTCGGCGATCGTCACCGTCGACGTCCCCGGCGCGCGCGAGCGACTGGAGCGGGCGGGGATCCGGGCCTCGGTGCGCGCGAGCTCGCTGCGGATGTCCTTCCACGTCTACAACAGCGAGGCGGACGTCGACGCAGCGCTCGAGGCGCTGGCAGGGTAGGGACGGCGGTGGCCGAGCGCGTCCAGGGAGGCTGCCTCTGCGGAGGCGTCCGCTTCGAGGTGACGCTGCCCTTCCGGCGGGCGAATCACTGCCACTGCTCGCGCTGCCGCAAGCACTCGGGGACCTTCGGGCTGACGCAGGGACGCGTGCCGCGCGAGCGGTTCCGCCTGCTCGCGGGCGAGGAGCTGATCCACGTCTTCCGCCCCGAGGACGGCGCAGCGGTGAAGGCGTTCTGCTCGGTGTGCGGCTCGAGTCTCTTCGGCGCGCACTGGCCGCACGGCGACGAGATCTCCGTGCGGCTCGGCGCGCTCGACGGCGATCCGGGGATCAGGCCGCAGTACCACTCGTTCGTCGACTCGCGGGCCCTCTGGGACGAGCTCCCCGACGACGGGCTCCCGCGCTACCCCGGCCCGCCGCCAGCGCCGTAGCGGCCGCCCGGCGGCCGCCCTCCGTGCACCGGCGCGCGGGGTGTCCATCCGGCACGAACTCGGCACGGTCCCGTGCACCAACCGTCACGGGTTCACCGGTATCGTCGCCGCCGAGGGCGGCGGGTTTCGGCTCCCCTCCCAGGGTGGGGGTCCGCCGTTCGCGGGCCCGCGGCGGCGCGTCCCTACGGCGCCAGGTCGGCGCGCAGGACGGCGAGGTCCTTCCAGCGCCACTCCACCGCCGCGCGGAGCCCGGCATCCGCGAGCCAGCGCACCTGGTCGTCGACGCGGTCGGGCAGGTCGAAGTCCGGGGTCAGCGGCGCGACCGCGTCCGCCGCGCGCTCCGGCGCGACGACGTCGCCGAGCACGAAGCGGCCCCCCGGCCGGAGGACGGCGGCGACCCGGCGGAAGAGGTCCCGCTTCCCCTCGCCATCGAGATGGTGCACCACCAGGCACGACACGACCAGGTCGAACGGCCCCTCGGGCAGCTCGTCCTCGAGCCGGCCGATGCGCAGGTCGGCGTCCGGCACGGCCGCCCGCGCCGCTGCCAGCATCTCCGCGCTCGCGTCGATGCCGACGAGGCGGGCGCCGGGATGCCGCTCGAGGATCCGTCGCGTCGTCTCGCCCGTGCCAGCGCCGAGCTCGAGGACGGCGCGCGCCGCGACGCCTTCGGTGGCGCGCCCGACCGCCTCCTGCAGCTCGTCGAACGCCGGCACCTCCGCGCGCATCAGCTCGACATACGCGTCCGGCGTGAAGTGGAACTGGCTCACCGCTCCACCCGCTCCGCGCCGAGCCAGGCGGCGAGCTCGGCCAGCGCTTCTTCGAGCCGCGCCGTGTCGCCCCACGCGCCGAGCAGGCGCAACGTCCCGGTCTTCGCCTCGAAGCGCGGCTCCGCGCGCCCGACGAGCCGGTCGCCGACGAGCAGTGGGAGCACGTAGTAGCCGTATTCCCGCTTTGCCTTCGGCACGTACATCTCGAGCCGGTAGTGGAAGCCCCAGAGCGCCTCCGCCCGCTCGCGGTCGTGGACAAGGCGGTCGAAGGGCGAGAGCAGGACGGCTCGGTCGGCGACGGGGCCGTCCGCGCTCTCGGGATGCGCGACCCAGCGCGCGTTCTCCAGCCGCACGCCGAGGGCCCGAAAGCGCTTCTCGGCGAGCACGCGCTCGGCCTGCCGGAGCGGCACCGTCTCGGTGTCCGGCCACCAGCGCTCGGCGAGGTCCCAGAGGCGCTGCCCGTCGCGCCGGCCGACGACCGCGATCCTGCCGGGGCGGTGCAGGAGCTCGAGCATCCATGTCAGCTGCGCCCGAGTCCCCCACCAGACGTGGTGTCGGTCCGCGCGCGCCGCGCGGTGCTCCAGCTCCCTCGAGAGCAGCGGCCCGCGACGCTCGAGCTCGCGGAGGACGTATCTCCGCAGCCCCGCCTGCTCACGAAGGAACTCCTTCGCCCACCGTTGCCACTTGTAGTGGCCCCAGCGCTCCCGCATCCGGGCGCGGATCAGCGGGAAGTCCTCGATCGGGTAGACGAACGCGTTCCACTCGAACAGCTTCCGCTCCTCCCAGAGCAGCCGGTCGAGTTCCGCCCGGTCGTACCGCGCGCCGAGCCGGCTCCAGAGGACGAGGTGCTGCGGAGGCGCAACGGTCGAGATCGGATCGAGCTGAAGGAAGCCGAGCCGGCGAACCGTCGAGAGGATGTCGGTTGCGGAGCCGTCGAGGAGCTGCGCGCGGACGGCGATCCGCCGGGCCTGGTCCGCGGTGACGGGCACCGGACGCACGGGGCGAATCATCGCCATGACGGCGCGGCCGCCGTTGGCGCGCCGTTAGGGCCGCGCGCGATGCTGCGGCCGCACCCCCGTAGAGAGGAGCGAACCCATGCCGCGTGTCCACCGTCTCATCAGCGTCCTCGCGGTCGCGCTGGCCGCCCTGGCCGTCTCGTCCACGGCTGCCGCCGCGACCCCGGACGCCAAGCTGCTGAGGACGTACCAGCCGGTACTCGTCTTCCACCCGGCGGAGTCCTTCCGCCCGACGAAGGTCCAGGCGTTCATCGAGGACTCGGAGCTCGAACGATTCACGGGCAGTGTCCCGGCCCAGCTGCCGCTCGACCAGTTCTGGACGCCGCACGACGACGATCCCGGCCCCGGGACGCTCGGCAACCTCGGCCCCGGGCTCTTCCGCCTCGACCAGCAGAGCTGCAGCGCGGCGGCGGCGCTTGGGGGTCTCGCGTGCTACGCGGCCGCCTCCGCCGACGACGGGGGCGCCGCGATGTACGGCCGCGTCGTTCGCACGGGCGACCACACCGTGCTCCAGTACTGGCTCTTCTACTACCACAACCCGCTCGTCCTCCCGTTGACCCCGGTGGGGCCGTTCTGGCAGTCGCACGAGGGCGACTGGGAGAGCGTCCACGTGATCCTCGACGCCAGCGAGCAGCCGGTCCAGGCGGCCTACAGCCAGCACTGCAGCGGCCAGCGCCGGGCGTGGGCGGACGTGGAGAAGCGGCCGGCCGGGAGCACGCACCCGGTCGCGTACGTCGGCCTCGGCTCGCACGCGAGCTTCTTCGCGCCGGGCGCCGGGCCGCTCGGCGCCGTGCCGATCGACCCGACCTGCATCCCGCCCGCGGTGCTGGCCGCGCTGCCGTCGCTGCCGTTCCTGCAGGTTGGCGACCAGGTCGTCGACGGGACGAGCGTCGGCGCCGTCGCCGGGCCGCCGGGCAGCGACGCCGCGGCGGCGACGATCCACCGCATCGAGGGCGCCCCGTGGGCGGAGTTCAACGGGTTCTGGGGCGAGTCGGAGTACTTCTTCACCCCGATCACGCTCGGTCCGGTCCCCGGCGGGACCGCCGTCCCGGTCGGCGTCGCCCCCGCCACCCCGCCGCTGCAGACGGGGAAGTGGAACGCGACGTCGATCTTCACGTGGCCGGTGGCGCCGTGACTCGTCGACCCGCTCGCTAGCGCTTCCGGGGCACCGTCCTCGAGAGCCATGTCCGGGTGTCTGACACCCGGACATGGCTCCTCGAGCCAGGCGGGCGCCGGCGGCGCGAGACCGCTTCGTTGAGCGCCCTGTGGATCGGCGTTCGCACCTCCGTGACAGTCCCGTGACCGTCCCTCCTCGGTGTCTGACACCCGGCCGCGGCCGGCGCGGACGCGGCACGAGCACCGAGGGCTCGCGCGGGGAGCCGCCGGCGGCGCTACCGGTTGTGCGCGAGGAACTCGAGCAGATCGGAGCGCGTGAGGACACCGACCGGGCGTCCGTCGCGGGCGACGACGACCGCGCTCGTCCGGCCGGTCAGCGTCGCGAAGACGTCCTCGAGCGTGTCCGACGCCTCGACCGCCGCGAGCGGGGGCTGCATCGCCGCGGCGACGTCCTGGTGCAGGGCGTCCGGGTTCTTGAAGACGCGGTCGAGGAGGTCGCGGTCCTGCAGCGAGCCGATGATGTCGGCCAGCGAGTCGAGCTCCCCGTCGCGGACGACCGGCAGTTGCGAGATCGAGTAGCGCTGCATCAGGTCGATCGCCTCGCCGACCTTCTGATGCGGTCCGACCGTCACCAGCGCCGGCACGGTCGCCTCCTCGACGCGCTTCGAGCGGAGAAGCTCCTCCACGGTCGGCGCCGGAGCCCGCCGCTCGAGGAAGCCGTGCTCGAGCATCCAGTTGTCGTCGAGGAACTTCGACAGGTACGACCGACCGCTGTCGGGCAGCATCGCGAGCACGTTCGCGTCGCGCCCGAGCCGCTCGCCGACGACCAGCGCGGCGTGCACCGTCGTCCCCGACGAGCCGCCGACGAGCAACCCCTCCTCCCGGGCGAGTCGCCGGGCGACGAGGAAGGAGTCGCGGTCGGAGACGCGGACCCACTCGTCGACGACGGACGGGTCCATCGTCTGCGGCCACGTATCCTTGCCGATTCCCTCCACCAGGTACGGGTGGACGTCCTTGTCGCCCCGCGCGGTGTAGACCGAGCCCTCCGGGTCGGCGCCGACGATCAGCACCTCCGGCTTCCGCTCCTTGAAGTAGCGCCCGACACCGCTGATCGTGCCCCCGGTGCCCACCGAGATGACGATTGCGTCGACCTCGCCGCCCGTCTGCTCCCAGATCTCGGGGCCGGTGACGTCGTAGTGCGCCTGCGGGTTGGCGTCGTTCGCGTACTGGTCGGGCTTGAAGCCGCCCGGGATCTCCTCCGCGAGCCGCGACGACACCGAGTAGTAGCTCTCGGGCGAGTCGGGCTCGACGGCGGTCGGCGTGATGATCACCTCGGCGCCGTACGCGCGGAGCATCGAGATCTTCTCCTGGCTCATCTTGTCGGGCATGACGAAGATGCAGCGGTAGCCCTTGTGAGCCGCCGCGATCGCGAGCCCGACGCCGGTATTGCCCGAGGTCGGCTCGACGATCGTCCCGCCCGGGCGCAACTTCCCCCCGCGCTCGGCGGCCTCGATCATGGCCAGCCCGATCCGGTCCTTCACCGAGCCGCCCGGGTTCAGGAACTCCAGCTTGGCGAGCAGCCGCGGGCCGCCGTCTCGCGCGATCCGGTCGAGCCGGACGATCGGCGTCCTGCCGACGAGCTCGAGGACGTTCGGGTACTCGCGCGGCATCGCGCCCAAGCGTAATGCACTAAAGGAACGGCGCCCCGCGCGGGATCATAGGACCGTGTCGGGGAGCACCGTGGGCGAGATCGAGGCCGTCTACCGGTCGCGCTTCCCCGCCTACCTCAGGGTCGCCGTCGCGATCGCCGGCGACGAGGAGCTCGCGCGCGACGCGGTCCACGACGCGTTCGTCCGGGCGCTGCGCCATCGCGCGCGCTACCGCGGCGAGGGCCGGCTCGAGGCATGGCTGTGGCGGATCGTCGTGAACGAGGCGCGGAGACGGCGTTCGCCCACGGTGCAGGTCGTTCCGGCCGAGGTCGCGGACACCGGCGCGAGCTCTGAGAACGGCTACCACGAGACGGACCACGTCGCAGCGCTCGTCACGGCGCTGCCGGAGCGGCAGCGCCTGATCCTGTTCCTGCGGTACTACGCCGACCTGGACTACGCGGCGATCGCCGAGGCGCTCGACGTCGCTCCCGGCACCGTCGCCGCGTCGCTGAACGCCGCGCACGCGAGGCTGCGCGCCCGGCTGGAGGAGGTGGACCGGTGCTAGAGACCGACCCGCGGATCGCCGACGCGCTCGACCGGCTCGTCCCTGCGTACGACGACGAGCGCGGCGACTGGGGGAGCGTCGCGGCCGCGGGAGCGCGCCGCCGGCGGCTGCCGCGGCTCGCCCTCGCCCTCGCCCCTGCGGTCGCCGCCGCGGCTGCACTCGCGCTTGCGTGGCCGTTCGGAGGAGGCGACGGCCGCGTGCTCGAGCGGGCGCTGGCGGCCGTACGCGGCGGCCCCGTCCTCCACGTCGTCTTCCGCGAGGAGTGGGGGGGGACGCTGGTTGACCTCGAGACCGGCGAGCGACGTCGCGTCCGCGGCGAGCGCGAGGTCTGGTACGACGCCCGGCGCGGCGTCCACGAGATCGCGCGCCTCGGCGGCGACGTCCTCTACGACGCGCTCTCGCCGGCCGGGCGCCCGCCACGGCACGTCGGGACCACCTCGTTCCGGCTGCTCGCGGAGTATCCGCGCGCGCTCGAGCGCGGCGAGGCTCGCGTCCTCGGCCGCGGCGTCGTGGACGGAATCGACGTCCACTGGGTCCTGGTGAGCGAGGAGGCGCACGAGAACACGCGGGCCCGGTTCGAGGTCGCGGTATCGCGAGAGACGTACGAGCCCGTGGCGACGCGCGTGACCGTCGACGGCCACCGCCTCGCCGGCTCGGGGTCCCGCATCCTGGAGTTCGAGACGCTCGCCGCCAGCGAAGGGAACTTCGAGCCGGCGCCGCCGAACCCGCCCGCCGCCGGCGAGCTGCGGATGCGGCCCGTGCGCGAGCTGACCCTGCGGGAGGCGCGTCAGACGGGATCCGCGGTGTGGGCCGGCCACCGCGTCGACGGGCTCCCGCTCGTCGGCCTGCGGGAGGTCGCGTGGAGCTTCCGGCGGCAGCGCCCCGGTTCCGCCTGGCGCCGTGTGGTGACGGCGACGCAGGTGACGTACGGCTCGGGGCGCGACGTGGACGCGAGCGACGCGCTCTCGCGTCCGCACCGCGACTTCCGGGCTCCGCTCGCGCAGATCTCGGCGTTCGCGAGCGTCCGCTGCGCGTTCGTCTTCGACCTCCCGTGCGGCTACGTCCCGCCTCCCGGCACGGTCTTCCTCGTGCCGCGCGAGCGCAGCGTCGCCGCGCGCGCGGGGCTCCTCCGCCACGGCGGGCTGTTCATCACGATCCACGCCTCGAGCGACGACCTGCTCCTCGCCGCCGCGCGGGCTCTGCGGCCACTCGGCTAGTCCCGCTTGCCGAGGGGCAGGTCGGATCGCGATGATCTGAGCATCGCCGACGGTTTCTCCTCGACGCTCGAGCTGGAGCGGCGGATCGCCTCCGCGGCGCCCGCGCCGCTGCGCGAGAAGCTCCAGGCCGCGCCGATCAGCGGCGAGCGCAAGCCTGTGACGGCGCTGTTCGCCGACGTGGTCGGCTCGACCGCGCTCGCCGAGAGCATGGATCCCGAGGAGTGGATCGGCGTCGTCACCCAGGCGTTCGAGGTGCTGGCCGAGGCCGCCTACCGCTACGAGGGCACGGTCGCCCAGCTCCTCGGCGACGGCCTGCTCGCCTTCTTCGGCGCGCCGCTCGCGCACGAGGACGACCCCGAGCGGGCGATTCGGGCCGGCGTCGAGATGGTCCGGGAGATCGAGGCGCTCGGCGACGAGCTGGGCCTCGAGCTGCGCATCCGGGTGGGGATCAACACCGGCCTGGTCGTGGTCGGGAACGTCGGCAACGACTTGCGCTACGAGTACACGGCCGTCGGCGACGCGATGAACGTGGCCTCCCGCATGCAGGCCGCCGCGTCGCCGGGCTCGGTGCTCGTCACCGAGGAGACGCACCGCCTGGCCGCGGGCCAGTTCGAGGTGGTCGACCTCGGCGGGATCGAGGTCCGCGGCCGGTCGGAACGCGTGCGCGCGTACGAGGTCGTGGCCGCCGCGCCGGTCGCCCGGCGGTCGCGCGGCGTCCCGGGCCTCGAGAGCCCGACGATCGGTCGCGCCGAGGAGCTGACACGCCTGCGGCAGGCGCTGGAGGTCGTCCGCGCCGGCCGCGGTCGCGCCGCCGTCGTGCTGGGCGATCCCGGGATCGGCAAGACGCGCCTGCTCGCCGACCTGCGCGCGGGCTCGGACGGCGAGGTCGGCTGGGTCGAGGGCCAGTGCCTGTCGTACGGCGCGCGGCTGCCGTACGGCCTCGTGCTCAGCCTCGTCCGCTCGCTGCTCGGCGCGCCCCCGCCGCTCGCCGACGAGCACGTCGCGGAGGCGCTCGAGCGGCATGCGCGCGAGTTGCTCGGGGAGCCCGCGCCCGGCGCCGTCCGCTACCTGCGGCATCTGCTCGGGTTGCCGCTCCCGGCCACGGAGGCCGACGCCCTCGCGCGGCTCGATCCCGAACGCCTCCACGTCGCGTACGTCGACGCGCTCCGCCGGCTCCTCGACGCGGCCGCGCGCGCTCGCCCGCTCGTGCTCGTCTGTGAGGACGTGCACTGGGCCGACGCGGCCTCGGTGGAGACGCTGCGGCCGCTCCTGTCGCTCGCGGCCGAGGCACCCATCCTCCTGCTGCTGACCTGCCGGCCGGAGCGCGACGTCACCGGCTGGCGGCTCGTGACCGAGGCGCGCGAGACGTACGGCGATGCGCTCACGGAGCTCGCGCTGTCGCCGCTGTCGCCCGACGACAGCCGCGTGCTGGTCGCGCATCTCCTGCGGATCGAGGCGCTTCCCGAGGAGCTTCGTAGGTTGATCCTCAGCAAGGGCGAGGGGAACCCGTTCTTCATCGAAGAGGTGATCCGCATGCTGGTCGAGCGGGGCGCGATCGAGCGGCGCGGCGACGACTGGGTGGCGGTCGAGCGCGTGGAGGAGGTCGAGATCCCGACGACGCTGCACGGCCTGCTGCTCGCGCGCATCGACCGGCTTCCGGAGGCCGCCAAGGCCGTTCTGCGCGTGGCGGCCGTGATCGGCCGGCGCTTCTCGGTCGGGCTCCTCGAGGAGGTCGCGGACGGCGACGGCGTCGCCGCGGAGGTCTCCGCGCTGGAGGCGGCCGGGCTCGTGCGCCTCGCGTCCGCGACTCCCGCGCTCGAGTACGAGTTTCGTCACGCCCTCGTGCAGGAGGCGGCCTACGGCTCGCTGCTCAAGCGCGAGCGCCGCCGGCTGCACCGCGCGGTCGGGGAGGCGCTCGAGCGGCTGCAGGGCGTCGACGCGGCCACCCTCGCGCTGCACTTCGAGCAGGCTGGGGACGAGACGCGCGCGACGCGCTACCTCACGGAAGCCGGCCGCCACGCGCTGAAGCGCTTCGCGCACCTCGAGGCCAGGGAGCTGTTCGACCGCGCGCTCTCGTACCTCGCCCGCGCCGACGACTCCGACGAGGACTTCCTGCGCCGCCGGGTGGAGACGGCGCTCGCGCGGGCCGAGGCGGGGTACACGTTCGCGCCGTTCGACGAGGAGGTCGCGCTGCTCGAGCGGACGCTCGCCGATGCCGAGCGCCTCGGCGACCGCCGCCTCGAGGGGTACGTGCTCCTCTGGCTGGCGCGGAACCTCGGGTTGGGCGCGCGTGGGGACGCGACGGGTGATCTCGTGGAGCGCGTTCGCTCGATCGCCGAGGAGGTCGACGACGACTACCTCCGCGGTCAGCCGCTCGCGCTCGCCGGAGCGAAGGCCTTCTGGGCCGGCCGCTTCCGCGAGGCCGCCTCGGCGCTGCCCGCCAGCGTCCCGCTGCTCGAGCGGTTCGGCGACGTGGCGAACGCGTCGTACTACGCCGGCCAGGCGGCGGTCGCGTACGCGCGGCTCGGCGAGTTCCGCGAGGCGGACCGGTGGATCGCCGAGCTGCGCCGCCTCGCGCAGGCCAGCGGCGATCCGAACTCCGGGCTCGACGCCGACATCTTCGCGGGCGCGGTCGAGGCCGAGCGTGGGAACCTCGCCGAGGGGATCACGCTCGCACGCAGGGGGGCCGACCGGGCCGCGGAGCTCGGCAACGCGATGTGCGAGGCCGCGGGGACGCTGTTCGCCGGCGAGCACGAGCTTCGCCGAGGTGCAGCCGCGGACGCCATCCCGACGCTCGAGCGGAGCGGCCGCGCGGCGCGCGAATGCAACGCGCTCGGTTTCGCCGAGCTCAGCAGCGCCTGGCTGAACGCGGCCCGGTCGCAGCTGCCCGACGTCTCGGACGGGTTGGCCGGGCTCGACGACGCGCTCCACCGTGCCCGCGAGGTGGGCGATCCGCTCGCCGAGGCGGAGCTGCTGCGCTACCGCGCGAACGTGCGGCTGCGCCAGGACCCGCCCGACTGGGACGCGGCGGTGCGCGACTTCGAGGCGGCGCTCGAGATCGTCGAGCGGCTGGAGGCGCGTCCGTACGTCGCGCGCACGCTGCGCGAGTACGGCCTCGCGCTCCAGCGGGCGGGGCGCGACGCCGAGGCCGGCGTCAAGCTCGCCCAGGCGATGGCGCTCAGCGCCGAGATGGGCCTCGCCGCGTAGTCGCGCAGGAAAACAGCTCGCGTGCCCGAACCCGTCGGGCATGAACATCACCGTCAGGACCATCCTGCTCGGTCTCGCCGTCATCCTGTTCGTCCTCGCTGTGCTGATCGACGACAACTGGCCGGATCTCATCGCGCTCGGTCTCGCTGCCTTCGCGGCCGCGTACCTGATCGACGACCTCGGCGTCACCGGGCGGATCGGCGACCGAACCTAACGCAGCGCGGGGGGGGGGGGGGGGGGGGGG
>JACVRR010000060.1 GCA_014534345.1 Thermoleophilia bacterium | reverse complement strand
GCGCGGAACGCCTGCTCCGCCGCCTCGACGATACGCTCGCGCGTGGCCGCCATCGCGACGGCGCGGGCAGACATTCGGTAGGTTCTTGTTACACTCAGTAGAACGTCATTACAACAGACTCTTCCGCCCGGGTCAAGAACACGCCGCTCCTCGAAACCCGGTCCGAGGATGACCGTTTCAAGCTGTTTCCTCGCGCGCTGAGGCCGCCTGCGAAGGCCGGCGTGGCACCACACGAAGCGGCCGGGAGGTCACGCCGGGTCCGTGCACCGCAGCATCGGTTGAGGCGGGGGAGCGGGGCACGTGCGACGCTCTCGCGGTGTCCGTTTCGGCGGTCCACGTTGGGGAGCGGAGAGCGGCTGATCGCCCGTCGCCGGATGGCTCGTTCCGCGCGGTGTGGGCGCCGCAGGCCCGGCTCGCCGCGCACGTCGAGTGCGTCTGGGCGTCGCGTTCGCCTGCGCCCCTGGCGGCGCTCTCGCCCGACGCCGACCCGCTGCTGCCCGATGGGGCGGTCGAGCTCGTCTGGAGTGGCCGCGGGCTCTTCGTCCGCGGGGCGGATACGCGCCCTCACTGTGTCGGCGTGTTCCCGGACCGGACGTTCGTTGTCGTCCGCTTTCGCACCGGAGCGGCCGCCGACGTGCTCGGCCTTCACGGCGCGGACCTCACGGATGCCCGCGTCGGGATCAGCCTGCTTTGGGGCTATGCCGAGATGGAGCGGCTCGAGACGCTTCTGGCCGCGTGCCCTTCGCCCCGGGCCGCGGCCGATGTCCTCGAGGCTGCTGTGGTGGCGCGCGTTCGGCGCATGCCTGACCCCGCCGTCACCGCCCTGGTCGCGAATCTTCGAGCGCAGCGCTCGCCGGTACGGATCGCCGCGCTCGCCGACTCGCTCGGGTTCAGCGAGCGGCAGCTCCTCCGCCGGGCCAGGGCCGCGCTTGGCTATGGGCCGAAGATGCTCGACCGCATCGCTTCCAGCGCTTTCGCCTGGCCGCGCGCAACTCCACGCGGGGCCTCGCCGATCTCGCCGTTGACGCCGGTTACGCCGATCAATCCCACCTGACGCGCGAGTGTCTGCGGCTGGCCGGAGAGACGCCAGCCGCGCATCTCGCGCGGTTGCGCATGTCTGTTTCGTTCAAGACGACGGCGGGCGCTGGCTCTATTGTCGCCGCATCCTCTTCTCGCCGGAGAGCCATGAGCCGCTGATCGACGAGCCGTGGGACGAGCGGCGCGTTCGCGACCGCGTGGGCGAGATCGTCGCGGACGCGGAGGCGGCGCTCGACCCGGTGGCCCTCTGGCCGGCCCTCGAGGGGTGGGACACGCGTGGCGAGCAGCGGCTGCCGCTCACGCGGCTCTATGCCGGCGCTGCCGGCGTCATCTGGGCGCTTGACGAGCTGCGACAGCGCGACCATGCGACCGTCGGCGTCGATCTCGCCGCGGCGGCATCGCGTGCGCTCGAGAAGTGGCGTGCCGACCCCGACATGCCCGAGCGACACGAGCCGCCGATCAACACGAACGCGAGCCTCTTCTTCGGTGAGACCGGCATCCTGCTCGTCGCCTTCAAGCTCGCAGGCGACCCGCAGTTGGCGGACGACCTCTACGCACTCGTGCGCGAGAACTGGGACTGCGAGACGAACGAGCTGATGAGCGGCTCACCCGGAACGATGCTCGGAGCGAAGGCGATGCTCGAGCGGACGGGCGACGAGCGCTGGGCGGAGGCCTGGCGCGAGAGCGCCGACGAGCTCTGGCGGCGACGCTACTGGGACGGCTTCTGGACCTACCCTCCCTACGGTAAGGCTCCCGGCGCCTCGCACGGCATCGGCACGAACACGAACGTCCTCCTGCAAGGAGGCGCACTGCTCGGAGACGACAGACGGGAGCAGCTCGTGGCCGACACGGCCGCTGCGCTAGCACGCGTCGCCGTGCGCGAGGACGGGCTGGCCAACTGGCCGATCGCCGTCGAGGACTGCGGCGACCTCGTCGCCGACTGGGACAACCGCATCCGCCTGCAGTGGTGCCACGGCGGCGCCGGCGTCGTTGCCTCGACAGCGCCCTACCTCGAGGAAGAACTTCTGCTCGCGGGCGCCGAGCTCGTCTGGCAGGCGGGCCCAGCGAGCATGGAGAAGGGACCCGGCATCTGCCACGGCACAGCAGGAAACGGCTACGCCTTCCTGCGGACCTTCGGGCGCACCGCCGACGAAGCGTGGCTCGAGCGCGCCCGCCGCTTCGCCGTGCACGCGCTCGACCAAGTCGCGCGCTGGCGCGAAGTCCGCGGCAGCGGCCGCTATTCGCTGTGGACGGGCGATCTCGGCGCTGCAATCTACGCCGCCGACTGCCTCGAGGCACGAAACGCCGTCCCCATCGTCGACTACCTCTGAGGCCAGACCGCCGTTGAACCCCACTGCGTTGAAGCCGCTTGAGGCTGGGCGCGAGAGTGTGCGCCGCTACCGCCCCGGCTCAGCCGGTTCCGCGCATGGACGGTCGGCGCAGCCGTGAGCCGCGGGACCAGCGACCGACCGTGCCCGGTGCTGCAAGGCGCCCCGTCGCGGAGGCGCGCGCAGCGAGTCGAGCTACGACTTCGGTCCCCGCCGGAAGAGGCGGCGGATCTTCTCGATCAGTGCGTTCATGACGCGAACGCTACTTGCGCGGCGCTCGGCGTGCGAGCTAGCCGCTGCCGCGCCGCCGACGGGAAAACGCGCTTCCGAACTTCTTTGCGAGTCCGTCCCGCGGCTGACTCTCGATCTGCATGTCGAGGCGGTGGAGCTCCGCGCGAGCGTCCCGCATCGCCGCGTGAGCGGCCGCCTCGTCGGCCGCCAGCTGCGCGGCGTCGACGCCGACGCCGTCGGTCACGCCGGAGCGTTCGCGGGCTCGCGCGAAGCTGTTCGTCTGGACCGCCTTGGCTCGCCGCTCCTCGAGCGACGCCAGCGAATCGGCAATCGCATCGCGCTGCTCTTGGAGCTCCGCTCGGACCGATCTGTTCTCGGACATCTCGTACTCCCCTCGTCGTCACGCCTTCGGTGCGGCTGAGCCGGACGGATGCAGTCGCGTATCGTTGCCCGACCGGCTTCCTCGCTACCCGTCTCGCCGGAGCTCCCCGCCTGCACGGTCGAACTCGTACTCGTGCTTGCCGGACTGACGCGCGGTCTCCCGCGCCCCGGTCGGGGAGAGCGTCGCGGCCGTCGTCGGCCTCCGATCGTGTCGTTGCTCCTGGCCGAGCCGTCCTACAAGGCCGAACCACCCGAGCGTCCCGCTTGAGGGGCGAGGATTCTCGGACAGGAGTCGTCACTCAGTGTAGCACCGTCTCGCCGCGGCTCCGAGGCGCGCGCCCGGATGGAACGGACGTCGGACGCGCCGGAACGACAAGTGCGACGTCTGCCGCGAGCCGGAGGCGATCAGGATGCGGCGCGATCCTCCCGCTGACGTGGACGCACCGCGGCGGGTATGGACTGCGCTTCCGCGCTCCCGACTGACGGGTCGCCGCCGACCGACAGCGCCTCCTCGGGGAGGACACGCGTCGCCGCGTCGCGCGCGATCAGCTCACCCTCCCGGGGATCCTGAACATCGACACGCACGAGGGCCGTGTCTTCCTCGAGCACGAGGCGGATTCCGACGACGAGCGCGTGCCGTTCGGGTGACTCCAGTTCCACGACGGTCCCGACCGGCGGCCAGATCGCCCCGCGAATCCATGCGATGTCCTCGCCGCGACCGAGGTCGTGGATGACCGTGAAGATCGCCTCGTACGCCCGCTCGGCACCCGGGTGGAGGCGATCGTGACTCACGCCACGAGTTTAGGAACGGCGAGCGAGACGGTCCGCTCGGGAGGGGCGCCGGCCTTGGTTGTCCTCGCCGGTGGGTGGGTTGCAGCGGCGCGGACTACGATCGGCGTGTGACGACGAAAGGGCCCACGATCGGATTCGTCCACACGGTGCTCACGCTGTCGGCGACGTTCTCCGCGCTCGCGAAGGAGCTCGTGCCGGGGTCGGACGTGTTTCACATCGCCGACGAGAGCCTGCTCGGCGTGACGCGGCGGACCGGCACGCTCTCGCCGGCGACGAAGCGGCGCGTCCTCGGGCACATCCTCTCGGCGGCGGACGCCGGCGCCGACGCGGTCGTCGTCACGTGCTCGTCAATCGGGCCCGCGGTCGACGCCGCCCACGACTTCGTCCCTGTCCCGGTCGTCCGGATCGACGAGGCAATGGCCGACGAGGCCGTCCGGATCGGATCGCAGATCGGCGTGCTCGCGACGCTGCGGACGACGCTCGAGCCCACGGCCGCGCTCGTCGAGCGGCGGGCGCGGGAGGCGGGGACGCAGGTCGAGGTCGTCTCGCGGCTGGCGGAGGGCGCCTTCGAAGCGCTCTCGGCCGGCGAGGCCGATCGCCACGACGAGCTCGTGCGGGGCGCGCTCCGAGAGCTCGCGCTCGAGGTGGACGTGGTCGTGCTCGCGCAGGCGTCGATGGCGCGCGTCGCGGAGACGCTCACGGACGACGAGCGGCCGGTGCCGATCCTCGCGAGCCCGCGGCTCGGCATGCAGCGCGTCGCCGAGCTCGTCGCTCAGCTGCCGAAGCGCTGACGGAGCTCCGCCACCTCGTCGGCCGTGAGCCGGCGAGCCCGCCGGTCGGCGAGGAGGAGCACGAGCTTGGCCGTCTCCTCGATCTCCTCGGCTGCGGCGGCGGCCGCGTCGAGCGAGCGGCCGGCGACGATCGGCCCGTGGTTCGCGAGCAGGAGCGCGTGGCTCGCGCGCGCACCCGCGCGGACGGCGGCGGCGAGCGATCGGTCGCCGGGCGCCGCGTAGCGGACGAGCGGAAGCCGCCCGACGCGCATGACGTAGTACGGCGTCAGCGGCGGCAGGACGTCGTCCGGGTCGGCGTCCGCGAGGCAGGCGACCGCGACCGCGTACGTCGAGTGGAGGTGCACGATCGCCCGCGCCTCCGGGCGCTCGGCGTACATGGCCGTGTGGAGGAAGGCTTCCTTGGTCGGCGGATCGCCGTCCAGGTGCCGCCCGTTCGCGTCGAGGCGCGACAGCCGCGACGCGTCGAGCGCTCCGAACGACGCGCCGGTCGGCGTCATCAGGAAGCCGTCGTCCGTCCGGACGCTGATGTTCCCCGACGTGCCGGGGGAGAGGCCGCGGGTGAAGAGCGACGCCGCGTGCGAGACGATCGCCTCGCGGAGGTCGCCGTGGGTCACCGGACGCCGAGCGCCTGGAGGAAGAACTCCGGGCCGCCGAAGTTGCCGGACTTGAGCGCGAGCGCGAGCGGAGGGTCGCCGACGGACGTCATCCACGGCACGCCGGGCGCGATCTCGCGACCGACGCGCAGGGCGCGGACGCCGAGGGCCGACACGACGGCGCCGGACGTCTCGCCACCCGCGACCACGATCCGGTGCACCCCGTCTCGCACGAGCCGCCGGGCGAGCTCGGCCAGGACCGTCTCGGCCGCCTCGCCGGCGCGCTCGGCGCCGAGTCGCTGCTGCGCGCGCGCGACGTCCTCGAGCGACGATGCGGTGTGGACGACGACGGCTCCCGCGCCGAGCGCCGCGCGGACGGCACGCTCGGCGCGGTCGACGTCGGGGTCGACGACGTCTACCGCGACCGCCGGGAAGCGCGCCGCCATCCGGCGCACCTGCTCGCGTGTGGCGGCCGAGACGCTGCCCGCGAGGACGACGGCGGGCCCGTTCGACGGCGGCGGCGCGGTCGGCTGCGGGACGGGAGCGAGCAGCCGCCGCCGGCGGATGTTGTCGGGCAGGCCCGTCGCGACGCCGGCGCCGCCGGTGACGAGCGGCAGCGCCGCGCACGCCGCCCCGATCGCGACCAGGTCGTCGTCCGTGAGCGCGTCGGTGACGGCGTACGCCACGCCGTCGGCGGCGAGCTCCTCGAGCCGCCGTTCGACCGCGCGGGCGCCGCTGCGGACGACGTCGTGCGGGACGAGCCGCACCGCGCGGGGCGTCTGGCGCGCGAGGACGCGTACGAGGTCGGAATCCGTCATCGGCGTCAGCGGATGGCGGGCCATGGAAGACTCGGACAGCAGCCGGTGGCCGACGAACAGGTGGCCGTTGTAGACGGTCCGCCCGTTCGCGGGGTACGCCGGGCAGACGACCGTCAGCTCCGCGTTCAGCGCATCGAGGAGCGCGTCGGCGACCGGGCCGATGTTCCCCTCGGGCGTCGAGTCGAAGGTCGAGCAGTACTTGAAGAACAGCTGGCGCGCGCCGAGCTCGCGCAGCCAGTCGAGCGCCGCCAGCGCGGAGGCGACCGCCTCGGCGGCCGGCGCAGTCCGCGACTTGAGCGCGACGACGACGGCGTCGGCCTCGGGGAGCGGGACGTCGCGCGCGACCCCGATCGTCTGCACGGTCCGCATGCCGCCGCGGACGAGGACGCTGCAGAGATCGGTGGCACCGGTCGCGTCGTCGGCGATTGCCCCGAGCAGCGGCGCCACTACGGCGATCCTAGCCGCCTCGAGACCGCCGGGCCTCGCGCGCGGAACGCACCATCGCGCCGGGGCGACCGTCGCCGCGGGCGACCTGCGTGCGTTGACCGCGTTCTCGCCCCTCGCGATACTGGGCTGCGGTGAGCCGGTCACTGCTCACGGCGCTGGCCCTCGTCGCCCTGCTCGCGTCGTCGCAGGCGACCGCGGCGCCGCGACACGCGACCCAGGCGGCCGATCTGTCGCTCCGGCTCAGCGCGGGCGGGGGAGCGACCGACTGGTTCGTGGCATTCGCGGACGTC
Organism: Thermoleophilia bacterium; assembly: GCA_014534345.1. Classification (GTDB taxonomy): domain Bacteria; phylum Actinomycetota; class Thermoleophilia; order Gaiellales; family Gaiellaceae; genus JACVRR01. Next base: position 7,471 of record JACVRR010000060.1, on the reverse strand, counting down.
GCGAACCGCGGACCGGGCGACGCCGAGGACGTCGTCGTCAGGTTCCACCTGCCCGACGGTGCGCACCGCCTCGCGGACGGACCACGTTGGTCGTCGTCGCCGGAGTGCGGGACGGGAACGACCTGCGTGATCCCGCGGATCCGCAGGGAGTCGTGGGCGAGCGTCGCCGTGATCTTCCGGCCGGGGCCCGACACGTTCGCGCCCGTCGGCGCAACCGTGAGCTCGCGCACGGAAGACGCGAACCCGAGCGACAACTCGGCGACCGCGACGCCGCAGATCGTGCCGCCTCCCCCGCCGGGCGTTCCGCCGGTTCCGCCGCCGCCGGCGCCGCGTCCTCCGAGCGCGGTCCTGGCCACGCGCGCGGCGACGTTCCTCCTTGCACCCGCGTACTCGACGTGGTTGCCCGAGGCGCCGGTGGCGGTCCGGCCGAGCGGGCCGCCGCCGTCGGCGACGGTCGCCGCCACCACCGGACCCGACCCCCGCTTCCCGGCGCTCGCACACCGGCTCGTGCTCCGCCGGAACGCCCTCGTGCGGCTCGACCTCGCGTTCGTTCCCTCGTCCTACCGGTTCCGCCACCGCGGGCTTCGACGCTCCGTCCTCAGCCGCGGGAGGTTCGGCGCCGTCCGGCTGCTGTGGCGCGTCCCGCCAGGCGTGAAGCGGGGGCGCGCCGTGCTGATGACCAGGGATCTCATCGGGAACGAGCTCACCTACTCGTTCCGGTTCGTCGTCCGCCCGCACGACTAGCGGCTTCCTGCGCCACCGCGACGTAGCCGGCGGCGAGCGCCGACGCGAGCGTGCGGTGCGCGGGCGATGCGCCGACCACCGTCGAGGCCGACGGGTCGACGCCCTGCGCCCTGGCGAACGCGAGCGGGAGCCCGGGGAGCGGCGGGCGGCACCAGCAGGTCGGCGGGCCGGCGGGGTGCGGGCAGATCGCGACCTCGACCGGACCGGCCACCTCCGCCGCGAGACGGGCGGCGAGCGGGGTTAGCTCCTGGGCGGCACCGTCCGGCCGCCAGTCGAAGACGAGGTGAGGGGCGGCGCGGTCGGCTGCGCCGGCCGGGTACGTCCAGCCGGGGTCGCGAAGCACGGCCGCGGCGACGAACGCGCCCGGTCGCGCCCCCCGCGAGGGAGCGCGCATGAACGGCACCCGCTCGACCGCCGCGAAGCCCTCGTCCGCGTCCGGCGGCTCGAGCTCGCGCAGCGCCCGCATCTGCGAGGTCGGCGCGAGCAGGCCCTGCTCGCGGCGCGCCGCCTCACGCAGCGCGTCCGGCGCCGGCAGCGTCCCGAAGCGGTCGAGGAGCCGCTCGACCATGTTGACCTGCGCCTGCGCCAGCGGAGTGTCCAGCCAGACGCACCGCACGGGCACGCCGTACCGGCCGGCGATCTCGAGCACGTGGTCGCGGGACGCGCGCGTCACGTACGTGTTGTCGAGCACCGCTCGGCGCACGCCGTTCGCGAGCGCGTCGTCGAGCGCCGAGGCGAGCTCGCGCAGCGAGCCGCCGCGCTCGTCGCGGTTCAGCCTCACGTACCCCCGCGCGACGTACTCCTCCGCGAGCCGGCTCTTCCCCGCGCCGGGGATGCCCATGACGAGCACGACGGCGCCCTCGCCCCGGGGCGGACGCCGCACGCGGCGACGGAGGGAGAGCGTCTCGCGTTCGCCGTCCGAGAGCTGCAGCGTCGCGGCACGGGCCGCCGACCGGGCGGTGTCGGGCCGGCGCGCCCCGACGACCGGCACCACGCCCTCTGACAGGGAGAGCAGCCAGGCGAGGGCGACCTCGGCGGGCGAACAGCCGCGGGCCGTCGCAACGGTCGCGATCGGCTCGCGGCCTGCGAGCGCGTGCGCGCGGCGCGGCCCGCCGAGGGGCGAGTGCGCGAGCAGCGCGATCCCGACCTCCTCGCAGCGCTCGACCAGGCCCCCGCGCAGCGCCCTCTCGTCGAACGGGCTCAGCGGCACCTGGACGGCGGAGAGCGGGGCGAGCGAGAGCGCCTCGTCGAGCTGCGTCCGGCTGACGTTCGCTACCCCGACGCGGGCCACCAGCCCGTCCTCGAGCAGCCGGGCGAGCGCCCGCACCGACGTCCGAAACGGCGTCCGCGGGTCGGGCGAGTGCAGGAGGTAGAGGTCGATCGGGAGCCCGTCGAGCGCGGCGAGGCTCGCCTCGCAGTCGGCGCGGATCGCCTTCGCGCGCCCGTCGGGCACCCATCGCCCGTCCGTCCGGCGCATGCCCCCCTTGGTGACGACGCGCGCGCGGCCGGCCGCCGCGCATGCGCGCAATGCGCGGGCGAGCAGCCGCTCGTTGCCGCCGTACGCGCGCGCGGTGTCGTACACGGTGACGCCGGCCTCTGCGGCGGCGCCCACCGTCGCGAACGCCCGCTCGTCGTCCCGCTCCTCGTCCGTCGACAGGCGCATGCAGCCGAGGCCGACGCGCAGTTCGAAGGGCGCGAGCCAGCCGGACACGGCCCGCCGCCTACCGCTTGGCGGGAAGCGAGCGCGCGTAGGCGGTCCCGAGCTCGACCCACCGGGCGAGGTCGGCCTCGCGCCGGGCGTCGTCGGCGCCGACTTGCAGCCAGCCCTGCATCTGCCGCCCGCGCATCTCCATCGGCCGCGCGTTCGTGCTCGCGACGAGCTCGGCCCCCTGCCGCGGATCGACGCGCACGAGAAGGCCGTCCTGGCCGCTGGCGGCGACGGCGACGTTCCCCCCGATCAGGAACGCGAGGCCGCCGAACATCCGCATCTCGGTCAGGTCGGGCTCCGTCGCGAGCAGCGCGCGCACGCGCTCCGCCAGGACCTCGTCGTACGGCACGCACCCATCGTACGCCCGGGCCGATGGCGCGTCGGCGGGTCGACGAGCCGGAGCGGCCCGCGCGCGCCGTCGTCGCGGAAGATCCGCTTGCCGGCGTCGCTCCTGCCCGCCTTCTCGGACCAGCGCCACCCTCACCGCCAGAGTTCCTCCAGCGGCCGGGTGTTGAGGACATCGGCCCGCGTCGCCCAGCCGCGCCGCGCCGTCGCCACCGACAGCCGCATGTTCTCGAGACCTCGCACCGAGTGCGCGTCGGTCGAGCAGACGATCGTGGCGCCGGCGGCGATCGCCTCGCGCACGAGCTCGCCCCGCAGGTCGAGGCGGTCGGGAAGGCCGTTCACCTCGAGCGCGACTCCCCGCTCGAGCGCGACCGCGAACACCGCCTCGAGGTCGAGCGCGTTCTCTGGACGGTGGTTGATGATCCGACCCTTCGGATGGCTGAGGCACCGCACCGCCGGGTGCTGCATGGCGTCGACGACGCGCTTCGTCAGCTCCAGCGCTTCTGCGCGCTGACCGGCGTGCAGACTGAGCTGAACCCACTCGAGCTCCGCGAGCACGTCGTCCGGGAGATCGAGCGTTCCGTCGCGGCGGACGTCGCACTCGATCCCGCGCAGGACACGAAAGGGCGCGAGCAGCTCGTTCGCCTGCTCGATCTCGGCGGCCTGCCGGCGCACCGCATCCGCGTCCAGCCCCGGCACCGCGCCGACGGCCGGCGTGTGGTCGCAGATCGCGAGGTAGTGGTAGCCACGGTCGTTCGCCGCGGTCGCCATCTCGAGAACCGACGCCTTGCCGTCGGACCAGGTGGTGTGCACGTGCAGGTCGCCGCGGACCTGGCCAAGCTCGACGAGCTCGGGCGCCTCGCCTCGGAACGGTGCCTCGCGAAGCTCGGGCGGGCAGAACGGGATGGCGAGGCGGGCGTACACGGCCGGCTCGTCGGCGACGTCGGGGAGGGGCTCGAGCGCGTCGACGTACGCTCGGGCGCCGGTCGCGCGCAGAAGCTCGGTTCCGAACCGAGCAGGGTGCGGCACGCGCAGCTCGACCGGGACGCCCTCGAGCGTGACGCCGACGGCGCGCCGCTCGCCTCGCTCGAGGACGGAGACGATCTCCGGCACGGACGCGAACCGGTCGAGCGCCGGCGCCGGCTCCTCGGCAGCCACCACGACGACCAGGTGCTCGCACACGTCGCGCCAGCGGCGAACGTCGCCCGCCGCCACCCCACCGAGCGCGCCGGCGATCCCTTCGACGAGCGCCCGGGCTCGGTTCAGCAGCAGCCCGCGCCGAGGCCGGGGCTCACGCTCCCGCGCGAGGGCGGCGAGGAGCTTCTGCTCGGTTCGCTCGCCGATGCCCGGGACGGTGCGCAGCCGTCCCTCGGCCGCCGCCTGCCGGAAGTCCGCCGCCGTCCGGACGCCGAGCGCACGACCGATCTCCACGGCGCGACGGGCGCTGAGCCCGAGCATCCGCCCCAGACCGACGAGCTCCGGGTCGAGCTCGCGCTCCAGCTCCTCGAGCTCGGCGATCGTGCCCGTCTCGACGAGCTCCCGCAGCCGCGCCTCGATCCCGGGGCCGATCCCGCGAAGCGCGCGCACCCGCCCCGTGCGCACGAGCTCGCCCACATCCGCGGGCGTGGAGCGGATCGTCTCCGCGGCCCGCCGGTACGCCCGGGCCGTGTAGGGGTTGGCGGCAGCGAGCTCGAGCAGCGCCGCAAACGACTCGAGCCGTTCCGCGAGGCTGGCGTTCCTGTGGTGCTCGCGCATGAGCGTTCGGAGCGTGCGCGCGCTAGGCCCGCTTCCGGTCGCGGTTCCGGTCGCGGCTCGGCTGCACGCGTTTGGGCTCGCCCGGCATCTTCGGGTAGTCCGGCGGGTAGGGCAGGTCGCCGCGACCCTGGCGCTCGTACACCTCGAGCAGCGGCTCGAGCGAGTGCGAGACCGCGTCGATCTCCGCGTGCGGATCGCCCATCCGGGCGAACCGCGCCGGCACGGTCGCGACCGTGAAGTCCTCCGGCTCGCAGTCCGCGAGCTCCTCCCACGCCACGGGCGCCGAGACCGGGGCACCCGGCTTTGGGCGCAGGCTGTACGCGGAGGCAATCGTCCGGTCGCGCGCGTTCTGGTTGTAGTCGACGAAGATCCGCTCGCCGCGCTCTTCCTTCCACCACTTCGTCGTCACCTCCCCCGGACGCCGCCGCTCCAGCTCGCGCCCGAAGGCGATCGCCGCGTGCCGTACGTCGGTGAACGTCCAGCGCGGCTCGATGCGCACGTAGATGTGCACGCCGCGGCCCCCGGACGTCTTCGGGAAGCCCCGGTACCCGAGCTCCGCGAGCAGCTCCCGTGCCGTCCCCGCCAGCGAGACGGCGTCCGCGAAGTCGGTGCCCGGCTGCGGATCGAGGTCGAGCCGGAGCTCGTCCGGGTGGTCGACGTCCGCGCGTCGCACCGGCCAGGGATGGAAGGTGATCGTGCCCATCTGCGCCGCCCATGCGACGACGGCGAGCTCGGTCGGGCAGATCTCGTCCGCAGTGCGCCCGGACGGGAACTCGATGCGCGCCGTCTCCACGTACGGCGGCGCGCCGCGCGGGATCCGCTTCTGGTAGAAGGCGTCGCCGCCGCCCCGCTCGCGCGTCGAGAGGCGGATCCCCGGGTGGACGCCCTTCGGCCAGCGCTCGAGCGTGGTCGGCCGCTCGCGGAGCGCGCGCAGGATCCCGTCGCCGACGGCGACGTAGTACTCGACGATCTGCAGCTTCGTGACCGCCGCCGTCCGCTCGGTGGCCGGGTAGATCACGCGCTCGGGGTTCGAAACGCGCAGCGCGCGTCCGCCTGCATCGATCTCCACGACCGGGTCCGGCACGTCCGCGGACCGTACCGGGGAGCCGCCTCTCGGGCTCAGTCGGCCACGGCTGGCGTGGGGCCACGCGCAGACCCGCCGAGCTCGTCCAGGCGGGGCGCCGCCCTGATCGAGGGGCTCAGCGTCCCCCACAGCGCCAGCAGCAGGCCGAAAGCGGCGAAGACGGCAATCGCCGCGCGCGGCGAGACGGCGTCGAGCAGAACGCCGGCGGTCAACGGGCCGAGCGGCGCCGGCAGGAGCGCCATCGTGCTGCGCACGCTCTCGACGCGGCCGAGCAGACGGTCGGGGGTCAGCGCGAGCTCGTACGCCCGGACGACGGAGTTGGTGGAGGGGATCGCGAGCGCGGTCGGGAGCAGGCTCGCCGCGAGCACGTAGACGCTCGGCCAGACGACGAAGACGGCGCAACCGGCCCACGTCCAGAGCTCGAGCACCAGCACGCCGCGCACGGGCAGGCGGCGCCGCACGAGCGGCGACAGGAAGGAACCGAGCAGCACGCACGCCGCGAACGCCGAGAGGAGCAGGCCGACCTGGCCGCCCGTGAGGCCCTCCCGCTTCCCGATCACGACGAGCGCGAGCAGCACCCCCGGTCCGATGAAGTTCGAGAGGCCGAAGAGGAAGGCGCACGTCCGCAGGAACGGGCGGCCCCAGAGGAACCCGAATCCCTCCGCGAGCCGCGAGCGGAGCGGGGCGGGGTCGCGCTCGCGCGCCTCCTGGAAGGGCGTTTTCACGGCGAGCAGCGCGAGCGTGGAAAACACGTAGGACGTGGTGTGCACGGCGAACGGCAGCGCGCGGACGAGCCCGAACAGCGCGCCGCCGACCGGAGGGGCGGCGAGGCTGATCGCAGCCGCGCGCCCGGTGACAACGGCGACGGCCGACGGCAGCTGCGGTGCGGGCACGACGGCGCGCAGCGCGCCGGCCTGCGCGGCGGCATAGAAGGCGGAGCCGCTCCCCTCGACGAACGCGACGAGCGGGATCGGCCAGAACGGGAGCACGTCGACGAACACCAGCGCGGCGAGGCTGCCGATGGCGGCGCCACGTACGGCGTGCGCGGCGATCATCACCCGCCGGCGGTTCCAGCGGTCGGCGGCCAGCCCCGCGGGGAGGGCGAGCAGCGCCATCGCGAGCAGCCGAGCGAACGCGACGAGACCGGCCTTGGCACCCGAACCTGTCACGGCGAGGACGAGCAGCGGATAGGCGATGGCCGTCAACTGCGAGCCGCCGCTCGAAAGCAGCTCCGCCGCTTGCAGCAACACGAAGTCCCGGTTCCTGCGCAGTGGAGGTGCGTGCACGCGCCGACGCTAGACCATGCCTCGGCCCGCGACTATCCCCGGCGCATCCTCTCCGGTCGCCCGGGCTCCGATCGCGGCGGTTTTCGCCTTCGAGGCGAAAACTGCTAGACTCCGCGAGACAGTTTTCGACTCACAGGCGAAAACCTCGAATGCCGGCCCCCCAGACCCGTCGCTGTGACCTGGCCGTCGTGGGCGCTGGCGTCGCGGGACTGACCGCGGCCCTCGTCGCCGCGGACGCCGGCGCCGACGTCGTCGTCGTCGCGAAGGCGCCGATGCCCGGAACGGCGAGCTACCTCGCGCAGGGCGGCGTCGCCGCCGCCGTCGGCGGGGACGACCGTCCGGAGCTCCACGCCGAGGACACGCTCCGCGCCGGCCGCGGGCTCTCTCGCCCGAGCGCCGTGCGCGTCCTGACCGAAGAGGCACCGGCCCGCGTCGAGGACCTCCGCCACCTCGGCGTCGAGTTCGACGGCGCCCTCGGCCTCGAGGGCGGCCACTCGCGGGCGCGGATCCTCCACTGCGACGGCGCCGCGACGGGCGCGCAGGTCGTGC
>JACVRR010000021.1 GCA_014534345.1 Thermoleophilia bacterium | reverse complement strand
CCGCCTCGCCGCCGAGCTCGGCGGCGAGCGCCTCGCAGCGCTCGCGCCCGCGGGCGAGGAGGACGCAGCGCCACCCGCGCCCTGCGAGCCGGCGCGCGATCGCCGCGCCGATTCCGCTCGAGCCCCCGGTGATCACGGCTACGCGCTGGCTCATCGGCGGGCGTACGCTGACAGAAAGGGCTAGGCCGCGCGTTCCATCCCGCGACGGACGCCGCGCGGCCCTCCGCCGCCTAGCAGCTCCGCGCGCGCAGTGCCGCGGAGTACGTCCGGCCGCGGGCGTCGAGGACGACCGCGCGCAGCTGGTGCCGCGCGTGCGCCCTGCCCCTCGGCGGCCGCCAGCGGACGGAGTAGAGCCCGCCCGGCCCGGTACGGTCGACGCCGACCGTCCGCTTCTCGTCCAGGAAGCGGACGGAGCGGATCCGGGCCGTCGAGGAGGCCAGCACGAACAGCCGCTCGTTCCGCCGCAGGCACTGGCCCGCGGTCGGCATCAGCCAGCTCACCGCCGGCCCGGCGACGGCCTGGACGCGGACCCGGCGCGTCCTCGTGTTGGGCAGGATCCGGTCGCCCGGCGTGGCCGCGTTCTTCGCCTCCTGGAAGTCGGCCGCGCGGAGCGTCAGCGCAAGGCGGCCGCGCGGGATCCTCGGCGCGGCGCCGGGCAGCGGGAAGACGGCGATCCCGGACTCCCGGTCGAACGCAGCCGCACCGACGAGCACGCCCCGGTAGCCGATCACGAGCGAGAGCGGGTCGACGCCCGATCCGCGGCCGGGGTCGACCGCGCGCAGCGCGAGCGTCGGCCGGCCCGCGGCAACGCGGACCGTGAGCGGGGTGACCCGCGGCGGCCGCAGGTCGTTGACCCAGGAGCGGAGCTCGTAGCGGCCGGCGAGCGAGCGGCCGGTGAAGATGTCGCGGCCGGAGTCGACGACCACGAAGTACTCGCCCGGGCGCGGGAAGACGGCGCCCGCGGCGCCGATGTCGGCGCGGTAGCCGAACGTGAAGTTGTTGACGTTCACCGGCGTGCCGGCGTAGCCCTGGACGTCGTTCTCGTCGCGCGAGCCGAGCACCCACGGGTGGGGAGCGGCCGTCGCGGAGCGCGGGAAGACGACGGCGCCGAAGTTGATCACGCGCCTTCCGATGCGGGTCACGAACAGCTGCTCGGCGCCGTCCTCGCGCATCGGCGGACCCACGTAGTCGGCCGCCGGCCCGAACGGCGCGGTCGGGTAGCGGTAGACGCTCGTGCGCGAGACGCCCCGGCGGGTGTCGCCGGTCTGCGTGCGCCGCAGCGTGCGCGCCGGGACGCCGAGGAACGCCGGTCGCTTGACGAGGAAGAAGTAGGGGATGCGCCGGACCGCGTCACCGCGCCGCAGGACGACGAAGCCGTAGTTCTCACCCTTCTGCGCGTCGCCCGCGGCACGTGCGGTCACGGTCACGCTCGTCTGCCCGCCGGGGGCGAGCTGCACGACGCCGGGCGCCTCGACGGTCGCGCCGGTGGTGGCGGCCTGGGGCTGGAGGTCGACCTGCCACACCCCATCCCCGCCGCCGGCGTCCGAGACCGCGACAGTCTTCGCGTCGCTCTGCGCGCCGCCCGAGACGTCGAGGTCACGGAACGAGAGCGAGCCCGGATCGGTGAAGAGCAACGGCGCGTCGGCGCGACCGAGGTCGACGAGGCCGCCGCCCTGCATCGTCACGGGTGCCTCCACCGTCCGGGCGGTGTTCGCCCACGCCGGGCCGGCCGTCGACATCAGCGCGGACTTCACCTGCTTCGGCGTCCAGGTCGGGTGCCTTTCGAGCAGCAACGCGACGGCCCCGGCGACGTGCGGGGTCGCCATGCTCGTCCCGTCGAACACCGCGAACGGTCCGCCGAAGCGCGGCGTCGTCGCGGACAGGATCTCGCTCCCCGGAGCGGAGATGTCGGGCTTCAGCCGGTGGCCGAACGCGGTCGGCCCGCCGGAGGAGAAGTCGGAGACGATCGCCGACCTCCCGGTCTCGAGCTGGAGCGGTCCCTGCTGGATGCGGACGGTCGTGCGGCCGCCGTGCGTCGCCAGGTACGCGCGCAGCGCCGCGCCGTCGAGGTCGGCGATCATGCCCGTCGGCAGCGGCAGCTGGATCGGAATCTGGTTGGGGTCTCCCGGGCGGTTGTCGACCAGGATCAGCCCGACGGCGCCCGCCTGGCGGGCGCGCTCGGCCTTCGAGAAGAACGAGCAGACACCGCGCGAGGCGAGTGCGAGCGAGCCGGTCAGCGAGCGCGGCGGCAGAGTGCTCCGCGCGGCGTTGACGTCGGCCCCCGGAGCGCAGAGCAGCCGGTCGACGGGGCGGCCGTCGGTGCCGGTGATCGACCCGACGTCGACGATCGGCCGCTCGAGCCCCGTACGGCCGAGCCCGCCGCCCGGCGCCGGCCGCAGCGCCATCCGGCGGATCGGGGCCGGCGCGTCGGCGGCGAGCGTCTCGAGCGCCCAGCTGAAGACGTGCGTGTTCGTCGTCGCGGCGACGCTGATGGCCGACTCCGCCGTTCCGGGCGAGCCGGTCGACCCGAGGCCGAACTCGTCGCGGTCGTTGCCGGCGGCGACCACGACCGGGACGCCGGCGGCCGTCACGTTGTCGACGGCGCGCAGGAGGATGTCCGCGGCGGGCTCGATCTCGGTGCCGCCGCCCGAGAAGTTGATCACGTGCATCCCGTCCTTCACCGCCTGCTCGAAGGCGGCGGCGATCTCGGCGCTGTTGCCGACGTGGCCGATCTCGGTGCGGACGGTGAACACGCGGTAGCTGCCGATCCAGGCCCGCGGCGCGACGCCCGTCAGACCCTCCACGGGCGGGTGGTCGTCGCCGGCGGGCGCGCGCGTCGCCTCGTTGCCCGCCGCGATCCCGGCGACGTGCGTCCCGTGGAACGACACGTCGATGTCGAAGGGGAGCCGGTCGCGGCCGCGCGCGCTGCGCGGTGCGTACGCGCGGGCGACGATCACCTTCGGCGTCGTGAAGTCACGGTCGCCCAGCGGGTATCCGGGCGGGTAGCTGTAGCCGGAGGGGTCGAAGAACGGATTGCGGTGGTTGACCCCGTCGTCGACGATCGCGATCTTCATCGCCTCGCCCCTCGTGCCGCCGCGCGCACGGAGCACATCGGTGCGGATCACGTCGGGGCTGCGGTTGAGGTTGAGCCGGTAGCGCGCGTTGGGGTAGACGCGGGCGGCGAACGGCAGGCGCGCCAGGCGCGGGAGATCGGCCGCGGGCAGCTCCACGGCGAGCGCGTTCAGGACGACCTGGTAGCGCCGGTACACCCGCGCGCGCGGGATCTCGCGGCGGAGCGTCGCGACCGCGGTCGCCTGCGCCGCCCGCAGCGTCCGCAGGTACGCCTGCGAGGCGCTCGAGCCGACGCGCAGCCGCCGGACGGCGAGGCCGGGGAAGACTTCCCGCCCGTGGCGGGCGAGCGGCTGCTGGGGCAGCGCGACGATCACCTCTACGCGGCCGCGAGCGTCGCGCGGCGGCACGTCGAGCGTCCCCGCGCGCACGCGCGGCGTTCCGTCCCCGCGGACGACGGGATTGAGCTCCGCGGCGGCGGGGACTGCCGCGAGCAGCGCTGCCGCGAGGGCGACGAGGAGGGCGAGCGGGCGCAAAGGGGGACGGGCAGAGTAGCTGCGGTTTCGCCGTCCCGCATAGACTCGAGCCGGTGGGCGGGCGGTTCGAGGGCAAGCGCGGCCTGGTGCTCGGCGTCGCCAACCAGCGCTCGATCGCGTGGGCGATCGCGCGGCGGCTCGCAGAGGAGGGCGCGCAGCTCGCGTTCACCTACCAGGGCGAGCGGATCGAGAGGTACGTCCGCGACCTCGCGGGCAGCGTGAGCAGCCCGCTCGTGACCCAGTGCGACGTGCGCTCCGACGACGACGTCGCGCGCGTGACCGCCGAGACGGCGGAGGCGTTCGACGGGAGCCTGGACGTGCTCGTGCACTCGGTCGCCTTCGCGGCGCGCGAGGACCTGGAGGGACGGTTCGTCGACACGCCGCGCGACCGCTTCTGGACGGCGGTCGACGTCAGCGCCTACTCGCTGGTCTCGTTCGCGCGCGCCGTCGAGCCGCTGATGGACGCGCGCGGCGGCGGATCGATCCTGACCATGACCTACCTCGGCGGCGAGCGCGCCGTGCCGCACTACAACGTGATGGGCGTCGCGAAGGCGACGCTCGACTCGTGCGTGCAGTACCTCGCCTGGGACCTGGGGAAGAAGAACGTCCGCGTCAACGCGATCTCGGCAGGGCCCGTGCGCACGCTCGCGGCGCGTTCCATCGCCGGATTCCCGACCATGGAGGAGATCGTCGAGCAGCGGGCGCCGCTCCACCGCCACATCACCGGCGACGACCTCGGCGCGGCGGCCGCCTACCTTCTCTCCGAGGAGGCGCAGAACGTCACCGGGACGACGCTCTACGTCGACTCCGGCTACCACTCCGTCGGCATGTAGGCCGCGCCGACCGCGCTCGTTCCGGGTGGCGGGTCGGGCGCCCGGGCGCCGACACGGCCGCGAACGGCATGGCCGGCCGGCGGGGCGGGAGCCGGGCTCCGCGCCGCTAGGGTGGCGCGGTGCTCGCCCTCGCCGCCGTGCTCGCGTCGCTCGCGCCGGGCGCCGCCGACGGCGAGCTCGCGCGAATGACCGCGTACGACAAGGCGGCGCTGCTCGTCGTGTCGGGCCAGCCGGCGCCCCGCGGCGTCGGCGGGGTGTTCGTGCGACGCTGGGACCGGAACCGGCCGCGGCCGCCGGGGGCACTCGTGTTCGCCGACCAGGAGGGCGGGGCCGTCCGCGGGTTCCCGCACCTGCCTCCGGCGCGGCCCGCAGCTGCATACCGCAGTGCGGGCGAGGCACGCGCAGCCGGCCGAGCGACGGGACGCGCGCTCCGGCGCGCGGGCGTCCACGTCGACCTTGCGCCCGTGCTCGACGCGCCAACGGGGCCGCTCGGCTCGCGCCACTTCCGCGACGCGCGCTTCGGCTGGGCGTTCGCCGACGGGCTGGCGAGCACGGGCGTCGCGGCGTGCGCGAAGCACTTCCCCGGCCTGGGGACGGCCCGCCTCTCGACCGACGACCACCCGCACGTGCGGGCGCGCCTCGAGCGCGCCGAGCTGGCCGCCTTCCGCGGCGCCGTCGCCCGCGGCGTGCCCTGCGTGATGACGAGCCACGCGTTCTACCCGTCGCTCGGCCGCTTCCGCGCGTCGCTGGAGGCGCGCACGTATCGGCAGCTGCGCTCGTACGGGTTCCGCGGCGTCGCGATCACCGACTCGCTCAGCATCGTGCGCGAGCCGCCCGCGTACTGGCCGCGCCGGGCCGTGCACGCGGGGGCCGACCTGCTCTTGTTCACGAGCCCGGAACACGCCCGGCGCGCGATCCGGTCGCTGCTTCCGCTCGCCCGTCGCGGCGACCTCGACCGGCACGTTCGCCGCGTCCTGGCGTTCCGGCGCGCGTACGGCAGGCGCTGACGGCACTAGACGCACGCGCCGCCCCGCGGTTCACTTCGGCCATGTGGAGCTTCCCTCCGGCACGGTCACGTTCCTCTTCACCGACGTCGAGGGGTCGACGCGGCTGCTGCACGAGCACGGGGAGCGCTACGCCGACCTGCTGGCCGAGCACCGCCGCCTGCTGCGCGAGGCGTTCGGGCGTCACGGCGGGGTGGAAGTGGATACCCAGGGGGACGCCTTCTTTTACGCCTTCAGCCGCGCCTCGGACGCGCTCGCGGCCGCCGAGGACGGACGGCGCGCGCTGGAGCGGACGCCGCCGGTCCGCGTGCGCATGGGGATCCACACCGGCGAGCCGCAGCTCACCGAGGAGGGCTACGTCGGCCTGGACGTGCAAAAGGCCGCCCGCATCGCCGCCGCCGGCCACGGCGGCCAGGTCATCGTCTCCGAGCAGACGGCGCGCCTCGCGGCCGGCGACGCCCTGCTCGATCTCGGCCTGCACCGGCTGAAGGACCTCTCCGCGCCGGAACGCCTCTACCAGCTGGGCGAGGGCGAGTTCCCGCCGGCGCGCACGCTCCATCGCACGAACCTCCCCGTGCCGGCCAACCCGCTCGTCGGGCGCAAGAAGGAGCTTGCGGACGTCCTCCGGCTGCTGACGGGCGACGGCGCGCGGGCCGTGACGGTGGGCGGCCCGGGCGGGATCGGCAAGACGCGCTTCGCGATCGCGGCGGCGGGCGAGGCGACGGAGGCGTTCCCGGACGGCGTCTGGTTCGTCGATCTCGCGCCGCTCCGCGATCCCGCGCTCGTGTGGCCGACGGTCGCGCGCGCCGTTGCGGCGGACGACGAGCTCGTGCGCCACCTCGCCGACGCTCGCTGCCTGCTCCTGCTGGACAACTTCGAGCAGGTGGTCGAGGCCGCGACCGACGCGGCCCGGCTCCTCGCCGCCTGTCCGGGCGTCCGCCTGCTGGTGACGAGCCGCGAGCCGCTGCGGATCTCCGGCGAGCACGAGTACGGCCTGCGTCCGCTGCCCGAGTCGCCCGCGGTGGAGCTCTTCCGGCAGCGTGCCGAGGCGGTTGCCGCTGACGTGGAGGTCGACTACGGCACCGCGGCCGAGATCTGCGGCCGGCTCGACGGGCTCCCGCTCGCGATCGAGCTCGCCGCGGCGCGCGTCCGGGTCTTCGATCCCGAGACGCTCCTCGAGCGACTCGACGAGCGGCTGCCGCTCCTGGTCACCCGGGCGCGCAACCTCCCCGAGCGGCAGCGGACGCTGCAGGGGACGATCGGCTGGAGCTACGAGCTGCTCTCCGCGGAGGAGCAGCGGCTGTTCCGGCGGCTGGGCGCGTTCGCCCGCGGGGCGACGCTCGAGGCGGTCGAGGCGGTGACCGGCGGCGACGTCGACCTCCTGGAGTCGCTCGTCGACAAGAGCCTCGTCCGGCGGCGCGGCGACCGCTTCGTGATGCTCGAGACGATCCTCGAGTTCGCCCGCACGCGGCTCGACGAGTCTGGCGAGGCCGAGGAGGTCCGGAGCCGGCACGCCGGCTTCTTCCTCCGGCTAATGAAGAGCGCGAACCTCAGCGCGGGCAGGCTCGACCCCCGCCGGCCGATGGCCGTGGAGATCGCCTTCGCGGAGCAGGACAACATCCGAGCGGCGCTCGGCTGGGCCGCCGCGAGCGGGCGCACCGCGCTCGCGCTCGAACTCGCGGAAGCGGTGGAGGCGTTCTGGGTGCTGAGCGACCCACACGAAGGCATGCGCTGGTTCGAGGCGCTGTTCGCGCACGCCGACGTCGGGGCCGTGCAGCCGGAGGTGCGCGCCGACGCGCTCCGCGCCTACGCCGCGGCGGCCGACATCGCCGGCGTCGACGAGCTGGCGGTGGATCTGTATGAGCAGAGCCTGGCGGAGTTCACGCGGCTCGGCGACGACGACGGCCGCGCGAAGCTCCTCCACCGCGTCGGGATCCAGGCGATGCGCCGGGGCGACCTCGAGCGCGCCCGGGCGCTCGTCCGGGAGAGCCACGACCTGCATCTCGCATACGAGGACCCGCTCGAGCGCGACTGGGGGCTGACGCAGACCACGGGGACGCTCGGCGCGATCGCCCGCGACGCGGCCGACCACGAGCTCGCGTACGAGTTGGCCATGGAGGCGACCGAGCTCGCGCGGCGGGTCGGAAACGAATGGTGGACGGCCGGGATGCTCGCGGAGCTGGCGGCGCTCGAGCTGGCGGCGGAGCGCGTGGACGACGCCGACGCGCACGCGCGCGAGGCGCTCCGAACGGCGATCGAGCAGCGCGACCGGGCGGGCCGCGTGTTCGGCGTCGGGCTCCTCGCGGGCGTCGCGGCGCTGCGGGGAGACGTCGAGCGGGCAGCGCGCCTCTGGGGTGCGGTCGAGGACGAGCAGTCGGTCGCGCCGCTCGGCGGCTGGCGACGGCACCGCGCCGCCGTCGAGGAGCGCGTCCTCCGCCTCGCGGGCCCCGAGCTCGAGCAGGCGCTCGCCGAAGGACGCGAGCTCTCGCTGGACGAGGCGGCCGAGCACGCGCTGCGCGGCTGAGCCGCGCGCCGGCGGACCTCCCTCGCGGCCGGCGTCGTACCACCGGTGATGGCCCGGCTCGCAGTCTCGCTCGTTCTCGCCATGTTCGTCGTTGCAGCAGGAGCCGGCGCCGGCTCGCCGACCGCGGCGCCGATCGATCTCGGCGGGCGGGTTGTGCAGCTCGTCGGCGCGCACGGCTCGCTCTGGGTTCTGACGTGCGATCGGCGCTGCGGCGGCGAAGGACGCCGCAGCGTCGGCCGCGTTGTGCGGATCGATCCGCGGAGCGGGCGGCCGGCCCGATCGGCCTCGCTCCCGCGTCCCGGAGCGCTCGCGGTCGGCCCGAGAGACGTCTACGCGACGGACTTCTGGCGCAACGCCCTGCGCCGGCTCGACCCGCGGACGCTGCGCGTGACGGCCACCAGGCGGCTCTCTCTCCCGTTCCGCTGTCCGCCCGCGGGCGACAGGGAGTTCTTTCCAGCCCACGTCGGCGCGGCGGCCAGCGGAGCGTGGGTGACGACGGCCCGTTGCGCCGTCGCGCGCGTCGGGCGGCTGCTTCGACGTGTCGTCGTCGTGCGCCTCCCGCCCAAGGCGCCCGGCGACCTCGCAGTCGCCCGCGACGCCGTCTGGATCGCCGGCGGCCGCCGCGTCTACCGCATCGATCCGCGGACGGACCGCGTCGTCGCGCGCATTCGCATCGGCCGCGTCCTCGCGTACGTGTCGGCTCGTTGGGTCGCGCTCGGTGGCGGCCGCGCACTGGCGGTCGGCTCCCGGGTGCGCGGGGTCGCGTCGACGGACGAGCAGGTGCTCGCACGAATCGACCCGCGGACGAACCGCGTCCTCGGCGTGACGCCGCTTCCGCGCGGCCGACTCGCCGTTGCCTTCGGGCGGGGCTCGCTGTGGGTCGGGCGAAGTGCCTCGGGGCGCCTCCAGCGGATCGACCCTCGCACCGGACAGGTGGTGGCGGAGATCGCCGCCCCGGTCGGGACGGCGCTCGCCGTCGTGGGCGGACGCGTCTGGACGGCGTACGCGAACGGAACCGTGCGCGCGATCGGGTAGCCGCGCGGGCGGCTGCTACGCGCGCAACGCGCGGCCGGCGGCGAGCAGCTCGTCGACGTCCGGGACCTCGCCCGTGCCGTAGCTCCACGCGCCGCGGACGCTCCCGTCCGTCCCGACCAGGAAGGCGCTCCGCCGCGATACGCCGCGCAGGCCGCGGTACTCGAAGGCGAGCCGGAACCCCTCGGTCGCCTCGCCGTTCCAGTCGGAGATCAGCGGGAAGGTCAGGTCGAGCACCTGCGTCCACGCGACATGGGTGTACGGCGAGTCGCGCGAGATCCCGTAGAGGGCGACACCCGCCTCGTCGAACTCGGTGCTCCTGTCACGCAGGAGCGACATCTCGTCCGTTCAGGTCGAGGAGAAGTCGAACAGGTAGAAGACGAGCAGCAGCGGGCGCTCGGCGGCGAGCTCGCGCAGCGACACGGGCGCGCGGGGCGCGGTGAAGACGGTGGCGTCGGGGATCAGGTCGCCGGGCGCGAGCATCGTGGGCAGGCTAACCGGAGCGCCGCCCGGGCGTGGCGCGTCGCCGCGGCTCGGGAGAGCGGACCGGGCGGCAGCTCGACCACGAACGCGACCGCGTTGGGGAAGCGGCGGTGCTGCCAGGCGGTGGCCGCGCCGGACGGCGTCGGGAGCGGGCGGAAGGGGAGGCCGACGAGCCGCGCGTAGCGGCGCGCAGCCGCCGCGCTGCGCCCCCGGATGCGGACGTTGCGCTGCGGCTGGTGGTACCAGATCGTGAGGTCGGGGCGGACCCGTTCGACCAGCCGGGCGGCGATCCGCGACTCGCGCTCCGAGAGCGGGCGCGGACCCGGGTACTCGGGGTCCCACGGCCGCCCGCGCGCCCGCCAGCCGACCGGGAAGTTGCGGTTGAGGTCGACCCCGCGCGCGTTCTGGCGGGTGCGGCGCGCGTGGCCGTCGGGATTGAGGTCGGGGACGATCCAGAGGTCGACGGGCGCCCGGCGCGCCAGCGCGAGCAGCCGGCGCGCGACCGCGATCCCGGCGCACTCGTTCCCATGGATGCAGCCGACGACGAGCGCCTTCCGCTCCGAGCCCGGCGTCCCCGCCCGCCAGGCGCGGATCGGGCGACCGCGGTGCGAGCGGCCGAGTCCGACAGTGCGGATGCGGGACGCGGGGGCGATCCGGACGTGCATGTGGTTGTCGTGGTACGCGGGCAGGACCGAGACGACCCCCGGGGGGCCGCGCAAGCCGGTGCTCGGCCCGACGAACACCTTGGTTGCGCCCGCCCGGACGAAGCGGTCGACGAGGTCCTGCGCGAGCCGGCGGTCGATCTCGGCCGGGTGGTCGGGCGGGCGCTCGCGGCGGTCGAGACGCGGGTAGTAGACGTCGACGTCGAGGCCGTTCTGGTGCGTCGCGTGCCCGATCCCGCCCCAGCGCGGCCCGAAGTCGCCGCCGTGCGTGCGCGACAGGTCGCCGACGCCGACGCGCGGCGCCCCCGGGTGCGCCCGGCGGTGGGCGGCGACGACGGCGAGCACGAGGCGGACGAGGCGGTCGGTGCCGTAGCGCCGCCAAGCGGGGTTGGGCGAGCGCCGGTGCACCGGGTTCCAGGTGTAGAAGTGAGCCCCGTCGCGCGGGAGCAGCACGCCGCGGAGCAGCCGTCCCGCCCACGGGACGCCGAGCGGGCGCGACTCGCGCCAGACGACCGCGGGGCGGCGGGGCGCGCGGCGCGGCGCGCGGTCGACCGCCTCTGCGGCGGCCGGCCGAGCCTCCGGCGGACGCCGCGTCCCGTCGTCGAGGCGCGCGTCTGCGTTCCCAGGAACGGCGACGAGGACGGCCGCGACGGCGAGGGCGAGCCGCGTCAGGGGCAGCACCACCCGGCCAGGGTAGGGAACGCGCCGCCTCCGAACTGCTCGGAGATGTTCGAGACGGCCCGGATGCGGCGGACGCGGGTCGAGCGGATGAACAGCCACTGGTCGGCGTCCTCCCAGGCGACCAGCAGCCAGCGGCCGTCGGGCGACCACTCGACGTCACGGACGGCGCCCGCGCCCGTGAACATCGCGCGCAGCCCACCGCGCTCGACCGCGTGGACGACGCTCCGCTCGGCGATCACCCGCGCGACCGCGAGCGTCGACGTACGCGGCGAGATCGCCAACGCCTCGATGTGCTTCGTCTGCCCTGGGAGCAGCATCGGCCCGCGCATCGACGCCTCGCCGCGGCGCACCCGCGCCGATGCATCGAGGACCCAGACGGCGTCGTCCCGCTCGCCGAGCGCGAAGAGCTCCGAACCGTCCGGCGACCACGCAAGCTCGCTCCAACGGCCGCTCCCGCGCGGCAGCGCCGGCGGCCCGACGGCCGCGACGGCGCGCGTGTCGGCGTCCCAGAGGCGAATGCGGCCGTCGGCGCCGACAGCCGCTACGAGGTGGCGGCCTCCGGGGCGCCACGCGGGCGCGACGCGTGCGACGCGCGAGGCGAGCAGGCGGTCGTCGGTCCCGTCGCCGGCCACGACGCGCAGCGAGCGCCCGCTCAGGTACGCGATCCGCGTGTCCGTTCGTGTCCCGCCCCAGCGGGGCAGGCGCACGCCCGGACGCGCGAGCGACCAGCGGACGTCGCCGTCGGGCTCCAGAGCCCGCAGCTCGTTCCGGCGCGTGGCCACCACGTAGAGCCCGTGAGGCGACCACGACGCCTCGCGATAGCCGCGGAGCAGACGCTTCGACCCGTCCGCGCGCACGACCCAGACGCCCTCCCTCGACTGGACCAGCAGGCGGCCGGCGGAGGGGAGCGAGAACAGCGCCGGCCGGCTCTGCTCGACGCCGATCCGCTCCCGCATCTCCTGGAACACCGCCCGTCCCGGCGAAGTGAGCGCCGCGGCCGCCACGGCGAGCGCGGCGGCGACCGGGATGACGGCCCATCCGCGGCGGGTCTCGCGCGGGACGGGCTCGCGCTGCGCGAACGCCGCGCGGACGACCGGCCAGCTGCGTGCGGCCGCCTCCTCCTCCCCGGGCACGTCAGCGGCGCGGAGCCGCTCGCGCAGCTCGCGCTCGCTCACAGACGCTCCTTCATCCGGTCGAGGGCGCGGCGGAGGCGCGAGTTGACGGTACCGCGGGGGAGGTCGAGCAGCTCGGCGATCTCGCCGGGCGTGTAGTCGAGCAGGTGGCGCAGCACCACGACGGCACGGTGCTCGGGCGAGAGCGCGGCGAGGGCCGCCGCCACGGCGTCCGGGTCGCGCCCGGGCCGGTCGGGCGCGGCACGCTCGCCGAGCTCCACCTCCGCGCGCAGCGCGCGGGCGCGCGACCAGTCGATGGCGCGGTTGACCACGATCCGGTGCAGCCAAGGCCCGAACGGCCGGCGGCGGTCGAAACGGTCGAGGGCGCGAACGGCGGCGAGGAACGCCTCCTGGGCGATGTCCTCCGCCGCGCTGGCGTCGTGGACGACCAGGTAGGCGGCGCGGTACGCGCGCGGCCAGTGCGCGCGGAACAGCGCCTCGAAGTCGGAGGCGGACCCGGCCTGGGCGCCGCGCACCCAGGCGCGCTCGTCCCGGCCGGGCGGCGGCATCGCGCGACGACTATACGAGGGCGTTGGCCGAAGAAGTCCACTCCGACGACTACGGCGCCCGCCGCCCGCGGGGTCCGTCGAGCGCGACGACGCCGCGCACTCCTGCAACGCTCTCGTCACCGTTCCGCCACGGTGTCCGACACCCGGACACGGCGGCGCGAGCCACGTAGGCGCGACAGCCGAGAACGGCTTGGTTCCACGGACTGTGGATCGATTCCCGCACTTCCGTCACACTCGCTTCGCGCTCGCGTGACGGTGTCCGACACCAGGTCATGGCTCGAACGAACGCGGCGCTGCGAGCCAGTCCGCCCAAGGCGTCGTACGCGGGCACGGCGTTCCGTGCGCGAAGCCCGGCTCGCCCGGGCGAGAGCGCACCTGGGTGTTCGCTACGCGCCGCTCTCGAGGGGGGTTCGCGGGGGAGCCTGCTCCCCCCGCGTCCTACGCGGGGACGGCAACCGACTCGGTCGCCGCCGCGATCTCGCGCACGACTTCGACGACGTCGCGGTTCGCGTTGTAGATCCGCAGCTGCCGCTCGGCGCCGTTCCCGCGCGACAGGATCTCGCGGATCCCGTCGAGCTCGCGTTCCGACCCCAGCTCGCGCGCGTGCGCTTCGATCTGCCGCAGCGTCCGCCGGACGAGCTGCGCGACCGGCACCCGGTTTCGGCGGCCGGTCTCGAGATCCATCAGCGGCGCCTCCAGGCCGTAGCGCGCGCCCAGCCATTTGTTCTCGGTGATCAGGATGCGGTGGTAGGTGGAGATCTCGTCGCCGCGCTCGTAGCGCTCGCACAGCCACTTGACGAGCGCCTGGCAGTACGCCGTCAGCGCCACCGCCTCGTCGACGCGCGTGACGGCGTCGCAGATGCGGATCTCGACCGTCCCGAGCCGCGGGTGGAGCCGCACGTCCCACCAGATGTGCGTGTAGTCGGCGATCACCCCCGTCTTCTCGAGCTGGCCGACGACCTCGGCGTAGTCGGCGTAGTCGCGGAAGCGCGGCGGCGGGCCCGAGCGTGGGAACGCGGCGAAGATCGGTTGCCGGGTCGACACGAGCCCGGTCGGCTCGCCACGCCAGAACGGCGAGCTGGCCGAGAGCGCGAGCAGCGGGCCGAGGTGCACGAGCAGGCCGTTGACGACCTGCACCGCCTTCTCGGGCTCGTCGATCGCGACGTGGATGTGGAGCCCGAAGATCAGCTCGCGGCGCGCGATGTACTGCATCTGGTCGACGAGATTGCGGTAGCGGTCGCGGGCGGTGATTCGCTGGCGCTCGAACAGGCTGAAGGGATGCGTGCCCGCCGAGCCGACGCGCAGTCGTTGCTCGCGGGCGACCTCGGTGACGTACGCGCGCAGCTTCCGCAGCTCGTTCGCCACCTCGCCGGCGGTGCGGCAGACGGGCGTCGCGATCTCGAGGACGGACTGCATCAGCTCCGGCTTGATCCGCGGCTCGAGCTCGTGGCCGCAGATGGAGGCGAGCACCGTGTCGATGTGCTGGACGAGGTCGAACGTCTCGCCGTCCAGCAGCATGTACTCCTCCTCGACGCCGAGCGTGTACGGGTCGGAGGCCCCGAACCTGTGCTCGAGCACGCTGCCGCCCGCGGCGAACCCGGAGGCGGTGATCGACGCCGGGTAGGGCTGGCTGCGGTCGTCGTTGTCGTCCACGCCGGGCTCCTTCCCCGGACCTCACGCGATGAACGCGTCGGCCTCGAGCTCCACGCGCCAGCGGGGGTCGAGCAGGCCGGCGACGACGACGAACGTGCTCGCCGGCCGCACCGCGGCGAACACCTCGCCGTGCGCGCGGGCAATCTCCGGCCAGTCGCCGGCGCTGGTCGCGAACATGCGCGTCCGCACGACGTCCTGCGGGCGGGCGCCGGCTTCGGCGAGCGCGCCGAGGATGATCTCGAGGCAACGCCGCGCCTGCCCGTATGCGTCGGCGGGCGGGTCGCCGCCGTCGGCCATGACCGGCGCCGTGCCCGCGACGCTGACGTGACGCCCGGCGCGGACGGCGCGCGAGAACCCCGCGACCGGCTCGTACGGCGACCGGGACGAGACGAGCAGCCGGGTCACGGCGCCTAGTATCGCCCGGGGTGCAGGCGCTCGCGCAGATCGAAGCCTGGGGCGCTCCGCAGGCCGCCGCCGGCGTGGCGGCGGCCGCCGGAGTCGTGGCGCGACACGGCGACCTCGGACACCGCTTCCGCTGGGCGTCGGTGACGAAGCCGGTCACGGCGCTGGGCGCGCTCGTCGCCGTCGAGGAGGGAATCGTCGACCTCGACGAACCGGCCGGGCCGCCCGGCTCGACCTTCCGCCACCTGCTCGCCCACGCCTCCGGTCTCCCGCTCAACGACGGCCCGCCGATCGCGCAGCCGGGCCGTCGCCGCATCTACTCCAACTCGGGCTTCGAGGCGCTCGCGGGCGTGGTCGGCGAGCGCGCCGAGATGCCCTTCGGCGACTACGTGCGCGAGGCCGTGCTCGAGCCGCTCGGGACGCACGCGGCGCTGCAGGGCTCCCCCGCGTGGGGGCTCGCCGGGACGCTCGACGACGCGCTCGCCCTCGGCCGCGAGCTGCTCGCGCCGCGGCTGGTCGCCCCCGAGACGCTCGCCGAGGCGACCGAGGTCGCCTTCCCGGGCTTGGCCGGCGTGTTGCCCGGCTTCGGTCGCCTCGAGCCGAACGACTGGGGGCTCGGCTTCGAGCTGCGCGACGCCAAGCGCCCGCACTGGACGGGCGAGCGCAACTCGCCGCGCACGTTCGGCCACTTCGGCGCGGCCGGGACGTTCCTGTGGGTGGACCCCGCCGCCGGCCTCGCCTGCGCCTGCCTGACCGACCGCGAGTTCGGTGACTGGGCGAAGGAGGCGTGGCCGCGCCTGAGCGACGCCGTGCTCGGCGAGGCGACACCGGCGAGCTCCTGATCTACGGACGCGCGGACGCCGTAGTCGGCCGGAGCTTCTCGGACACGCCCGCCGACCGGGGGTGCTCGTCGGCCTCGGGCCCGCTCCCGTGCACCGAGTAGCCGAACTCGGTGATCCAGATCGTCGCGTCGCCGTCGGCGTTGTCGGTCATCACCTTGCGCACCTCCGGGAGATGGGAGCGACCGACGAACCCGTCGTCGGGTACTCGGGCGGGGCGTCGCCCGGCCACTGGTACGGTGCACGCCGAGCGCGTCGAAGTAGTCTTGGCCGCCGTTCGCGTACAGCTCCCGCACCCACGGGTCGTCGTTGAACGTGATCCCGCCGGTGACGGCCTTCGCGGCTGAATCCCCGGCCTTCACGCCGGCGTACCCGGCCTTCAGCACGGTGACGTACTGCGCCACCGTCCCCGTCCAGAACCTCCGGTTGTTCGGCTCGTTGTAGAGCTGCCGGCCCCGCACCTTGCCGCGGTAGCGCGTCGCCCGGCGCAAGGGCGCGGAGACGACGGCCGAGGCGAACCCGGTCCTTCGCGCGCGCCGGGCCGACACGGCTGCGGAACGCGCTCGCGCTAGCCCCGCGACGCGCCCCTGCCGCAGATCCTCGTGCGCACGCTCCTGCGCCCGGTGGCCGGCCTCCGACGCTCCGGCCGCGTACCGCCCCGCGAGGTGCTCGAGGATGGCGTCGGCGCCGTCGAACGTGCGGCCGTCGTCGACGAGCAGGGGGATCGAGTCCGACCCGACAGCGGCCCGCATGGCATCGCGCTCCTCCGGCCGCGGAGCGACCTGGCGGGCGACGAAGTCGATCCCGAGCTCGGTGAGCCGCTCCCGCACGCGGTGCGAGTGGGGACACCACTCGGCCTGGTAGAGCTCGATCATTCCGCTCCGCTCACGAGCGCCCCGGTTCGCTACTCGCGTCGTCGGCGAACAGCGGGCGGACGAACTCGTCGAACGCCTCCCGGTCGCAGCTCGCCACGGTGGCGTCGGTGAGCGCTCTGACGGAGGCGGTGCGCGGGAGATCCATCGCCAGCGCGACCTCGCCGAAGTACTCGCCGGGACGGAGCACGCGCCGCGGACCGAGGGCGCCGACGTTGCTGACCACGAACAGCCCGGAGAGGATCACGTAGAAGCGGTCGCCCTCGGTTCCCTCGAGGACGGGCGCTTCGCCCGCCGGCACGTCCTCCCGGCGCATCCGCTTCGCGAGCGCGTTCAGCCGCTCGCCGGGCAGGTCGGCCAGCAGTCCGACCCGGGCGAGCTCGTGGACCGTCGCGGGGATGTGCCGTGGGCTCACGGCTCTATTCTCGCGCTCGATGACGCTCGAGGGGTGGACGTACTGCCCGCGCTGCCGGAGCGGGCTGGAGATCGGGCCCGCGCGGGTCGAGTGCCCCTCCTGCGGGTTCGTCGCCTACGCGAACCCGGCACCGACGGCGTGCGCCGTGTGCGTCGACGGGCAGGGGCGCGTTCTGCTGGCGCGCCGCGCGGGCCCGCCGTTCGCGGGACGCTGGGACCTCCCGGGCGGCTTCGTGGACGAGGACGAGCATCCTCTCGACGCGATCCGGCGCGAGCTTCGCGAGGAGACCGGCCTCGACGTCGAGGCGGAACGGTTCCTCGGCGCCTGGCCCGACCGGTACAGCGAGGACGGCACCGGCCGCGCGACGCTGAACCTGTACTGGACGGCACGCGTCCTCGGCGGCCGCGAGGAACCAGCCGACGACGTCTCGGAGCTCGGCTGGTTCACGCCCGGCGACCTGCCCGAGCCGGCCGAGCTCGCCTTCCACATCCCCGACGTCCTCGCGGCCTGGCTCCGCCAGCGCGGCTAACCGGACGCGACCTCCGGCGGCACGAGCACGCGCAGCGCTCGCGGCTCGATCACTAGGTCGGCGGGGAGCGCGAGCGACGCCGGCTCGCCGTCGACGGCGGCGCGGAGCGCTCGCCAGCGCCCGTCGAGGCGAAAGCGCTCGCCCTCGCGCTCCTCCCACGAGCTGGGCAGCACGCCCTCGGCGGCGTAGAGATGGAGCAGGCCCTCGTCCAGCCGCTCGCGCGCGCCGAGCGACAGCAGCCGTAGGTCGTAGTGGTTGTTGGCCACGAGCAGCACCCGCGCCCGCAGCGGCTCGCCGTTCACCGACAGCGACAGCGGCTGGGGATGCCGGACGAGGACGGCGAGCGCGCGCATCCGCGCAAGCGCGTCGCGGCGGCGGCGGTGGCGCTCGCGCCGGTGCACGAGCCGCGCGTACGCGCCGAGGACGACGTTGTTCAGGAACACCTGCCCGTCGACCCGCCCGACGTCGACGCGCCGCTCCACCCCGCCGAACGCGGCGAGCGCGGCGAGCGGGTCGTTCCGGTCGAGGCCGACGTCCCGAGCGAAGTGGTTGCGGGTGCCGAACGGAACGCAGACGAAGGGCAGGTCGCGCTCGACGGCGGCGGCCGCCACCTGCCCCAGCGAGCCGTCGCCGCCGGCGACGCCGAGCGCGGCCGCGTCGGCCTCGCGCGCGAGCCCACCGGCGTCCTCGCCGCGGGCGAGGACGCGCACGTCAACGCCCTGCTCGCTCGCCGTGGCCGCGAGCTCGTCCACCGAGGGGCCGCCCGCCCCGGCCCGCGGGTTCACGAACAGCACGCCGCGCGTCACGGATAGGTCCCGTGGGGCCGAAAGTTGAGCCGTTCGGCCCATGGCGGTTTCCGGCTCCGGTTTCGATCATTGTGGTGATGAGCGACCTCGGCCTTCACTACATCGACGACGACCTGTCCGAGACGTGGCTCGAGGACTGGGCGGGCGCGGGCATCGGCGAGATCGAGGACTACCTCGCGAAGCATGCCGCGTTCCTCGCCTTCCTCGACGGCAGCGTCGAGGACTAGCCCCGGCGTTTCCGGCCCTGCCGGCGCGGTAGAAATCGCGCCGTGAAGGCGAGCTACCTGTGGCGCGGCCTGCCCGGGCACCCGCTCCACCCGCCGCTCACCGACGCCGCGATCGGTGCCTACACCGCCGCGACCGTGCTCGCGTTCCTCGACGTCCTCGGGCTCGTCGACGAGGCGGCCGCCAAGGGCTGGTGGCTGGCGTTGGTGGTCGCGCTGGTCGTGACGGTGCCGACCGCGGCGACCGGCTTCGCCGACTGGCTGACGATCACGCCCCGGACGCCGCTCTGGCGGACGGCGACCGCGCACATGGCCGCCAACCTGATCGCCGGCGTGCTGTTCCTCGTCAGCGCGGTCGTCGGCTACGACGGCTATCTCGCGGGCGACGTGACCGCGGCCGCGTTCGTTCTCACCCTGCTCGGCTTCGCCGTCCTCACGCTCGGCGGGTGGCTCGGGGGCACGATCGTGTTCGTCCACGGGATGCGCGTGCTGAACCTGGTCGACGAGCCCGCCGCGCGCGCGGCCTCGCCGCTCGCCGAGCCCGAGAAGCGCGAGGCCGACGCGGACTGAGGCGCCGGCGCGCCCGGCGCGCCTAGGCAGCGAGGCCGAGCGCGCGCTCGAGGGCCGACTTCGGCTGCGCGCCGATCGCGGCCGCCGCCGGCCGGCCGTCCTTGAACAGGACGATGGTCGGGATCGAGGCGATGCCGTAGCGCATCGCCAGCTGCTGCTCGTCGTCGATGTTGACCTTCACGAGCTTGACCTCGTCCTTGCGCTCCTCGGCGATCCGCTCGAGCACCGGAGCGACCGCGTGGCACGGGCCGCACCACTCGGCCCAGAAATCCACGATCACCGGCTTCTCGCTCCGGATGACCTCCTGCTCGAAGGTGCTCGTCGTGACGTCTGTCGGCATTCGTTGATCCTTTCGCGTTCCTCGGGGTGTTGCGAACCCTAAACGCCCGCCTCGACGGTTCCCTTCCCGCCGGGGGTGCGAAACCGGAGCCGCACTAACATCCGGGGATGGCGCCCGTCTTCCAGCCGCTCGCCCGCCACCCCGACCACGTCGGGCTCGAGCGCGAGGTACTCGCCTGGTGGGACGGCGAGCGTGTCTTCGACCGCCTCCGCGAGCAGACCCGCGGCGGGCCGCGCTGGCACTTCCTGGACGGGCCGATCACCGCCAACAACCCGATGGGCGCCCACCACGCATGGGGCCGCACGCTGAAGGACGTGTTCGTCCGCTACAAGGCGCTGCGGGGGTTCGACCAGCGCTACCAGAACGGGTTCGACTGCCAGGGCCTGTGGGTCGAGGTCGAGGTCGAGAAGGCGCTCGGGCTCAACTCCAAGCGCGACATCGAGGAGTACGGGCTGGCGGAGTTCGCCGCGCGCTGCCGCGAGCGGGTCGCCCACTACGCCGAGGTGATCACCGAGCAGGACCGGCGGCTCGGCCGCTGGATGGACTGGGACGACGACTACTACACCTTCTCCGACACGAACATCGAGTACATCTGGCGGTTCCTCGCCGAGGTGCACCGGCGCGGCTGGCTGTACAAGGGCCACCGCTCGACCGAGTGGTGCCCGCGGTGCGGAACGTCGATCTCCCAGCACGAGCTGTTCGCCGGCGAGTACGTCGAGCTCGAGCACCCGTCGCTGCACGTCCGCTTCCCGCTGCGCGGCCGCGACGGCGAGGCGCTGCGGGTGTGGACGACGACCCCGTGGACGCTGCCGGCGAACGTCGCCGCCGCCGTCCATCCCGACGCGGAGTACGGACGGCTGGCCGACGGCGACTGGGTGGCCGTCGAGCGCTACCCCGACGGCGAGTTCGCCGAGCGCGTGCGCGGCGAGCAGCTGGTCGGGCTCGCCTACGACGGCCCGTTCGACGGCCTGCGGGCACAGGAGGGGGTCGAGCACCTGGTCATCCCCTGGGACGACGTCTCGCTCGAGGAGGGCACCGGCATCGTCCACATCGCGCCGGGCGCCGGCTCCGAGGACTTCGAGCTGTCGCGCGTGCACGGGCTCGCCGTCCTCACCCCGATCGACGAGTCGGGCCGCTTCCTGCCCGGCTACGGGGCGCTCGAGGGGCTGTCGACCGACGAGGCGGCCGACCCGATCGTGGACGAGCTGCGCCGGCGCGAGCTCCTCGTCGAGGCGGGCACGATCGTCCACCGCTACCCCCTCTGCTGGCGCTGCGGGACGCCGCTCGTCTTCCGCGTCGTCGACGACTGGTTCGTCTCGGCGGAGGAGATCCGCGAGCCGATGCTCGCCGCGAACGCGACCGTCGAGTGGACGCCGTCCTTCTACGCCAAGCGGATGGACGACTGGCTGCGCAACATGGGCGACTGGAACATCTCCCGCAAGCGCTACTTCGGCCTGCCGCTGCCCTTCTACCCGTGCGACTGCGGCCACCTCGACGTGATCGGCTCGCGCGCCGAGCTGGAGGAGCGCGCCACCGCGGGGCTGGACGGGCTCCTCGAGCTGCACCGGCCGTGGATCGACGGTGTCACCATCCGCTGCCGGGCCTGCGGCGAGGACGTGCGCCGGATCACGGAGGTCGGCGACGCCTGGCTCGACGCCGGCATCGTCGCCTTCTCGACGCTCGGCTGGCAGAACGAGCGGTGGATCGAGGGCGGCTACGGGAACGGCGCCGCCCGCGGGCTGACCGGCGCCGACCTGCCCGACCACGCGTACTGGGAGCAGTGGTTCCCGGCCGACTGGGTCTCGGAGATGCGCGAGCAGATCCGGCTCTGGTTCTACTCGCTCAGCTTCATGTCGGTGACGTTGACCGGCCGCTCGCCCTACCGCGCCGTGCTCACGTACGAGAAGCTGCGCGACGAGACCGGCCGCGAGATGCACCGCTCGTGGGGCAACGCGATCGAGGCGAACGAGGCGCTCGAGCGGATGGGCGCCGACGTGATGCGCTGGATGTTCAGCGAGCAGGTGCCGAGCCAGAACCTGCGCTTCGGCTACGGCCCCGCCGGCGAGATCAAGCGGCGCCTGCTGACGCTCTGGAACTCGGCCAAGTTCCTCGTCGACTACGGCAACGTCGAGGGCTTCCGGCCGCGCTACGGCGACCTTGCGCGCGGCCCCGAGGCCGACGCGCTGCAGGGGCTCGACCGCTGGCTGCTCGCGCGCACGCAGCGGCTCGTGGAGGAGGCGACCGCGGAGTACGAGCGCTTCTGGACGCCGGGCATCACGCGCGCCTTCGAAGCCTTCGTCGACGACCTCTCGAACTGGTACATCCGCCGGTCGCGCCGCCGGTTCTGGGAGAGCGACGAGACCGCGCTGCGCACCCTCTGGTACGCGCTCGTACAGGGGCTACGCGTGATCGGGCCCGTGATGCCGTTTCTCGCCGAGCACCTCTGGCGCAACCTCGTCGCCGAGCCGTGCGTGGACGCGCCCGACTCCGTCTTCCTCGCCGGCTGGCCGCAGCCCGTCCCGGAGCTGGCGGACGCCGCGCTGCTCGAGGAGATCGCCGCCGTGCGTCGGGTGGTCGAGCTCGGCCGGCAGGCGCGGGCGACGCGCAACGTCAAGCTGCGGCAGCCGCTGCGCACGGCCGTCGTGTACGGCGGCGAGCGGGCGCGCGCGCACGCGGACGAGATCGCCTCCGAGCTGCGGGTGAAGGAGGTCCGCTTCGAGTCGGGGGAGGCGGCGCGCGAGCGCCTCAAGCCGGAGCTGCGCAAGCTGGGGCCGCGCCTCGGGGCGAAGCTGCCGGCCGTCCGCCGCGCGCTCGAGGAGGGACGCTGGGAGGCGCGCGGTGACGAGGTGCTCGTCGAGGGCGAGACGCTGGCGCCGGGCGAGGTGCTCCGCGAGCATGAGCCGGTGCACGAGGGCTGGGCCGTCGCCGCCGAAGGCGACGTCAGCGTCGAGATCGACCCCGAGCTCGACGACGAGCTCGTGCTCGAGGGGCGCGTGCTCGACCTCATCCGGCGGCTGAACGACCTGCGGAAGGAGGCCGGACTCGAGCTCACCGACCGCATCGTCGTCCGCCTGCCGCGCGAGCACGCCGAGCTGGTCGAGCGGCACGCCGACTGGATCAAGGCCGAGGTGCTCGCCGTCGAGCTCGAGCTGGACGGCGCGGCCGGCGAGCCGCAGATCGCGAAGGCCTGACCCGAGCTCTCCGCCGTGCGGGGTATCCTCCGCGCGAGAGGAGGGCGCGATGGACGCGTGCTCGCAGTGCGGCGAGAGCGTCGACAGGCGGTACCGCTTCTGCCCCTGGTGCGCCGCGCCGCTGCGCCGCAAGCTGGTCGAGTTCTTCCGCGGCCACGCGGCGATCGACTCGGGCCGCGCCGTCCGCGTCTCCCGCTACGTCGACGAGGGACACGTCCGCGTCAGCGTGTGGGACGAGACCGGCGAGGCGCTGGCCGCGGTGTCGCTGGACGAGCTCGAGGCGGCGCGGCTGGGTCGCTTCCTCGCTCCGGTTCCGCCGCCGCGGGCGTCGCTGCTCGAGCAGCTGCGCGAGGCGGCGCGCCGGTAGCCTCCCGGTGCGCGTCGTGCTCGAGGCCGTCTTCCTCGCGTCGATCGTCGTGGTGCCGCCGCTGCTCGGCGCCGGCGCCGCGTACGGCGCGCTCGTCTGATTGGGCTCGCTCCTGGCGCGGCGCCTCGTGCGCCCGCCGCCTGACGCCCCTTACGGCACGTTCACGCCGCCGTGCTTTCATGTGCGTGCGTGAGCTCGGCGACCCGGCGCGGGTTGGAGATCGTGGCCGCTGCGCTCCTCCTAGGAGCGCTCGCCGACGCACTCCTCCACGGGACGCCGCTCGGGCTCAACGTCCCGCTGTGGACGGTGGCGTTCGTCGGTGCGCTGGCGGCGCTCGCGGTCCGTCATGGCGCGTCCCTGCGCGGCGATCGCGCCCTCATGCTGGGCGCGCTCGTCCTCTTCTCGGCGCTGTTCGTCTGGCGGGACTCGCCGGCGCTCGCTTCGCTGAACGCGACGGCGCTGCTGACCGCGCTCGCCGTGGGTGCGCTGCGCGACCCGGCCGCACGGGCGCGGCTGGCGTCGCTCGGCGACTACGCGCGCGGCTACGGGGAGGCGCTCGAGGCGGCGGTCGCCGGCGGGGCCGTGCTCGTCTTCGGCGAGATCCGCTGGCCGGAGGTTGCCCGCGGAGCGGCGGCGGACCGCGCCGCGGCGGTGCTGCGCGGGCTCCTGATCGCCGTGCCGCTGCTCGTCCTCTTCGGCGCGCTGTTCGCCGCTGCCGACGCCGTCTTCAGCGACCTGCTCGGCTTGCTCGTCCCCGAGCTCTCACGGCCGTTCGACCACGCGCTGTTCGTCCTCGCGGGCGCGTGGATCTCGGCCGGGCTGCTCCGGCGCTACCTCCAGCGCCCCGCTCCGGTGGAGCGCGAACCCCGCGACGGGCGCGTCGGTGCAACCGAGACCGTCGTCGCGCTCGTGCTCGTGAACGCGCTCTTCCTCGCGTTCGTGCTCGTGCAGCTTCGCTACCTGTTCGGTGGCGCGTCGCTCGTGGAGACGGACGTCGGGCTCACCTACGCGGAGTACGCGCGCCGCGGCTTCTTCGAGCTCGTCGCGGTGACGGCGCTGGCCCTCGCGCTCCTGCTCGTCGCCGACTGGGCGCTCCGTCGCGGGCGGCGCCGCGACGAGCGTCTGTTCCGCGTGCTGGCGGCCGCCCTGCTGCTCCTCGTCGCCGTCGTCATGGTGAGCGCGCTCCAGCGCCTGCGCCTCTACCAGCGCGAGTACGGGCTGACCGAGCTCCGCCTGTACGCCACCGCCTTCGTGCTCTGGCTCGCGGTCGTCCTCGGCTGGTTCGCCGGGACGGTGCTGCGCGGCCGCCGGCACCTGTTCGCCGGGGGCGCGGTGGCGGCGGCGCTCGCGGCCATCGTGGTGCTGAACGCCGTCAACCCCGACGCCGTGATCGCGCGCGTCAACGTCGACCGCGCCGCCGAGCGCAGGCCTGTCGACCTCGCCTACCTGCTCCAGCTCAGCGACGACGCGGCGCCGACGCTCGCCCGCGCGCTCCCCGGCCTCGAGGCCGCCCGGGCCGAGCACGTCGGCCCGCCGCACGTCGCCGCGACGCTGCTCGCCCGCGCCTGCCCGGCCGGGCGCGACTGGCGCTCGTGGAACGTCGGCCGCGAACGAGCCGACCGAGCGGTGCGCGAGGCGGCCCGTGCCCTCCGAGCGCTCGCGGGGCCGCTCGCACCGCCCTGCTAGCGGCGTTCGCCTACTGGCGCTCGGCGAGCTCGAGCTCGCGGCGAAGCTCGACCGGGAGCTTGAAGGTCACGTCCTCGTCGACCATCCGATACGGCTCGACGTCGGCCACGCCGCGCGCCCGGAACCAGTCGCAGACCCGGGCGACGAGCTTCTCGGGGGCGGAGGCCCCGGAGGTGACGCCGACCGTCTCGACGCCCTCGAGCCACGCCTCGTCGATCCCGGTCTCGTCGTCGACCAGGTGCGCGGGGACGCCGGCCGCGCGGGCGACCTCGACCAGCCGGTTCGAGTTCGAGCTGTTGCGCGAGCCGATCACCAAGAGCAGATCGACCTCCGAGAGCATCTCCTTGACGGCCCACTGGCGGTTGGAGGTCGCGTAGCAGATGTCCTCCTTCTTCGGGGCGTGGATGCGCGGAAAGCGCCGGCGCAGCGTAGTGATGATCTCCGCCGTCTCGTCGACCGAGAGCGTCGTCTGCGTGATGTAGGCGAGCCTTGCCTCGGGCGCGAAGTCGAGCGCTTCGGCGTCCTCGACGGACTGGACGAGGATCGTCGCGTCCGGCGCCTCGCCCATCGTCCCGACCACCTCCTCGTGCCCGGCGTGGCCGATCAGGAGGACGGTGTAGCCGTCCGCGGCGTAGCGCCGCGCCTGGACGTGCACCTTGGTCACGAGCGGGCAGGTCGCGTCGATCGTCTTCAGCCGCCGCGCCGCGGAGTTCGCGTGCACCGCCGGCGCGACGCCGTGCGCCGAGAACACGATCGTCGCCCCCTCCGGCGCCTGCTCCTCGCTGTCGACGAACACCGCCCCCCGCTCCTCCAGCTCGCGCACGACGTGCGCGTTGTGGACGATCTGCTTGCGGACGTAGACCGGCTCACCGAAGTGCTCGAGCGCGAGCTCCACCGTCTCGACCGCCCGCTCGACCCCGGCGCAATACCCCCGCGGCGACGCCAGAAGGACCCGCCTGACCACACCCCAAAGTCTACGTG
>JACVRR010000111.1 GCA_014534345.1 Thermoleophilia bacterium | reverse complement strand
CGCCTGCAGACGCTGCACGACGTCGGGCTCGACTACATCAAGCTCGGCCAGCCGGCGACCACGCTCTCCGGCGGCGAGGCGCAGCGGGTGAAGCTCGCCGCCGAGCTGTCGAAGGTCGCGACCGGGCGGACCCTCTACATCCTCGACGAGCCGACCACCGGTCTGCACTTCGCCGACATCGAGAAGTTGCTCGAGGTGCTGCAGCGGTTGGCTGACGCCGGCAACACCGTGCTGGTGATCGAGCACAACCTCGACGTCATCAAGCAGGCCGACTGGATCGTCGACCTAGGCCCGGAGGGCGGCGAGGCCGGGGGAGAGGTCGTCGCGGTCGGCACGCCCGAGGACGTCGCCGAGGTGCAGGAGAGCTTCACGGGGTGCTTCCTGCGCGAGCTGCTGCCTGCTCGCGCGGCCGCGGCGGCGTAAGCGCCGTCACCGCATGCCGCTCGAGTCCTCGACGCTTGGCGCGCGGGCCGCGGTTCCGCGGAACCGCCCGCCTCCCTTCCAGAGCGAGTCGCGCTTCGACCTCAGCCTCGTGCGTAGCGGAACGCCGAAGCGCATCCCGCGACTCAGA
This sequence comes from Thermoleophilia bacterium, assembly GCA_014534345.1. GTDB lineage: Bacteria > Actinomycetota > Thermoleophilia > Gaiellales > Gaiellaceae > JACVRR01. Next base: position 8,036 of record JACVRR010000111.1, on the reverse strand, counting down.
CGGCGTCCGCCGGCAGCAGCGTGAACGCGGCGCCGCGAGCCGGCCGCACGGGTCGGAAGTGCCGCTCGTCGAGCGTCAGGATGCGGTCGGTGCGATGCCGCTCGGCGAGGCAGACGACGGAGGCGTCCGCGAGACCGAGCCCGAGGTCGCGGTACTGCACGACTACCCGCCGTGCTAGGTCGACGTCGCTCTCCGTGAACGTCTCGAGCTCGTACGCGCCTCGCGCTACGTCCTCCAGGAAGGCGAGCTCGGCATCGATGCCCGCCCAGCGGACGAGGAAGTAGTCGACCTCGGCGAGAACGAACGGGGAGAGCAGGTACGGCGGCTGCTCGGTGGCGAAGACGCCGGCGACGGCGCCATGCTCCGGCTGGGAACCGACGAGGGCGGCGAGCAGACCGCTCGTGTCGAGAACGATCAATCGCGGCCGAAGCCCTCGGCGAGATACTCCTCGTCGCGCGAGGCCAGATCGGTCGGGACTCCGGTGCCGTGGAAGAGTGGCAGCCGCGGCCTCGGTCGACCGTTGCGAGCCGTGTACTCGGCGAGCGCAGCACGGATCACCTCCGCCTCCGAGCGCCCGAGCTCGCGCGCGCAACGCTCGACGTCGGCCTTCAGGCCGTCCGGCAGGTAGACGGTCGTCTTGCGCATGCCATACACGGTACCATACATCCCGCGCTATGTCCGCGCTCCCGCCGACTCGCGGACGGCGGCGAGCCGCTCGAGCCACGGTGCCGCCTCGAGCCGCTCGAAGATCTCGCGCGCTTGGGTCAGCTGCACGCCCGCCTCGTCGGAGCGCCCGCTCCCGGTGAGCCACTCGCCGTGCTCGAGCTGCGTGACGGCGAGCCAGAACGGAATCCCGAACTCGCGGAAGATCGACTCGGCCTGCTTGAAGCCCGGCTCGATGCCGTCGTCCTCGCCGCGTGCGACCGCGAGGCGCGCGCGGAAGCGAGCCGCGTGGGCGCGGAGGAACGGCGGCTGCGCGCCGGGTGGCATGGCGTCAATCTCCCCGACGAGGGTCTCGGCGCGACCGACGTCGCCGACCGCGAGCGCGGCGTCGAGCGCCTCGACGAAACCGTGCTTCACCGGCTGGCTCGCGGCGCCGAGCGTCGGGAGCGCGGCCTTGGCGGCCTCTGCGGCCGCCAGCGCGTCCGCGTGCCGGCCCCGTGCCTGGAGGACGACGGCATGGGCGAGGTTCCACCCGGCACGCTCCTGCACGTCGGCGGCTCGCTGGAATCGCTCGAAGGCTTTCACCAGCGACTCGGCCTCTTCGATCTCGCCTCGCGCCCGCAAGACCTCCGGTGCCGACGTGCTCACTGCTCCGAGCGAGAGGTCCTGAAGGGAGTCCCTGGGCATGTCGTCGACGATCTCGAGCGCCTCGCGCCAGCGACCGGTCATCGCGAGCGAGTACGAGCTCTCGCCCAACAAGATGAATTCCCATGGGCGGTTGCCGACCTTCCGGGCGAGCGCGATCCCCTGGTCGTACTGGCGGAGCGCCTCTTCGTGGCGGTCACGCCGTCCCAGGAGCTCGCCGAGGTTGTTGTACGCGCGCATCGCGGCTGCCGGCCGGTCGTTTTCGAGCGCCAGTTCGAGCGAGTGCTTCACAAGCGCGAGGGCATGTTCGTAGTGCTGTCGCCACATGGCGATCGCGCTCAGCGTGTTGAGCGCCTGGGAGAGCACTTCCGGCAGACGGAGGGACTCGGCGATCGTGAGCGCGGTATCGATTCGCTGTGTCGCGAGCTCGATGTCGCCCCTGAACCAGAGGAGGCGGCCGAGCTGGGCGGCCAACGCGGCCAGATCCTCGTCGGGCTCCTCCGCCGACAGAACGCCGAACGCGCGTTCCATCCGCTCGATCGCCGCGTCAAGCCGCCCTCCGGCCCAGTCGACTTCGCCCAGGCGCGCCGCGACGCGGGCCGCAGGATGGGTTGTCCCCTGCTGCTCGAAGAGCGCGAGCGCGCGCTCGTACCGTGCCTGCGCGTCCTCGCTGTGTCCCCGTGCCCACGCCATCTCTCCGGCCCGCTCGAGGAGCTTCGCCTGCACGAGCGGCTCGTCCGCCAGCTCGGCCGCCTGCTCGAAGTAGCGCTGTGCCTCCTCGCTCGCCGCCAGCGAGGCCGCCCGCTCGGCCGCGCGCGTCAGCATCGTCTGCGCCTTGCCCTTGATCTCGCCGGCGTCGTCCGCGGCCGGAGCCGCCCGGTACGCCTCGAGGTAGTGCGTCGAGATCACCTCCGCGATCTCCTGCTCGGCCGGGCCCCAGCCCGACTCGAGGAACGCTGCCGCTGCCAGGTGCCGGGCCTTCCGCTCGGATCGTCCGAGCGTCTCGTAGGCGACCCGACGGAGCAGGTCCTGGACGAAGCCGTACTGGCCACGCTCGGGTGAGCGCGGGTCGGCCTCCAGCGACAGCACCTCCTTGCGCACGAGTGCGGCGAGCCGAGGCTCGAGCTCCTCCTCGGAGGTGCCGCTGAGCTCGGCGAGCGCCTGCTTCGTGAACGTCCTGCCCAGGACAGAGGCATCCTGGAGCAGACGCCGCTCCTCCGGCTCCAGGGCGTCGATGCGGGCGGCGAGGAGGGCGTGCAAGGTCTCCGGGACCTCGAGGGCTGCGATCGGCCCCGTCGGCCGGTAGCGCTCGCCGGCGCGTTCCAGGAGGCCGCGGTCGAGCAGCATGCGCACCGTCTCGACCGCGTAGAGCGGCACGCCCTCGGCGTGCACGAGGATCTGCGTCCGCAGCTCGTCGGGGAGGCCCGGCACGAAGCCGTCGAGGAGCTCCTCCATCGCCTGAACGGACAGCGGCTCGAGCGTCAGAGCGGTGAAGTTGCGCTTACCGGCGCCCCAGCTCGGGTGACGCTCCATCAGGTCGGGTCGCGCGAAGGTGAGCACGTAGAGCGGGTGGTTCCGCGACCACTCGAGGAGGTACTCGACGAACTCGAGGAGCGAGACGTCGGCCCATTGCATGTCCTCGAAGACGAGCACCGCAGGCTGGTGCTCGCTCAGGCGCTCGAAGTAGAGGCGCCAGGCGGCGAAGAGGTCTTCCCGCTCGGCGGCGCGCGCCTCGAGCCCGAGTAGGTGGGCGAGTCGCGGCTCGATCCAGTCGCGCTCGTCGGGGTCGGCGATGTAGGGCTCGAGCGCGGCCCGCAGCTTCGGCCGGGCCGACTCGGGCGCCTCGCCCTCGACGATGTCGGCCCGGGTCCGCACCATCTCGGCGAGCGCCCAGTAGGCCACCCCCTCGCCGTACGCGAGGCAGCGCCCGCTCCACCACCAGATCGAGTCGGCGAGGCCGTCGATGTACTTGAAGAACTCCCAGGCGAGCCGTGACTTGCCGATCCCGGCGATGCCGGTGATGGAGACGAGCCGCGCCTTGCTCTCCTCCGCCGTCGCGTGGAAGAGGTCCTTGACCAGGCGGAGCTCCCGCTCGCGGCCGACGAAGGGCGGCTCGAGCTGCGAGGAGCGCAGTGCGCCGCCGCGCGCGGCGACGATGCGCTGCGCACGCCACAGCGCGACCGGCTCCGCCTTGCCCTTCAGCGCCCGTTCTCCGGCCTCCTCATAAGCGACGGCCGCCTCGCTGGCGCGCTTGGTCGCGTCCCCGACGAGCACGGTGCCGGGCTCCGCCGCCGACTGGATGCGAGAAGCGGTGTTGACGAGATCCCCGGCGACCATGCCCTGCCCCTGCGCGCCGACGGTAACTGCGGCCTCGCCGGTCAGGACACCGGCCCGGGCGTTCAGGCGCCCGTCGAGGTCCGGAACCGAGGCGACCAGCTCGAGCGCCGCGCGGACGGCGCGCTCGGCGTCGTCCTCGTTCGCGACCGGCGCGCCCCACAGCGCCATCACCGCATCGCCGATGAACTTCTCCACCGTGCCGCCGTAGCGCTCGACCGTCGTGCGCGCGAGGTCGAAGTAGCGAGTGAGCAGCTCACGCGTGTCCTCGGCGTCCCGGCCCTCGGACGCGGCGGTGAACCCGACCAGGTCGGCGAACAGCACGGACACGAGCCGGCGCTCGGCGCCCGGCGACGGCGGTGCCTCCTCGGCGGCGGACGCCGGGCCGGCCTGCGGGTCGAGCCGCGTGCCGCACTCCCCGCAGAACTTGATGCCCGCCGCGTTCGGCGTCCCGCAGGTCGGGCAGGCAACGCTCAGCGGGCTGCCGCACTCGCCGCAGAACTTCCGCCCCTGCTCGTTGGCCGACCCACAGGCCGGACAGGCCATCGTCCGGTCCACGATGGAATCATGCTGGATACTGAAGGGCCGGACAACCGCCGCCCGTGCGGGGCGGCGATAATCGCCACGTGGCCTGGACTCGGGACGCGATCGCCGCCCGCGTCGACGCGCTCCGCGCGGAGCACGACGGGGCCGCCCTCGTCCAGGCGGTCGCGCGGTTCGCCGAGCAACTCGACGACGACGAGCGGCGAGTGCTAGGCGACATCCTGCTGCGGCGGGCGGGCGAGGAGCCGCCGTCCCTGGCCGAGGTGCGGCGGCCGAGCTGGTTCGACCGGCAGCTGCGGCGGCGCGGCTACCGTTGACGGCGTGGAGCGCTGGGAACGAGAGCGCATCCTCGGCGAGTGGGGCGTCCGTGACGGGACGGCAACCGACCGCCTGGCGTACCGGAAGCTCGACGAGGACCTCGAGGGCCATCCGGGGAAGGGGCGGCCGCTGCGGTCACGCCTGCGTAACTTCCCGGTCGACGCCGACCGGTACGTCGCGTCGCTGGGCGGGCCGCTTCCGTACATGCAGCGGGTGCGCGAGATCGATGACCAGATCCGCTCGCACGAGGAGCGGCTCGCCCGCGCACGCGAGGAGCTGCTTCGGCAGTGCGGCGCCGACCGCGCCGCGTTCGCGGGCCGCTGGCGCGAGCTGGTCGCGCGCTGGAGCTTCGTGGAGGTGAACGACCTGATCGACCGCCACAACCGCTACTTCCCCGCCGAGTCGCGCCTGCCGATGGACCCGAAGACGGGCGACTTCGTGCTCGTCGGCGGACGGCCGTACCGCAAGCAGGCGCTCGACGCCGCGTGGGTGCTCGAGCGGTTCCCGCCCGAGCCGCGCGCCGCCGCCGCGGCGTAGCCCGGCGGGGCTAGCCTGCAGGTACGGCTACCGAGACGCACACGCTGGTTCCGCTTGCGGCCGCGGCCGGCCGCCGGCGGCTCGTCCGCCGCGCGCAGCTGCTCGCGTGGGGCAGCCTCGTCTGGATGACCGCCGAGGGCGCGATCGCGGTCACCGCGGGCGTGCTCGCCGGCAGCATCGCCCTGATCGGCTTCGGGATCGACTCGGCGATCGAGGGCGTCGCGAGCGTCGTCATCATCTGGCGCTTCTGGGGCCGGCGAGCGCTCTCCGAGGCCGCGGAGCGCCGGGCGCAGAAGCTCGTCGCCGTCCAGTTCTTCCTCCTCGCCCCCTACGTCGCGGTGGAGTCGCTGCGCACGCTCGCCACGCAGAGCGAGCCCGAGGCGAGCTGGCTCGGCATCGGACTGACGGCGGCCAGTGCGGTCTCGATGCCGCTCTTCGGGATCGCGAAGCGGCGCGTCGGCAACGCGCTCGGCTCCTCGGCCACGGTCAGCGAGGGCGCGCAGAACATGCTCTGCGCATACCTGTCGCTCGCCGTCCTGGCCGGCCTGGCGCTGAACGCGGTGCTCGGCTGGTGGTGGGCCGATCCCGCCGCGGCGCTGTTCATCGCGTACGTCGCCGTGCGCGAGGGGCTCCTGAGCTGGCGCGGCGAGGCCTGCTGCGACGCCTGCTGAGCACGGAGCGTGCTACGGCGTCGAGTGCACCTCCCACGACCGCCCCGCGTCGGTCGAGCGCTTGATCGTTCCGTCGTGCAGCGCGACGTACAGCTCCGTCGGCGACCGCGCGGCGAACGCGGCCGGCTCCCCGCCGATCGCGCCGACCGGCGTCCAGTTCCGCCCCCGGTCCGCGCTCGTGAGCAGGTCGCCGTTCTCCTCGACGCGCAATAGCTCGTGCGGAAGCGGCCAGGCGAGCAGACCGAAGACGGACGCCACCCGCCGCCACGACCGGCCGCCGTCCGCCGACTCGAACAGCCCCTTGTCGGTGGTCGCGAGCAGCCGGAACGGGTCGATCGGGGAGACGGCCAAGTCGCCGATCGTCGCCGGCGTCCCCAGCCGCTCCCACGGGCGCCCGAGGCCGCGGCGGACGAGCAGCCGGCCGTGCGAGGCATCGTACCCGTACAGCCGCCGACCGGCGAGGCGGAGGACGTGGAAGTCGGCCTCCCCGGCGAGCGAGATCGACGTCCAGGTCTCGCCGGCGTCGCGCGACTCGATCAGACCGAGGAGGGGCGGCTCGCGGCGGCTGTCGGGATGCCCCGAGGCGAGGAAGTGTCCGGGCCCGGCGACGGTGAAGCCCATCAGGTCGCGGCGGCTCGTCCCGACCCGGGCGGCCTTCGCCTCGCCGGGCGCGACGCGCCACAGCCCCGTGTGTGTCGCGACGAAGAGCGTGCCGTCCGCCGGGTCGACGCCCAAGCCGTGGACGTGCACGGGGCCGGTCTCCGTCCCGGCCGACGAGACGGCGCGGCGGTCGCGCAGCGCCGCCGCACCGGCGACGACGGCAACCGCCACGAGGCTCGCGACGAGCACGATCGCGGCCCGCCCCCGGGGCCGGCCGCTCGCCGGGCGCAGGCCCCGAGCTGCGGCACCTCGCCGAGCGCCGCCCCGGCTCACGTCGTCAGCGTGCGGCCGTCCGCGACGCTGCGGGGATCGAGGCGCAGCCCCAGCTTGCGCGCGAGCGACAGCGCCTGCTCGTACTCGTCGCGCCGGATCCCGCGCGCGATCTCCGAGTACTCGCCGTCGCGGCCGACCTTTCCGGAGACGGAGTACTGGGCCATCAGGTTCACGTAGACGCCGGGCCCCAGGTCGGAGGCGATCCAGCGCAGGATCGCCTCCGTCTCGTCGAGCAGGCCGGGCATGACGAGGTGTCGCACGATCAGGCCGCGGCGCGCCAGCCCGTCGTGGTCGAGGACGAGGTCGCCGACCTGTCGGTGCATCTCGGCGATCGTCTCGCGGGCGACGGCGGCGTAGTCGGTTCGCTTGAGGTAGCGGCGCGCGCGCTCGCCGGTCCACAGCTTCAGGTCGGGCATGTAGAGGTCGACGACGCCGTCCAGCAGCTCCAGGCTGTCGACGCTGTCGTACGCGCTCGTGTTGTAGACGATCGGCAGCCGCAGCCCGCCGCCGACGGCGAGCGGAAGCGCCTCCAGGATCTGCGGCACGACGTGCTCCGGCGTCACCCAGTTGACGTTGTGGCAGCCGATCGCCTGCAGCTCGAGCATCATCGTCGCCAGCCGCTCCGGCCCGGCCCGCTCGCCGCGCAGCTCCCACGAGATGTCGTGGTTCTGGCAGAAGACGCAGCGCAGGTTGCAGCCGCTGAAGAAGATCGTCCCCGAGCCGCGCCATCCACGGAGGCAGTCCTCCTCGCCGAAGTGGGGGAAGTAGGACGCGACGACGGCGTGCCGCCCGACCGCGCACAGGCCGGCCACGTCCGCACGCCGGTCGACCTTGCACCCCCGCGGGCAGACGACGCAGCGCGGGCCGAGCAGCTCGCATGCCCGGCGGGCGCGCCGCCCGAGCTCCCGTGTCTCGGCCAGCGCGACGTACCCGGGCGGCCGCGCCGTGCGCTCGCTCGTCCCGAACCGCACGGCCCGACGATAGCGCGGTTTACCCCCGTCGCCGACGTCAAGAAGCGCGGGATGACGCATCGCGTGAAGGCGCTCGTCGCCGTCCTCCTCGTCGGTGACGGCGTCGTCGCCGCCCTGCAGCCGAAGCGCCATCTCCGCCGCTGGGACGTCGGCCCGCAGGCGTGGCGGCGGGTGACGCGGGCATTCCGCGCGCGACCGCGCGCGACACGCATCCTCGCGCTCGCGCAGGCGGTCGCGGGAGCCTGGTGGGCGCTCCGCCTCGTCGGCCGCGCCCGCTGACCGCGCGGCGCGGCGGCGCGGCTACGCAGACAGCGGGGCGCGCGCGAGCTCGGCGCTCGCCGCGCCCACCGCCACCACCACCCTCGGGGCGAACAGCGAGCCCCCGCCGCGGCGCAGCTCGGCGACGGCCGCCGCCCCGGGG
>JACVRR010000114.1 GCA_014534345.1 Thermoleophilia bacterium | reverse complement strand
GATCGAGGTCGCGCCGCTCGCGTTCATGCGCGGCCGGACGCTGAACGACTCGTTCATCATCCTCGACGAGGCGCAGAACACGAGCCCCGAGCAGATGCAGATGTTCCTCACTCGGCTCGGGTTCGGCTCGAAGGTGGTCGTCACGGGCGACATCACCCAGATCGACCTCCCGCGCGACCAGGCCTCCGGGTTGATCCAGGTGCAGGACATCCTCGGCGCGATCGAGAGCGTCGCCTTCATCCGCTTCACCCACCAGGACGTCGTCCGGCACAAGCTCGTGCAGCGGATCGTCGAGGCGTACAAGCGCCACGCGGAGCAGACGGGGACGCAGCGGCAGCGCTGACCGAGCGGTGCGCGGGCGAGACGAGGAACGGCCGACGCGGCCAGGTGGCGCCATCGCGGGCGACCGGCCGGCGAGCCCGGACGCCTAGCGTGCTCGCGGTCGAGGTCGAGAATCGCAGCGGCGTGGCGGTGGACGAGGCGGGCGCGGTCGAGCTGGCGTGTCGCGTCCTCGCGGACGAGGGTGTCGCCGACGGCGAGCTCGGCCTCCAGTTCGTGACGCACGAGGAGATCCGCACGCTGAAGCGTGAGCACCTCGGCCGCAACGAGGCCACGGGCGCGCTCGCCTTCCCGATCGACGCGCGCGACGAGCTGCCTCCGGGGCTGCCGCGCCAGCTCGGCGACGTGGTCCTCTGCCCGGCCGTGGTCGGCGACGAGTGGCGCCGCCCGCTGGTGCACGCGCTGCTGCACCTTCTCGGGTACGACCACGGCGAGGCGATGGACGCGCGAGAGGAGCGGCACCTGCCGTGATCATCCGCCGGCCCTCGCTGCTCGACAGCTTCAACTTCGCCTTCGAGGGCGTGATCCACGTCCTCCGCACGCAGCGCAACATGCGCATCCACTTCGCCGTCGCCGGCGTCGTGCTGGTGGCCGCCGTCGCGATCGGCGTCTCGCGGATGGAGCTGATCGCACTGCTGCTGGCGATCGCGTTCGTGCTGATCGCCGAGATGATCAACACCGCGATCGAGGGGGCGGTCGACGTCTCGACGACCTCGTTCGACCCGAACGCGAAGCTCGCCAAGGACATCGCCGCGGGCGCAGTCCTGATCGCGACGATCACCGCCGTCGCGATCGGGTATCTCGTCTTCTCCCGCGCGGTCACCGACCGCAGCTCGCGGCTGCTCGAGCGGCTCGGCGACGCGCCCACGCGTGTGACGCTGATCGCGCTGGTGTTGACGACCATCCTCGTGATCGCGACGAAGGCGCTCACGCATCGCGGGCGGCCGCTGCGCGGCGGGCTGCCCTCGGGGCACGCCGCCGTCGCCTTCGCGGGCTGGATGGCGATCACCCTGTTCGTCGACGAGCAGCGCTTCTTCGCCTCCTCGCTCGCCCTCCTCCTGGCGCTGCTCGTGGCGCAGACGCGCGTCGAGTCCGGCATCCACTCGGCGCTGGAGGTGTTCTACGGTGCCCTGCTCGGCGGCCTGACGATGCTCGCGCTCTTCCAGCTGTTCACGTGAAGCGATGACCGACGACGAGCTCCTGGCCCGGGCGGACGAGGCGGCGGCCCGCGCCTACGCGCCCTATTCCGGCTTCCGCGTCGGCGCTGCGCTGCTCGCGCGCGACGGCCGGGTGGTCGGCGGGGTGAACGTCGAGAACGCGGCGTACCCGCTGGGGACGTGCGCCGAGAGCGGCGCGCTCGCCGCCGCCGTCACGGCCGGCTACCGCCCTGGCGACCTGCAGGCGGTCGCGATCACCGCCTCGCCCTGCGGCGGCTGCCGCCAGCGCCTGCACGAGTTCCGCGTCGAGCGGGTCGTCTACCGGCGCGGGGACGGCAGCGTGGTCACGCTCACGCCCGCCGAGCTGCTGCCCGACACGTTCGCGCTGTGAGGAGCGGCTTCGTCGCCGTCGCCGGGCGGCCGAACGTCGGCAAGTCGACGCTCGTGAACGCGCTGTGCGGCAGGAAGGTGGCGATCGTCTCGGACAAGCCGCAGACCACCCGCAGGCGGATCTTCGGCGTCGCCCACGGCGACGACTGGCAGCTCGTGCTCGTTGACCTGCCCGGCTTCCAGCGCCCGCGCGACCCGCTCACCGAGCACATGCAGCGCACGGTCGACACCTCCTTCGACGACGTGGACGCCGTCCTGCTCGTCCTCGACGCGCGGGCGCGCATCGGCGCGGGCGACCGCTACGTCGGGCGGCGCGTGTTCGACCTCGCCCTGCCCGTCGTGATCGCGCTCAACAAGGTCGACCGCCTGAAGCCGGGACAGGTCGCCGAGCAGATGCAGCGGGCCGCCGAGCTCGGCGACTTCCACGCGCTGCATCCGGTCAGCGGGCGGACGGGCGACGGAGTCGGCGCGCTTCGCGAGGAGCTCGTCGCGCTGCAGCCCGAGGGGCCGGCGTACTTCGAGCGCGAGCAGCGAACGGACTTGCCGGTCGAGGTGCAGGCGGCCGAGCTCGTGCGCGAGAAGGCGCTGCAGCTCACGCGCGAGGAGGTCCCGCACGCGATCAGCGTCGAGGTCGACGAGCTCGGCGCCAAGGTCGTGCGAGCGACGCTCTACGTCGAGACCGACTCGCAGAAGCAGATCGTGGTCGGCAAGGGGGGCGCGACGATCCGCGAGATCGGCACGCGCGCGCGGCCGGAGATCGAGCTCCTGCTCGGCCACCCGGTCTTCCTCGACCTGCGCGTGAAGGTGAAGCCGAGATGGCGCCGCGACGAGGCGCTGCTCGAGCGGCTCGGGATCTGAGGCGGCCGGCTACTCGAGGTGGGGTGGAGGGCCGCCTGTCAGGAGCCTGTCGACGATCGGCCGCTGCGTGGCCGGCAAGGCGAGGAAGGGGAGCTCCGCCAGCGGGAAGAAGCGGAGCGCTTCCGACTCCTCGCTCGCGCGCAGCCCGGCGAAGGAGGCGACGGCGACCGAGTAGGCGACGGACACGACCCGGAAGACATTGCCGTCGGGGTAGCTGACGATCCGGGTCGGGTCGGAGAACGTCCCGAAGAGCTCGACCGCCGTGAGCTCGAGGCCGGTCTCCTCGCGCACCTCGCGCCGGAGCGCGTCCGTGAGCGTCTCGTCGTCCTCGACCATGCCCGCGATCAGCGACCAGAGCGCGGCGTCGGTTCGGTGCTCGAGGAGGAGCGTCCCGTCCCGCTCGATCAGCGCGACCACCGACAGCGCGCGCGGCCGGTTCGGCGCCGGTGCGTCGCGGTCGTGGTAGTAGAAGCGGGCGCTCCTGCGCACGTCAACGCGCCAGGTAGTACCGGGCCAGCCAGCGCGACAGCCCGTCGAGGCCGGGGAAGAGGACGCGCTCCGTCACGTTCGCCTGGTCGAGCTTGTCGCGCACCTCCCACTTCAGCTCGGCCGGGACGATCACGCGCCGCACGAGCTCGGGGCGCCGCTCGAGCCAGTCGTCGAGGCGGGCCTCGGCGCGGGACATCAGCGAGAAGAGCGCGTACTGGTTGACGATCCGCGGGTTGATCGAGGGCGGCTCGAGGAAGACGACGAAGTCCTCGCCGGCGAGCCCCTCGAGCTCGTAGCGGCCGGGCGCGATCCGGTCGAGCAGCTCCGCGGTGAAGACGTTCATGCCCTCCTCGGTGAGGACGTCGCGGAGCGCGGCGGGCGCCTCGTCCTGGGCGCGGACGTAGTCGACCATCCAGACGACGCCGTCGCGGTCGTACCGATCGACCGCGGCGGTCGCGAAGTGGAGGGCCACGTAGGGCGAGTACGTCCAGTCGAGCAGGCGCGTCGGCAGGCCGTGGTGCTGCGCGAGCGCGAGCCAGTTCCAGACGGAGTCAGACGCGACGTCCTCGCGCTGCGCGTACTTGCGGAAGTTCCGTAGCAGGTGCCCCTCGAGCGCCGCGTCGCCGGCGTGTCGCTGGAGGCTCGTCGCGAGCTCCTCGGCCGCGTCGTTGCGGCCGCGGAAGGCGAAGTCGGAGCGAAAGCGCCGGAGCTCGGGCTTCCACGAGCCGGCGAACAGCACCTCGTGCAGCTCGGCCCAGCTCGCCGGACGCACGGCCTCCACGGACGCCGTCGTTTCCCGCGCGCGCGCCGCTACACGCGTCTCGCAGCGGCTTCCGAACGTCGCGGGACCGGGAGCGCGCACGCACATGCCGCACGCGTCCCGCCCGGCGGCTGACGCTCGGGCCGCCGACCTCCGCCCCGCGGTTGACACGCTATCCACAAAGTGCGCGCGTGTCTGTCGCGAGCGCGTGTCGAACGCGTGCCGGCGAATCCGGCGCGGCGGCGCGCTCGGCTCGGCAGCTGGCTAGCGCAGCCGCGTCGCGAAGATCGCCTGGCGGTACGCGGTACCGCGGCGCTCCGAGGCGAGCGCGAACACCGGGACCGGCCGGCCGCCCGTCCAGGTGACGGACACGTAGTCGGCGAGCATCCGCCCGAGCGTCGTCTCCGGTAGCCACTCGCTCGACATCGACCGCGGGGTCAGGCGCTGCGGACGGCCCCACGTTCGGCCGCCCGTCCGCGAGCGGACGAGCCAGGCGTCGACGGAGCACGGGTCACAGGGCACCCGGGACAGCGTGTAGTAGACGATGGCGAGCCGGGCGGTCGCGCCGGAGGTGGCCGGATCGACGGCGATCGCCGGCGTCACCGGAACACGCGCGCCGCTCGCCCGCGTCGGGACGCGCACCGGCCCGCTCCAGGTCGCCCCGTCGGCGGAGGTGGCGAGGACGACGTCGGTCGTCGAGCAGGCGCCGCGCAGGCGGCAGGCGTACCAGGTGACGTACACCGTGCCCGAGCGGTCGGCGTCGGCCGACGCGAGGGCCGGGAAGGCGCGGTAGTTCCCGAGTCGCGGCCCGACCGCCTGACCGATGCGGACGGGGGCCGAGAAGCTCGCGCCGCCGTCGGTCGAGCGCGCTGCGAGAATCGCCGTCCAGTCGGAGTAGACGACCACGAGGTCGCCGTTCGGGCGAGAGACGGGGAAGGCGCCGACGGCATCGCCGCGGGCGGTGAAGACGGGCGCCGACCAGGTGCGGCCGCCGTCGCTGGACGTCTGGGTGACGATGCGCCGCCCGGTCCGCAGGTCGGTGTAGGAGAGGTAGCAGCGGCCGCGGAACGGACTCGCCGTCCCGTTGTCGCACGCGAGCCACTGCTTGTCGAGGGCGACGACCTCGTCGCCCTGCCGCTCGACGGACGCGGCGATCACCGGCGCGCCCCAGCGGAGGCCGTCGCGCGATCGGCTGATCGACAGCTGCGTGCGCGGGCCGACCAGCAGCGACGTGATCAGCCAGACGCGGTGCGCGGCGGCGTAGGCGACCACGGGGTCGCTGGCACGCTCGGCCGTCCCGGCGGGGCGGGACAAGCGCGTCAGCCGGGGGAGGAAGCCGCTGCGCCAGGAGCGGCCGCCGTCGCGGGACGTCGCCCAGCCGATGTTCGACGCGCCCCCGCTCGTGAAGCGCCCGGTCTGGAAGGCCGAGACGATCGTCGACCGCCAGCCGAAGCTGTCCGGCTCGACCTGCGTCTCGTGCTGGGAGTCGGCGTTGCGGTAGGGGTCGCGCGAGATCGCCCGGCTGACGACCTCGCAGTCGCGCGCAACCCCGTCGCGCCTGTCGGCGGCGACGACGTCGCGCCCGGGTCCGCACTGCACCCGGTCGCTCGCGCCGTCGTGCTCGATCGTGATGCGGTCGGGACCCCGCCCGCCCGCGACGCGGTCGCGCCCGCCGCCGCCGTCGAGGAGATCGGACCCGCCGAGCCCGAACAGGCGGTCGGAGCCGCCCAGACCGCGCAGCACGTCGGCCGCGTTCGTCCCGCGGAGGACGTCCCGGCCGTTCGTCCCGGTCACGACCCGAGCGGTCGCGCCCGCCGCCGCTCCGGCGAAGAGGACGAGGCTCGCGAGGGCGACGAGGAACCGCATCCCTGAGTCCACAGTAGCCGGGCGCGCGCCCGCTCATGGGTACCATCCGCCGCGCGGGCATGCGAGGCCGCCGCCGGTTCAGTCAAGCGATCTCCGAGGGCGAGAGCATCTCGCTCCTCGCGGCGATCGGCAGCGCCGAGGGCGCGCGTGCGGCCGAGAGCGACGGCGCCGAGGCCGTCGTCGTCCGCGGCGGGGTCGCCGGGGTGCGGGAAGCAACCGAGCTGCCGATCCTGTGGAGCACGGGCGACAGCGAGGCGGCGGGCGCCGAGGCGGCGGGCGCGGATGCCTGGGTCCTCGTCGTCGCGGGCGGCGAGGACGACGAGGGCCGGCTCGAGCAGCTCCAGCGCGAGTGCCTCGAGCGCGGGCTCGACTGCGTCGTCGCGGTGCGCGACGAAGACGAGCTGCGGCTCGCGCTCGATCGGCTCGACCCCGACATCTTCCTCCTGCTACCGCCGGAGGCCGAGGACGGCGGCGCGCTCGAGCACGTGCTCGCGCTGCTCCCCGATGTCCCCGCCGGGAAGCTCGCGATCGCCGACGTCGACCCGGTCGAGGAGTCCGAGGTGGAGGAGCTGGAGCGGGCGGGCGTCGACGCCGTCGTCGTCCGCTCCGCCGAGCTCGGGCGCCTGTCGCTCCCCCGGCGAGGTGGCTGAAGTGTCCGAGCCGGCGGTCGCGGAGCGCGAGGCGCCGCCGCGGCTGCGCGTCGTCCAGCCGGCGTTCGAGCGGCGGCGGACGGTCGCGATCGGCTTTGCGGTCTTCGCGTCGGGCGCGGTCCTGCTCGGGGTCGAGATCGCCGCCAGCCGTGTGGTCGCGCCGTTCTTCGGCACCTCGCTGTTCGTCTGGGGCTCGCTGATCGGCGTCGTGCTCACCGGGCTTGCGATCGGCTACTGGGCCGGCGGCGCGCTCGCCGACCGGCTGCCCGCGCCCTACCTGCTGCTCGGCACGATGGCGCTCGGGGCGACCCTCGTGCTGGCGATCCCGTTCGTCGACGGGGCCGTGCTCGAAGCCGTCGTCGAGGTCGACCTCGGGCCGCGCCTCAATCCGCTGATCGCGGCGATCGTGCTGTTCGGGCCGATGAGCGTCGTGTTCGCGGGCGTGACCCCGATCGCGGTCCGGCTGCTCTCGCGCTCGGTGACGAGCGCCGGGCGGACGGCCGGACGGCTGTTCGCGATCTCGACCGCGGGGAGCATCGTCGGGACGTTCGCGACGGCCTTCTTCCTCGTCCCCGAGTTCGGCACGAACCAGCTGCTCGCAGTCGCCTCGCTGGCCCTCTTCCTCGCGATCGCGCTGGTCGCGCTGGTCGAGCGGATGCCGCTCGCCGTCGCCGGCGGCCTCGCCGCGGCCGGTGTGGCCGCCCTCGCGTCCGCCTCGCTCGCCACGGGCGACGGCACGGCGCGGCTGGCCGGGGCGGCCGCGCGCAACTGGTCGCCGGTCTACCGCGAGACGCGCTTCGGCGAGCCGCGCACCGACTACGAGGCGGAGGGGCTGCGTGTCCGCTACAGCAAGGACACGCGTTACCACCGGCTGGCCGTCGTCGAGGACGACGAGACGCGGTACCTCCGCTTCGACAGCTCGTGGCAGGGAGCGATGTACGTCGACCGGCCGTTCGCGACCCGCTTCGACTACAGCGACTACTTCCAGCTCGGGCTCGCCTACAACCCGAGCGCGCGCGACTACCTGATGGTCGGGCTCGGCGCCGGCTCCGCGCTGAAGCGGCTCTGGCGGGACTTCCCGCAGCTACGGCTGCAGACGGTCGAGCTCGACCCGGTCGTGGTCGACGTCGCCCGGCGCTGGTTCGAGCTGCCGCGCGACCCGCGCCTCGCCGTCGAGGTCGAGGACGGCCGTCGCTTCCTCGTGCGCGACGACCGCCGCTGGGACGTGATCGGGCTCGATGCCTACTTCTCCGACTCGATCCCTTTCCACCTGACGACCCGCGAGTTCCTCGAGCTGGTCAAGAGCCGGCTGAGGCCGGGCGGCGTCGTGGTCGCGAACGTGATCGGCGCGCTGGAGGGCCCGCAGTCGCGTCTGTTCCGCTCCTTCTACCGGACGTACCGCTCGGTGTTCACGACGGTCACCGTGCACCCGGTGATCGAGGAGATCGACGGCGGCGACACCGCTCTGCGGAACCTGATGGTGGTGGCCTCGGACGGGGCCGCGCCGCAGACCGCCTTCCTCGCCGAGCGGTGGCGCGAGCTCGCGAACGGCAGGGGCGGCCGGCTGATGGAGAAGGCCATCCGAAACCGCTACGACCGCCCGATTCCGATGGGGAACGTTCCCGTGCTGACGGACGACTACGCGCCGACGGACGCGCTCCTGCTGTTCGACGGGTAGGAGCACGGGGGAACCCATGGTTCCCCCGTGGACCCCCTCCTTCTCCGTGCCGGTGTTGTGGCTGAACCGGCACAGACATGTCACTCCTGCGCCTCTACCGTCGCT
>JACVRR010000135.1 GCA_014534345.1 Thermoleophilia bacterium | reverse complement strand
TTGGTCGACGACCTGCGCATCGTCGCGCGGATCCTGCGCGGCGGCGGCGCGTGATCGCGGGCGGCCGCCGCGACGGCGGCCGCCCGCGCGCCTCACTCGTGCATCGGCGCCGGCGTGCCGGGCAGGTGCAGCAGGTTCTCGACGTCGCGAACGCCCTCGACCGAGCGCGCCTGCTCGACGAGCTCGTCGACCATCTCCGGGCTCGGCACCTCACCTCGGAGCTGGACGATGCCGTCCTGGACGTTGACGTTGATCTGGCCCTTCGGGACGTCCGGGTCGCGGAAGATGATCGTCTCCACCTTCGCGGCGAGCGCTGGGTCGTTCAGGTCCTTGTGCTCCTCCTGCCGGTGGGCCACTTGCTGCTTGACGCCGTACGCCGTCGCCGTCACGCCGCGCGCGGCCTGCTCGACGGCGCGCTTGCGCCGGCGCAAGAACGCCGGCACCCGCTGCGCGAGCTTCGCGCGCCGGCCCCGGCCGTTGGCGGGGTCGAAGAAGAAGGCGACGATCGCGCCGACGGCGGCGGCGAGCGGGAGCGCGACCCGGCTCCTCGAATCCTCCTGAGACTTGGCGATGTTCACGTGCACCCCCTGCTGATTTCGCGGTCCGTTGCGTTCACGGGACGGCTACCCGCCGGTCGGCAGGGAAAACGGGGCAGCGACGAGTTCGGTCGCGCGGCGCGGCGGGGCGGTCAGTCGCCCCAGTCGAAGTCGCGCGAGCGCCCCCAGAGGCTGTTCTCGGCGTCCTCGACGACGATCTCGCCCGTGTCCTCCCCCGGCCACGGCATACTCGCCTCACGGTGGAGCGGCAGCTCGCCGGTCTCCTCGAGGCGGGCCTGCTGCTCGGTCTTGAACAGGGGGTGGTTGTCGAACGGGTCGTCCGTCTTGTAGCGGTCGATCGGAAGCGTGTCCTCGAGCGTGGAGTTGCGGGCCTTGAGGCGAAGGTGGTCTTCGATGACCTGAGCGAACAGCGACGGTGTCTCAACCGGCATTCGTCTCCTCCCGTTGGGCGCGTGGGACGGCGCGGGATTCTATAACGCCCTTTGACGAAGCAACGGGGCCGAGGTTAGTCCTGGGCCTGGACGGCGGCAGTCACGACGACTCGGTCCTTGCCCGCCCGCTTCGCCTCGTAGAGGGCCGCGTCCGCTCCGGCGAGGAGCTCCTCGCGCGATCCGGCGGGTGGGAACGAGGCGACGCCGAAGCTGGCGGCCACCCTGGCGACGGCGCCGTCGGGGAGCAGCATCCGCGTGGATGCGAGGGCCGCCCGGAGGCGCTCCGCAACGGCCGCGGCGCCGGCGGCGTCGGTGTCCGGCAGGAGGAGCAGGAACTCCTCGCCCCCCCAGCGCGCAGGGAGATCGACCGCGCGGACGCCCGCCGCGAGCACTGCCGCGCACGCGCGCAGCACCTCGTCGCCTGCCTCGTGGCCGTGCCCGTCGTTGACCGCCTTGAAGTCGTCGAGGTCGGCGAGCACGATCGAGACGGGCGTCGCGTACCGGTCGGCGCGCGCGAGCTCCCGTGCGAGCGCCTCCTCCGCCCGCCGCCGGTTCGCCAGGCCCGTCAGCGCGTCGACCAGCGCCTGCCGCTCGACCACGCGGTGGAGCCGGACGTTCTCGAACGCGACCGCCGCGTGACCGACGAGGAGAGAGGCTGACTCGATGTCGCGGGCGTCGAAGCGGGGCCCCCAGAGGACGAGGGCGCCGAACGTCTCGCGTCTGACGACCACGGGCAGCTCGATCCGATCGTCGCCGTCGGGCTCGCCGGAGCGCGCCACCTCGCGCCCGTCGACGGTGAACGCGCCGCCGCTCGCAGAGGTGGCCTCGACGGCCGCCTCGACGATCGCGAGCCGCAGCTGGTCGACGTCGAGCGCCGCGGAGAGGGCCTCCGCGAAGCGCACCGTCACTTCGCGGACGCGCCGTCGCTCGAGGTCGACCTCCGCAAGGCGCCGCTCGAGCTGCGCGGCCATCTCGTTGAAGGCCTCGCCGAGCTGGGCGAGCTCGTCGCGACCGCGGACGGTGACGCGGCGGTCGAGGCGCCCCCCGGCGATCGCCCCGGCCGCCCGCACGAGCTCGCGCACGACGCGCACGATCGAGCGCCCTTCGAGGTAGGCGACGGCGCCCACCAGGAGCAGCGAGAGCGCGAAGGCCGCGAGCAGGCGCCGCTCCGCCGCGTCGACCGCTCCCTCGATTCGCGTGTGGGGGATGAAGGCGGCCAGGGTGGGAGTGCCGCGCGCGACGGCGACGCGGTAGCGGGCGTCCCCGACCGAGACGGTCGCCACGCTCCCGGGCCGAACCGCGAAGGCGGCCCCGTCGAGCGACCGGGTACCGCCGACGATCCTGCCGCGCCCGACGAGCACGACGACCTCGTCCGCGGCAAGGCCCGAGCGCTTCGTCAGCCGCCCCGCCAGCGCCCGGTCGAAGGGCACGGCGGCGACCAGGTCGCCGGCGTGGCGGCGCCCGACGAGCACCGACACGCGCGCCTCTGCGGCGGGGCCCGGCGGGCGCGCACCGACCCGGAAGCCGCCGGCCTCGAGGCGAATGTGCGCGTGGCCCGCGAGCGAGCGGGCGACCGCCGCGCGGTCTCGTTCCGTCAGCGCACGCTGGAACCCGGGCGACCGGGCCAGCCCGACGGCGTCCTCACGCCGATCGGCGAGGACGTCGCCGTACGCGGCCGCGCTCGCGCGCAGCGCGGCGCGGAGCGCTCCATCGACGACGGCCGTCTCGCCGCGCTCGACTGCCGGCTGGAAGGCCAGGAACGCCGCGGCGAGCGGCAGCAGCGACAGCACGACGAAGTAGAGAACGAGCTTGCGCGTGAAACTCATGGGGCGCCCCCGGGGTGGTTACCCCTGTTGTCGGCCGCCGGGCGGCCGAAGTTGAGGACGGTGACGTCGGCGGTAAGGCCGGCCGAGGCTACGCCGGCGCGGGCAGAGCCTCCCGCACGATCCGGTCTTGCTCCACGAGGTGGGCGGTCGGGTACCCCTCGCTCGGACTCGCGCGCCAGGGCCGGCCGACGTAGCGCAGCGGCACGCGGCCCTGGGTCGCCTCCTCCAGCCGGTGCCGCACCGAGCGCCACGGACCCATGTTCTGGGGCTCCTCCTGCGCCCAGGCCACGCCCTCGAGCGCCGGGTAGCGGTCGACCAGCTCGCGCAGCTGCGTCACAGGGAACGGGTACAGCTGCTCGATGCGGGCGATCGCGGTCGTCGCGCGGGCCCGCTCCCAGGCGCTGTGCCCGACCAGGTCGTAGTACAGCTTCCCCGAGCAGAGGACGAGCTGGCGGACCTCCTGGCGCGCCTCGACGCCGGGATCGTCGAGGACGAGCCGGAAGCCGCCGTCGGTCAGCTCGGCGAGCGCGGACGACGCGGCCGCGTGCCGGAGCAGGCTCTTGGGCATCATGACGACGAGCGGGCGTCCGCTAGGGTCGAGCGCTTGGCGGCGGAGCAGGTGGAAGTACTGGGCCGCAGTGGTGCAGTTCGCGATCCGGATGTTCTCCTGCGCGGCCAGCTGCAGGAACCGCTCGAGCCGCGCACTCGAGTGCTCGGGCCCGTTGCCCTCGTAGCCGTGCGGGAGGAGCAGCGTCAGCCGCGACGTCTGGCGCCACTTGGACAACCCGGAGACGACGAACTGGTCGAGGATCACCTGGGCGCCGTTGACGAAGTCGCCGAACTGCGCCTCCCAGAGCACGAGCGCGTCCGCCGCGGCGACCGAGTAGCCGTACTCGAAGCCGAGGCAGCCGAGCTCCGAGAGGGGCGAGTTGTAGAGCTCGAACGAGGCGGCCGCCGCGCCCAGCCGCTGGATGGGCGCGTAGCGCTCGCCCGTCTCGGAGTCGTGGAGGACGAGGTGCCGGTGGGAGAACGTTCCCCGCTCGGTGTCCTGCCCGGTCAGGCGGACGGAGATGCCGTCCACGACCAGCGTCGCGAACGCGAGCGCCTCGGCGTGTCCCCAGTCGATCGCGCCGGTGTCGAGCGCCTCGCGGCGACGCTCCAGCGCGCGCCACAGCTTCTCGTGCGGGGTGAAGTCCGACGGCAGCCGGAGCAGCTCCTCGTTGAGCGCGCGCAGCCGCGCGCCGTCGACATGCGTATCGACGTCCCCCGCCGTCGGACGCGGGACTCGGTCGCTCTCGGTCTTCGCCGGGATCGCGCTGCCGAAGCTGCGCTTCAGCTCTTCGTGGGCGGCGCGCAGGCGTGCCTGCGACTCGTCCGCGAGCCGGGCGGCGTCCTCGGGCGAGACGACGCCCGCGCGCGCGAGTCGCTCGGCGAACTGCTCGCGCACGGGCGGGTGCTCGGCGATCAGCGTCGCCATCAGCGGCTGCGTGTAGGCGGGCTCGTCCTGCTCGTTGTGGCCGTGGCGGCGGTAGCCGACGACGTCGATCACCACGCCCTTGAGAAAGCGGGCGCGGTACGCGAGCGCGAGCCGCACGGCCGCGATCGCCGCCTCGGCGTCGTCCGCGTTCACGTGGACGATCGGCACGTCGAAGCCCTTCGCCAGGTCGCTCGAGTAGCGCGTCGAGCGCGCCTCGCTCGGCCCCGTCGTGAACCCGATCTGGTTGTTCGCGAT
Source organism: Thermoleophilia bacterium (assembly GCA_014534345.1). Classification (GTDB taxonomy): domain Bacteria; phylum Actinomycetota; class Thermoleophilia; order Gaiellales; family Gaiellaceae; genus JACVRR01. The sequence continues at coordinate 2,316 of JACVRR010000135.1, read as the reverse complement.
CAGGTGCAGCGTCCCGCCCGTCGTGTAGCCCGCAAGGCCGCTCAGGTTGAGCGTCTCGGCGACGATCCCCTGCGCGGGGAACGCCGCGTCGCCGTGGATCAGGACCGGCAGCGCCACGCGCGGGTCGTGCACGCCCTCGGCGCTCGAGCGGTCGGTCTGGCGCGCGCGCGCGAGGCCCTCGACGACGGGGTCGACCGCCTCCAGGTGGCTGGGGTTGGCGGCGAGCGTGACGGCCAGCTCGCCGGCGTGCGTGCGGCGAACGCCTCGCGCCCCGAGGTGGTACTTGACGTCGCCCGTCCCGCCCTCGGGATCGGCCACGATCGCGTCGCCGGCGCGCTCGCCTTCGAACTCGCGCAGGATCCACTCGTACGGGCGCCCCACCGTGTGCGCGAGCACGTTGAGGCGCCCGCGGTGCGCCATCCCGATCACGACGTCGTGGACGCCGGCCTCCCCGGCCAGCTCCAGTGCCTCGTCGAGCATGGGCACCATCACGTCCAGCCCCTCGATCGAGAACTGCTTCTGGCCGAGGAACGCGCGGCGCAGGTAGCGCTCCAGACCCTCCACCTCGGTCAGCCGTGTCAGCAGGCGGCGCTGCTCGTCGTCGTCGAGCGGCCGGCGGTGGAGGCCCGACTCGATCGCCTGGCGAAGCCACACGCGCTCCTCGTGGTCGGAGATGTGCTCGATCTCGTAGGCGATCGTCCCGCAGTACGTCTCGAACAGCCGCGGCAGCGCGTCGGCGAGCGTGTCGCCCGGCACGTACAGACGCAGGAGCTCGGCCGGGATCTGCTCCTGGACGTCGGCCGTCAGCCCGAGCCGGTCCGGCTCGAGTGCGGGGTCGCCCGGCGGCTCCGACCCCAGCGGGTCGAGCCGCGCGGCCAAGTGACCGTGCGTGCGGACGGCCTTGACGAGCGCCGTCGCGGCGGCGACCGCTTCGAGCAGACGCTCGTCGGCCGGCGCCGACGGGACGGGTTGCGGCTCCGCCGGCGGCGCGGCCGGAGCCTCCGCGCGCCCGTCCACGCGCGGAGCGCGCTCGAGCAGCCGCGCCAGGCCTGGAGGCGCCGCGGCGAGCGCACCGCTCTCGAAGAGGTCACGCCACTCCGCCGGGACGGACGCGGGATCCTCCAGGTACTCGTCGAGGAGCAGCCGCGCGTAGCCGGTGTTCAGCGCGTCCACGCCGTTGCCCTCCACGGAACGTGTTGTAGCAGCGGCTCCCTGCGCCGCGCGAGGACGGTGTGCGGTCTGGTCGGCCGGGGATCCGACCGTCAGAAGAGCGGCCGTTCGGTGACGACGGCGACCACCATCCCGATCACGAAGCAGACGCCGGCCGCCACCACGGCGAGGCTCGCCAGGCGCTCGTGGCGTCCGCCGACCGCGACCGCGACGAGCGCGACGACCATCGCGGCCGGCGCGATGCGCACCGGCCGGTAGACGAGCGCGACCGCGGCGGCGAACAGTGCCACCGCGGCCAGGTACCCCGCGACCACCTCGGCCGGGCGGTCGCGGCCCGCGACCGCGCGCGAAGCCACCTAGTCGGCCTCCGTCCGTGCCGCAGGCACGCGGCCGCGCGCGTACGTCCGTACCGGGCCCCCGTGCGGACGGAGCGGCGGCCGGCGGCGGGCGCGCGGGCGGCGGTGTCGAGGCGGGGTGCCGGGCGAGGGGCCGTCGTCGGGCCGGACGGGCGCCCGGACGCCGAGCGCGGGCTCGAGCGGCCGCGGTTGCGCGCGCACGGCCCAGTAGACGACCCCGCACAGGTAGAGCACGGGGATCTTGAGGATCACCATCATGAAGACGAGCTCGGCGAGCGCCTCGTCCGACACGGCCGGTCAGTGTAGGCGAACCCCCCGGGCCGGCGTCGCCAAGGTTACGGCTGCCAGGCGCGGTGGAATAGCCCGACGCATGACCATCTTGCAGACCGAGCTCAACATCCTCCTCGAGCGGGGCGAGGAGCAGGGTTGCGTGAACCTGTCCCAGCTCGCCGAGTACCTCCAGGAAGCCGATCTCGACGCCGAAGAGCTCGAGACGCTCTACCGGCAGCTCGACGAGCGCGGCATCGAGCTGACCGACGACTGCGGGCGAGCCGAGGTGGGGGTCGGCCAGCCGACCTACGTCAACGGCGACCTGGCGACGATGACGACCGACTCGCTGCAGCTCTTCCTCAACGAGGCGGCCCGCTATCCGCTGCTGACCGCCGCCGAGGAGATCGAGCTGGCCAAGCGGATCGAGCGCGGCGACAAGCAGGCCAAGGACCGGATGATCAACTCCAACCTGCGCCTGGTCGTCTCGATCGCCAAGAAGTACCAGGGCCACGGCATCTCC